>JBBSSJ010000105.1:0-14648 GCA_038242095.1 Cytophagales bacterium
ACTATAAGTATTTTTACAAAAGGGCAGCCCCGTACCAGCAAGATGCCAGTATCGTCTATGCCTACGATCCGACGATCATCCCTTCGTATCCTTCCGATGGGGCCGTAGTTGCGGCGGTGTCGCGGCAAGTACTCACAGTGATGTTTCCGCTGGAAAAGGAATACCTGCAAAAACGTGAAGCGGAACACCTGCAAAGTCTGATTCTCTCAGGTGGCAACGTAGCGAGCGACGTGCAGGCAGGCGTCGAGATTGGCAATAAAATTTCGGCCATAGGCCTGGCGCGTGCCGCCAATGATGGCATAAAGTTCGCACAATGCACGAAGGCCGTTTCTGATTCGCTCAAGGCAGCGGCCTTCGCCCGCTTTGGCTGGCAGTGGGACAACCTGGAACGCCCCGTCCGTCCGGTCGGGCTGACGCCTTTGTTCGGAAAAGTAAAAATGTGGAACGTGCCCAATGTGCTCGATACGCGCCCCAAAGTCCCGCCCACGCCAGGCTCTCCGGAGTTTTTGGCCGATGTAAAAATATTGAAAGACTACGCGGCCAACAGCACCGTGGAGCGGCGAAGGATCGCTAATTTCTGGCAGGACGGATTAGCCACCTACACCCCGCCAGGCCACTGGAATCGCTTTGCCAAAGAATTCATCGTTAAGTACCAGATGAATCCGCTGCGGTCGGCCCGCACGTTTGCCTACATGAACATGGCGATTATGGACGGGGGCATCAGTTGCTGGGATGCCAAGTATTACTACCATTATCCGCGCCCCATCCAAATCATCGAGGGTTTCAAAACGATCGCCGGAACGCCTAATTTCCCCAGCTACACATCCGGCCATAGCGTATTTTCTGCCGCCGCCGCCGAAGTACTAGCCTACATTTTTCCCGCCGAAGCGGGACTGGTGCGGGGTTGGGCAGAAGAGGCGGCTATTTCCAGGGTTTATGGCGGTATCCACTGGACTTTTGATGCAATAGTGGGTACCGAACAAGGGCAGGACGTAGCCCGTTACTCTATTGACAAGGCCAAAGCTGACGGGGCTGATTTATGAAAATCATTTCTATTATCCGGGTGGTTTACCGCTTGCCAAACCCCCATTTCGCCCCCAGCTTCACCCTGATACCCGCCAAAATGCCGGCCGGCAACTCCTCGTCGCCGTATTTGAAGGCAACCGGTTCGTCGCGCCGTACGTCCAGTTTGTTCCAGTCGGGCGACACGTAGGCCGACAGCGACAGCCGCTCCGGGAGCGGTGTTCTGATTTTAATTACTTTCGGCATCACCGCCGCCGACTGTGAAGGTGAACCTTGGAGGAATTTTGGATACAACTTCTCTCCAGAATTGCGCCTTACCTTCGGGATATGAAAATACTATTGGTTGAAGACGAAAAGTCGCTGGCGGCCGCAATTCTGGATTTTCTCCGGGGCGAAGGCCACGTGTGTGAGTGGGCGGCGGATGCCCAGACCGCCAACGAGAAAATCGGCCTTTACGAATACGACTGCGCCCTGGTGGACATCATGCTGCCCGACGGATCGGGGCTGGATTTGATCAGGAAGTTGAAAGCAGAGAAATCCCGCGCGGGCATCATTATCATCTCGGCCAAAAACTCACTCGACGATAAGGTCAGGGGCCTCGATTTGGGAGCTGACGACTATTTGACCAAGCCCTTCCACCTTTCGGAACTGAACGCCCGGCTCAATTCGCTGCGGCGGAGGCGTCAGTTCGACGGCAATCCCGAAATCATTTTTGGTAAAATCAAGGTGCTGCCCGAGGCCAAGGAAGTTTGGGTGGGCGAGGAGACGATTCAGCTAACGCGCAAAGAGTACGACCTGCTGACGTATTTGCTGGCCAATCCGGGCCGCGTGCTGACCAAGGGGGCCATCTCGGAACATCTCTACGGCGACGACATCGACCAGGTGGACCGCTTCGATTTTCTGTACTCGCAGATGAAGAACCTCCGCAAGAAACTCACCGAACACGGCTGCCCCGACTACATCCAGACGGTCTATGGCGTGGGCTACAAACTGACCGCATGAAGCTGATTCACAAGGCCACCCGCTCGTTTTTGATCGCCTGTCTGCTCGTGGCGGGGCTAGGCGGGGTATTCTGTTATTTTTTATTGAAAAAAATATTCAGCGAAGAAGCCACCGAGCAGCTTTACGCCCAGAAAGTAAAACTCACCGCCCACCTGCGGGAGACCCGGCAGATGCCCGAAAACTGGTACTCGCTCACCGACAGCCTGGCCGTGGAGCGGGTGGATGCTTTGGTAACCGAGACGTTGCACGACACCATGATGGCCAACCCGCTCGAACCCGGCGAATTGCTCGATTACCGAATTCTGACATTCGGTGTATCCGCTCCATCCGCACTCGACTCTCTAAGTAGTAATCAATACTATAAAGTGACGATTCAGAATCCGATCTACGAAACGGAAGACCTCAGCGAGGCTATTTTCATGATTTTTGCCGGGCTGATCATAGCGCTCGTGCTGGCGTTGCTTCTGGTAAACTACTGGCTGTCCAAACGCCTTTGGCAACCTTTTTACCAAACGCTCCAAACGCTCGGCACCTTCAAAATCAACGAAACGGAAGCGCTGGTTTTCGCCCCCACCTCCACCCCCGAGTTCCAGACTTTGCAGCAAAACCTCGACCAGCTCACCAGTTTGGTCCGGCAGGAATACGCCAGCCTAAAAACCTTCACCGAGAACGCCTCACACGAATTGCAGACCCCGCTGGCGGTCATCAGTTCCAACCTGGAACAAATGCTGCAGGCAACGAACCTCACCCCCGTGCAACTCGAACAGATCGGCGGGCTGCTCGACACGACCGGGCGGCTCGCCAGAATGAACCAGACCTTATTGCTGCTGACAAAAATTGAGAACCGCCAGTTTGGCGCAACGGAAAAAATAGATTTCAGTCGACTATTAGTTGAAAAACTGACGCTTTGGGAACCCCTCGTGGAGCACAAGGATCTCACATTACACCAGCAAATCAGCCCCGGCGTCCAGGTGCTGGTCAACCCCCACCTGGCCGACGTGTTGCTGAACAACCTGCTCTCTAACGCCATCAAGCATAATATACCGGCGGGTGAAATCAATATCGTTCTAAACTCAGAAAAGCTGGTGGTATGCAATACGGGCCGCGCGCCCACGGTACCCGTAGCGCAGCTCTGGGAGCGATTTCGCAAGGATAGCCCCAACGCCGACTCACAAGGCCTAGGCCTGGCCCTGGTCGCCAAAATTTGCGAAACCAGCGGCTTCCGGGTAAGCTATGATTTTGAAGATGGGTGGCACAGGTTCTCTTTAATGATGACGGGGCAGCCCGCGCTGTGATGAATGATGAGTGCCTTCTAAAATCATTCATCGCTCATCCTTCATCACTCTCTTCCAGATTCTCTCCATATTCCTGCCCTATACTTGTATCAATATCAAACTTAAAAGGGAGAAATAATGAAAAAGTTCATGATGCTAGCCGCACTGGCCGTAACGTTTGCCTCCTGCGCCGAGGCCCAAGAAATGAAGGCCGACAAGGTACCCGCTGCGGTAACGGTCGCCTTCGCCAAAGCCTATCCCAGCGCCAAGGAAGTAGGTTGGGAAAAAGAGAAAAGCGGGGACTACGAGGTGGGATTCGAGCAGGGCAAAGCAGAGATGTCCGTTGTGTACAACAACCAGGGCCAGGTGCTGGAAGTGGAAATCGAAATGGCCGTGACGGAACTGCCCGCTGCCGTGCAGGCGGCCCTCAAAGGCAAGAAAATCAAGGAAGCCGCCAAAATCGTGAAGGGGGGCAAGACCTATTACGAAGCCGAAGTGGGCGGCAAGGATTTGCTGTTCACCGCCGACGGTAAGATGGTGTCGGAAACGAAGGACTAAGGTTTCTTGGCTCTTCAAAGTGGTCGTCACCGCGACGCTATTGCCTTCTCCCTGGGTTTGAATTTCTCGGGTATCGGGTTCTTGATCGGCTGAACCGTCATTAGATAGGTGTAGATGGCTCCCAGGTCCTCCGGCTTCATACCCCCGTACATCGTCCAAGGCATCATGGTCTGCATTTCGTTGGGGCCAACTTTGGGCGCAGAATAGCCACTATCAGCGTAGGCGCGGAAACGGGCCACGAAGGCCTCCTTCGTCCAGGCACCGATGCCCGTTTCTTTGTCGGAAGTGATGTTGGCAGAGTAGAGCGTTCCCGTTGGCAATTCATAGGCCCTGCCCCCCGAGAACATTTTTTCGGGATCGATCTGCCCCCTTTCGACGGGCGTATGGCACTCGACGCAGCCAGCCATCGTGGTCAGGTACTTACCCGTGGCCAGTTCATCGCCGTGGGCAGGCAGAGGCATAGGGTTGGCTTTTTTAGGAATAGTGTTCAGGATAAAATTGAAAGGAAAATCGGCCTTCGAGTCGGCGGGTCTGTTCTCGATCGGCTTCAGGGTGCGCAGGTAGGCCACAATGCTCTTGGCGTCTTCCTCGTTCATCTGACCGTAGTAGGGATAGGGCATGACCGGAAAGAAGGCGTGACCATCGCGACTGACTCCCGTCGTTATGGCGCGATAGATTTCGCCGTCGGTCCACTCACCGATGCCGTAGGGCGTTATATTTTTGGAAGTGAACGAGCCGGGAAAGCCCATCTTCTGGTCGAAAATCTCGCCGCCCATGCCCAGGGTACCGGGCAGGGGCGGAGCGGCGAAGCGGGAGTAATCGCGGGTGCTGTGGCAGTCGGCGCAAAGGGCCACATGCTGGGCCAGGTACTCGCCCCGCGCCACGCGGGCGGGCGTAATGTCCACTTTCATTACGGGAGCCGCGCCCACGTTGGGTAGGGCCAGTTTGACGTAAGCCATCGCACCGATGACGCCGATCAAGGCGACGCCAAGTACGATGCTAACTACTTTCACAACTTTTTTCATATTGGTTTAGGAATTTAAAGGAGGATTTAGGTTTTTTTTACAAATTTTATCAAAAATAAATAAAAGTCAAGTCGTTGGGAATAAGATTTATCCAACGGTTGGCTGTCGTATTTAGGCACTGTCAGCATTAAGTTATTACCTATATCCAGAACATGAGGAATGGAGTGCTTTTTTGCGAGAAAATCCAGTTTTCCTCCATGACTATGGACGTACCTTTGCCTCATCATTTTTACCAAATATTAGTATTCCAACGTGCGATATCTACTTTATTTCTTCATTATTCTATTTATAATCAGTCCATTAGCCTCAACTGCCCAAAATAATACCGTTACGGTCTCGGGCGCCGTTGGCGAACGGACGACTAAGGCGGCGATGCCCTACGTCAACGTCATCCTGAAAACTGAAAGAGACTCAGCTTTCGTCACGGGGACGGTAACCGATGAAGTGGGACGGTTTACGCTGGCTTCCGTCAAGCCGGGCAGCTACCGGTTGGAGTTTTCCCTCATTGGTTACGCCACTCAGCGGCAGCCGCTTTACGTTGGCAGCCTGACCAACTTTTTGGACGCGGGTACCGTCGAACTCGTTGAGGACGCGCAACTGCTGAATGAATTGGTAGTGACGGGCCAGCAGGAAGGATTGAGCGAGAAGATGGACAAGAAAACTTTTTCTGTGGCGGACAACATCAATCAGGCGGGCGGCTCGGTGTTGCAGGCGATGCAAAATATGCCGGGCGTAGCGGTGCAGGATGGCAAGATTATGCTGCGCGGCAGCGACCGCGTGGCGGTGCTCATGGACGGGAAGCAAACGGCCATCACGGGTTTCGGTAATCAGCAAGGGCTTGATAATATACCCGCCTCGGCCATCGAGCGCATCGAAATTATCAACAACCCTTCGGCACGCTACGATGCCAATGGCAACGCCGGGATCATCAATATTATCTACAAGAAGAATAAGCAGGAAGGCTTCAATGGCAAAGTGGGTTTCTCCACGAGCCTGGGCACGCTTTGGGAAAAGCGGGCCAATTTGCCCGATATTCGTCCGCAGTACCAAACAACGCCCAAAATCAACCCGTCGCTGTCGCTCAACTATCGAAAAAACAAAATTAATGCGTTCTTTCAGGGTGACTACCTTTATACCCAAACGCTGAATAAAAACGAATTCGTGACGCGGACCTACGACGATGGTACCGTCATCGACCAGCAACTCAAGCGCAACCGCAACACGACGTTCGTCACCACCAAGGCGGGCATCGACTGGAATATCAGCGACGCCGATCTGCTCACGGTATCAGGCCTTTTCGGGAGCGAGAAAATTATCGACCGGGGCGATCAGCCGTTTTTTACCGAAAACTTGACCGAGCGCTACCGCCTGTGGCAGTTTCTGGAAGACGAGTTGAAAACGACCGTCGTAGCCTCGGCGGCCTACCAGCACAAGTACCGTCAGCCGGGTCGGTTGCTCAATCTGGGTTTCAACTATACTTTCCACCGCGAGGATGAGAAGTACTTCTTTACCAATATACTGCCTGCTTCCACGGGACAGGATTCCTTCAAATTGCTTTCGGATGAGAACGTGGCCGACCTGACGCTCGACTACGTGCGGCCGTTGCGCTACGGCCGCACCGAGGGCGGCTTCAAATTCCGCCGCCGCGTTATCCCGACCAATATGCAGTTTTTCCCCGGCCAAAACTCGCCCATCGACTTCAACGCGGGCGGGCGCGCCACCTACCGCGAGACGATTCCGGCGGCCTACGGCAATTACGTATTTGAGAATCAAAAGCTGGAAGCCGAAATCGGCTTGCGGGTCGAGTACTTCAAACTTCGCTACGAAGTGGACCCCAACCACCCGACTTACAAAAGCGACGGCTACCAGTATACGCAACCCTTTCCCAATGTGCGGCTGGCCTACAAATTCAACGATAGGAGCAAGCTGTCGGTCTTCTACAACCGTCGCGTCGACCGTCCCAACGAAGTGGATATTCGAATTTTTCCCAAGTACGACGATGCCGAAATTATCAAAGTGGGCAACCCAGCACTGAGGGCGCAATTTACCAATTCTTTCGAACTGGGTTTCCGTTCCAATCTTGCCAAAGGCTACTTTTACACCGCCCTTTACCACCGGCAAGCCGACGGCACCATCACGCGCATTGCCAGTACCATTCCCGGGGACGTCGCGCCTCGTAACACCCTTATATACGCCGTCTTCCAAAACGCTGGCCGCAGCTACAACACGGGTCTGGAAATGGTATTTACGCAGGCAATCTCCAAAGTACTCGCGTTCAATCTTAATCTCAATGGCTACCACAACCAAATCGACGCTTTTACCGTGCTAAACAAATACCCGGTTGTGAACACTTTTTCGGCGGATAAGCAGGAAATATTTTCGGGTAATGTGAAACTGAACACCACGCTGCGTTTTCCCAAAAATCTGGATGTTCAGTTGACGGCCATCTACCTCGCGCCCGATATTATCCCGCAAGGCCGTATTGGCAGCCGCTTCTCGCTGGATGCGGGATTGAAAAAAACGCTGAACAAAGGCCGCGACGAGTTTTTTCTGAATGCCACCGATTTGCTCAATACCATGGCCATCCGCCGCACGGTGCAGGGGCAGGGATTCCGCCATGTCAGCAACGACTACTACGAGACGCAGGTGGTTAGAATTGGGTATAGCCGGAAGTTTTAACGCAACCCAAACGGTATAGCCGTTGAGAACTTCGCTTTTAGGATCAGATCGTGTTTTTCACAAATCCCGTCGATCATGCAAAGTAGCTCATCCAAATACATCGTGCTGGTTCTGTGTGCCCTGACCACGGGCGCCGCCTTGGCACAAAAAGCCAAAAAAGCCCACGAGGTAGTTTTTGCCAAACAAACCCTGACCCGTGATTTTATCGCTGAAGGCGCGGCGGTAGGCGACGTGAACCATGATGGCAAGCTCGACGTACTGGCCGGAGCCTATTGGTTTGAGGCCCCAAACTGGACGCCCCACGAGTTGGCCGCTCCCCAGACGTTTAAGAAAATGGAAGGGTATAGTGATTCCTTCCTGGACTACGCGATGGATGTGGACCAGGACGGCTGGGTGGATTTGGTAAGAATTGACTGGCCGGGAAAAGCCGCCGCCTGGCACCAAAATCCCGGCAATAAACCGGGCCATTGGCCCATGCACCCGATTCACGACCATCTGGGTAACGAAGCGCCGATGCTGGTAGATATCGACGGTGACGGGCGGCTGGACATTTTGGGCAACGACCCTACAGCTAAGCAGGTGATTTGGCTGAGTCCGCCGACTGAAAAGGGCGACACCGAATGGACGAAATATGTCATCAGTAACGACCCGGAGCGCGCCACCCACCAGTACACCCACGGTATTGGTTATGGCGATGTTAATGGCGATGGCAAGAAAGACGTGGTCATCAAAAGTGGCTGGTGGGAAGGCAGCGGCGACCCCAAAAAGGCTGATTGGAAATTTCACCCGGCCGAGCTGGGTCAGGATTGCGCCCAAATGTATGTGCTTGACCTCAACGGTGACGGACTGAATGATATTCTCAGCTCATCAGCCCATAATTACGGAATCTGGTGGCACGCGCAGGGCCGCGACGCCAACGGAAACGAAACCTGGACCGAGCACGAGATTTACAAAGGTTTTTCCCAAACCCACAGCCTGAACCTGGCCGACATTGATGGCGATGGTGACCTGGATTTCGTCACCGGAAAGCGCCATCTGGCCCATCAGGGGAAAGACCCCGGCGGCATGGATCCGCCTTTGATGTACTGGTTCGAGTATAAACTCGATGGCAAAAATCCCTCCTGGACTGCCCACGAAATTGACAACGATTCCGGGTCGGGGCTACACATCACAATAGAGGACATGAACCAGGACGGTTTGCCCGACATTGTGACTGGGAACAAGCGGGGCGTTTTTGTATTTATGCAGGAAAAAGCAAAGCGTTAGACCGTTGGATTACAAAAGATTGTAGTGGTTTTAATATAGCGGTTCGATTGTTTTAAGAAAAGCAGCGAAATATTTTCGCTCAACTTTCCCTATTTTTTTATGGACCATCTATTCTTCGATTCCTGGCAAAATGTTCTCAGGATTCTGGTCAATACCGTTTTGGCCTACGCCGCGATTGTTATTTTACTCCGTGCCTCCGGCAAGCGAACGCTGTCCAAGATGAATGCTTTCGACTTTATTGTTACCGTTGCGCTTGGCTCTTCGCTGGCAACGGTGGCCTTGAGCAAAAGCGTTCCGCTGCTGGAAGGCGTTCTGGCGTTTGTGATATTCGTCTCGTTACAATACGCGCTCACCTGGCTTTCGGTGCGGTTCAAGAGCGTCAAGCAAGTCATTACCAGCGACCCGACGCTGGTGCTTTTCAAGGGAAAAATGCTGCACGATGTAATGAAGAGGGAACGGATCACCGAAGAAGAAATTAAAGTTGCCGCGCGGGAGAATGGGGTTACCGAATTGTCAAAAATCTACGCCGTGGTATTGGAAACTACGGGTACCATGAGCGTAATCAGCAGTGCGGGTTCAGGTCCGCTGAGTTCACTTAGCGACGTGCAGAATTTTACCAATCAGGCCTAAGTAAGTAGGTGCTTTTCTTAAATCAATTTGCCGACGTAATCCTGCGCAAATTGCCGAAACGTGATGGGATCGCGGCCCAACACCCGTCGAATATTGTCGGATAGGGGCGGTTTCTTCTGAAAACGGGGAAAATAATGGAGTAAAATCAATATAAAAATGTAGCCTACCGGCGTACCCTCCTTTTGTTTTGCCCGAAAAAAACGCCAAAGATCTGGCGATTCGTAATGGATCATTTTCCCAAGTACTTCACTCAACTCTTGGGCCATCTTACCGAAAGTAAGCAGTTCGGCGGCCGTGAGGTCCATGCACTGTTCAGCCAATTAGACAGAAGATAGGATGAAGCATAAAACTACGGCAATAGCCTCACAAAAAACGGACAGTCGATTGGCTGTCCGTTTTTTTGTGAGGCTATAATTTATCAAACGACACCGGTGTACTTAGGCCGAACCTGAAATAGTATCCAGCCCCCTATAAGAAAACTCAAAATCAGTCCGAAGAAGCTGAATGTGATAAGGTTTATGACAAGATTTAACAAAAAAGCGTAGTACATCAGATCCCATCCGCGTTTTTTTTGAGTGCGCAAGGGAGTAAAAGCGAGAAGATAGATCACCGCCATGATGCCAAGACCCAAAATGTTCACCCACATCTTCCAGGTAGAGCCGTAGGCCCCGATTCCGACAGATGCCACGCTGACAAATGAGCCGACCCCCACCAGACCCAGAAAACCAAGGATGCCAAAAATGGCCCCAATCAATGCACCCCAGGGCGCAATTGTCACCAAGAGGTCAATCAAACTTTCGGGGAAAGCGGGGAATTTGGCGAACAAGTCGCGCATTTCTTTTTCGAGGGGCAGTTGTTGTTCCATGCGTATAATAGAGGTTTAGGGTAGTGGGTGAAATTTAATTTTGCGTAAGCTAAATCAAAACCCGCACTCTGACAGCATCTGCTGCGTTTCATTGCGTAGTTCGTCGGTTATGATGCGTAAAAAACACAAAAGCACCAAGTAATTTTCTTCGTGCCTTTGCCACTTTGTGCCTTTTAAAAAACTACTTCGTCAAACTTCCGATTAACTCCGGCATTTCCCTTTTGTCCTCGATCAACGTCGAGGCGAACTTGCCATGAATCACGTCGATCCAACTTTTGGCACGGTCGGTGAGTTGGAAATCATCCGTCATCATCCGGTTTCGGGCCACGAGGATCCCCATGTCGGCACCTTCGTACAAATAGTCGCCCACCTTGGTGATACGCAGGAAGAACGCTTCGCTTTCGCTCTCCACCGCGCGGCGGTGCGTGTCCATGCGGTCAAACTGAATGTGTCCGTTGTCGAACATGTGCCAAATTCCCGATTGTGGGGCCTCTGAGACGTACTCGATGGTATTTTGGGTGTGCTTGATCACCATCTGACTCCAACTGTCGGAATTCTCCTGCCGCGCCCAGCGGTCGTTGATGGCTTTCACACTAAACTCGTATTCCACGTCCATCCATTCCAGAATGTGGAAAAGGTATAGCGGCGCATCGGCCAGGGCAAATACGGCGTGGTTGGTGATCGAACTCGCGCCCGTCACGCGGGGATTCAGCTCGCCGAGATAAATCTCGCCATTGTCCTGATCGATCAGAAAATCCAATTCGAAGTACCCTTTGTAGCCTACCTTGCGCAGTTGATCGCCGAATAGTTGCGTGTATTTGCGGGCTTTTTTGCGAATATCCTCCGAGAAAGAATTGGGGAAAATCTCGTTGCCGCACCAGCCGCCTTTGTAGGGTGTGAGTTCCTTGAAGCCCACTAATTCCGTCATCAGTGGGGCCACCACGGTACCGTGCTTGGTCACGCAGGCCTCAATCGCTGAACCCCGGCAGTTGATGCGCTTCATGATTTTCACTTCGGCTTCGGCCTCGATTTGCTCGGCGTATTTCTGGTATTCCGCTTCGGTGGAAATAAAGAAAGTCGTATGGCCCGAATCACCAAAAGGGGTTTGAACTACTAAATCATGGCCGAGCTTTTCGGCCGATACTTTGCCCAAATCCTTATAGTTTTTTACTTTGGACAAAACGTAGGGTACGCACGCCACGCCCGCCTTCTCGGCGATGCGATTGGTATTCACCTTGTTGTCCATGAACGTCCGCATTTCGGCGGGCGGAAACATAATTTCGAGGCCCAGCTTCTTAGCCAGTGCTTCCGTTTTCTCATCGAACATCAGGAACATGACCTTTCCCGCCACGCCATCTTTCGAGCGCAGCTTGATGTAGTTCTGCACCTCGGGGTGCATCAGCAGGTAGTTGTTGATGTCCTCGATGCTCGTAAACTCATCGTGCGGCATTTGCTCCTTTGGGGAGAACACGTTCGGATGCAGTCCGTCGAAGCACTCGATGTGGCAAATGAATTTGAAGCCTTTGATCCACTCGTCAGCGCCCAGCAAATTAAAGTTGGTGGCGCTGATGAAGTATAACGGCACTTCGTTTTTATGAAAATAGCGACGCAAATCGGGAATTCCTTTGAGGGTCGGGGTGGGGTTGATTTCTTGTGACATTGGTTTGTATAGTTTAATTAATGTTAGAGTTAAATGGTCAAAGGATAAACGGTGAAGGGGTTTGGCTTTTGAAGCAAAGTTCGGGAAATCGTAAAAAGCCGTTTAACCTTTTGGCCCTTGACCAAATTTTCATGCTTCCGCGACTTCTATCGCCTGTTTCGTTTCCTTTTTGCCATTGGCGCTGATTTCTACCGTTTTGATTTTTCGGTTTAAAATCTTTTTGGTAAAAATCCGCAGGCCCAGGTCAGCGCGGAAACCGTGGATTTCCTTGACGTCGAGGGCGAGCATGAAGTCGATGATTTCGGGGCTGACGACTTGTCCGGGCACCAGCACCGGGAAGCCGGGCGGGTAGGGGATTACGAACGATGAGGCGACCAATTCCTGCCCGTCGTCCACGGCTTTTTTGCAGTCGGGGAGGGAAATGTAGTCGAAATTTTCTTCGTTGTAAGCCAGATAATAGGCCTCACGCAAGTTACCGCCCGGCACGCCGGGAATGGCCCTAAACGAATCGTGGAAACGGCTGAAATCCGGTAACGGCGGCACATCCTCGGTCAGTGACCAGATTTTCTTTTGAGCGATTTCGGTTTCGCGGTTGTTCAGCGACTCGAATTCTTCGTCGAGTTGCTTGGCGATGGTCAGCAGGGCGTTGGTGAGGTAGGCTACGCTGCCTCGGGTCGTACCGATGTTGGTCATCAGCAGCACTGTATTGCGGGACGTCTTATTGATCTGGATGTTGAATTGATCCATCAAGTATTTGTTCTTGAAGGTATCGCCATCCACGCCCGTGCGACCGATAAAGAGCGTAATTTTGGTCGGATCGAGCATGAACTCATCCTTTTCCCAAGCCTCGTCCATGCGGTTCCAACCCGTTTTACTGTCGTAATATTCGCCAAGTCCGCTTTGACGGTACTGATCGGGAATGAAGTCTTTGACCGTCAGCACGTCGAAGTACTTACTGAGTTTTGGATCGTCGTTGACCTTCGCGCGGAGGACCATTGCCATCTCGATGCTTTTTTCCACCATCTCGTAACCCTCGAACTGCACCTGCCGGCGCCCCACGTCGAGTGAGGCTAACATCTGGTAGTTGGGGGAGGTGCTGGTATGCGTCATGTAGGCTTCCAGGAAAGTATTCTCGGATTTTTTGCGGAAATCCTCGTCCCAAATGTGGATCATGCTGCCCTGCCGGAAACTACTCAGGGTTTTGTGGGTACTTTGGGTTGAATACACCCGGATGCGCACTTTGTCAGGATCGGGCATTTTAGGTTCTTCGCCCTTGCCAAGCTTGTTGATGTGGTCGTCGTATTTGGCACGGTACTTATCACTCCGGTACTTGTTATACAGCTTTTTGGCCGTGTACATCCCTGTGCGTTGCTTGAAGACGTAGGTGAATCCGGCGTAAGCAAACCACGCCTCATCCCAAAGGAAAATCATGTCTGGCTTGATCGCCAGAATCTCCTCCATTACGCGCTCCACATTATAAACCAGCCCATCGAACGAGCAGTTGGTCAGCAACAGCATCTTGACTTTGTGCAATTGCCCGGCTGCTTTCAGCTTTACTAATTTTTCCTTAATCGAAGCCAGCGGCACTGCGCCGTACATGGAGTATTTCTCGATGGGGTAGGAGTCAAGGTACACCGGGTACGAACCCGCCAACACCATACCGTAATGGTGCGACTTGTGGCAATCGCGGTCGATCAGTACCAGGTCCTCTGGCTCAACCAGCGCTTGCAGGACGATCTTGTTGGCGGTGGAAGTACCATTTGTGACAAAAAACGTGCGTTGCGAACCATAGGCCGCCGACGCCATTTCCTGGGCTTTTTTCAAAGATCCCGTCGGTTGCAAGAGCGAATCCAGTCCGCCCGTGGTGGAGGAGGTTTCGGCCAGGAACATATTCCGACCATAAAATTCGCCAAAATCCTTAATCCAGCGTGATTTAAAGACCGAGTTACCGCGCGAAATAGGCATGGCGTGGAAAACGCCCGTTGGCTTTTGGCTGTACTCCTTTAAAGCGCTGAAAAATGGCGTCGCGTAGCGCTCGCGGATGCCCTGAATGATGCCTAAATGCAGTTCCTGTAAATCTTCCCGACGATAATAAATGCGCTGGAAAGTTTGCAGCGTACTGTCCTTCAAATCATTGAGTGAAGTGTCGGTAACGTAGTAGGTATCTAACTCAGGCCTGAATTGCTTCACGTATTCTCCCAGCAACGGCCCAAGTTCGGCTTCCGATGTATCTTCCAAATCGATGTTCAGGACATTCTGGATGTAGGGCCTGATGAGCGGCGAAATATTCGCCGATAAAAATGGCGGCGCGTAACGGACGACGACAGCCTGAATGTTATGGTTGAAAATCAGAGCAATCAGCGCGTCCTGAAATGAATGCTGCACCAGCACATCGTACACAAACTGCTCATTGGGGTCACGCAGGTCTTGGAGTTTTTCGTGTAAAGCCGTCTCGTCGATGGGCGTCATGTCCTCGACAAAGAGCACCTCAAAGTAGTTTCTGGCAATGCCGTTGCCTACCTCCCGGATTTCCTGCACGCCGCCGTACTCGCTTTCTTCTTGCAAAGCCGACAGTGGGTGACTGCGATAAGCGTCGCCCACCAATTGACGCGTCGTAACGGCGACATTGTGGGCTAGGCCCATAAATTCCTCGCGCGTTAACATAT
>JBBSSJ010000106.1:0-14633 GCA_038242095.1 Cytophagales bacterium
CTAATTTCTTCCGGCGGGTCGTCAAGGATTATGAGAAAACAGTATCCTCTTCGGTCGGATGGCTCCTGCTGGCCAATATTCAGATCATGTTACAGCGAATTAGTGCCATCCACCAAACTTAATTTCCAAACATGCTCTAAACATTTTTCAAATAGAAAGGCAGTATCTATTTAAGATACTGCCTTGATAGTTAAATGGTTAGTAGAACTGACTTATGTATTCTCTTTTACAAATTATTTTTAAACATAAGTGTCTACTTCTTCGGGCTTCCTCCCATAGTGGCGGGGGAATTTTCGGTTTTGGGTTGGTCCTTGCGGGCTTTCTCAAAGTCACCGGCTTTGATCACCGTAATTTTGTCGTAGTCGATGTACTTAGCGGCGGCGGCTTTAACGTCGGCAGGCGTAAGCGAATCGATTTTTTTGTCAAGATCGGCTTGCCATTGCATCGAGCGGTTTAGGTACAGATCCTGGCTGAGCATTCCGGCCAGGGCAGCATCCTGCGCCCGGCTTACCTGCCGTTGTTGCAGATAGCCCGATTTGGCAGCTTTCAGCTCATCGGCGGTAAAGCCTTCTTTCACGACCCTTTCAATTTCTTCCTTGAAAGCCTGCTCCAGCTTCTCGGCATTTTGCGGCGCGTAGATGGCGTAGGCCAGGAAGCTGCCGTTTTTGTCGAGTGAACTGGCGCTGAACTGCGAACCCACGCCGTAACTCAGGCCCTCTCTTTGCCGAATCCGGGTCGCCAGACGCGAGTTCAGGAAACCGCCACCGAGCATATAATTAGCCATGAGTAGCGCCGGATACTCGGCGTCGCTGTCCTGCAACGGCATGTTGAGTCCGGCCACAAACATGGAATTAGCTTTGTCGGGCGTTTCAAACGATTTGTTTTCGGCCTTTACTGCCTGATAGGGCGAGGCAATGCGGGTAAACGGCTTCGCACTTTTCCATTTGCCAAACTGATCCTGGACTAACTTCTGAATTTCGCCTTTGTCAAAATCACCTACTACAGCGATCGACGCGTTGTCGGCACCGTAGAAATCTTTGTAAAACTGCTTCACCTGGTCGATCGTCGCGGCTTTCACGTCAGCCACGTCCTCGTCGAAAGTAGCGACGTAGCGGATATCACCTTTGGGATAAGGCGATGTAACGCGGCGGTACTCGTTGATGGCGATCGCCTGTGGCTCGCTGCGCTGTGACTCGATTCCGGCCAGTTGTTCCTGTTTTAATTTCTCAAATTCACCCTCCGAAAAGGCGGGTGACTTCAACACCTCAGCCACCAACTTCATTACATCGGGGAGGTTAGCGCGGGTGGTTTCGATACGCACGCCGGCCTGATTGGAGCCGCCATAAAAGTTCACGCGCGCCTGCAGGCGGTCAAATTCGTCCTTGACCTGCTGGCGGGTTTTGGTAGTTGTGCCTTTGTCGAGCATATCGGCCGTCAGGCTCGAAATCGTGCCTTTGTTCATCAGGCTTTTCTGGTCGCCGAGGCGAAGCGTCAGGTTCACGGCGACCACGTTGCCGCGTGTTTCTTTAGGCAGCAGGGCCAGTTCGATGGCGTTTGGTAGCTCGATTTTGGTTGTGCGGCGGTCGATATTTTCGGGCGAAGGATCAAATGCCTCCCCTTGTGCCATCACGGCTTCTCCTTTGTAATCCTTCACGAGCGCCATCACGTCGGGCGCGGCGGGCACTTCGGTACGGTCGGGATTGGCCGTCGGAATGAAGGTACCCGTGGTACGGTTGGAGGGCTTAAAATATTCCTTCGCCACCCGGAAAACATCTTCGGCGGTCACCTTGCGCAGCGCGTCGCGGTAGAGGTACGCCAGCCGCCAATCTCCCACGGCAATGTACTCGCTGATGCCCAATCCCACGCGCTCAGAGCTGCGGAATTGTAGTTCCCAATTTTTGAGCAGCGACGTCTTAGCCCGCTCGATGTCTTCTCCGGAAGGCTTCACCATGGCGGCGGAATCCAGCGTGGTCGTCATCGCCATCTGCGCTTCGTCCAGCGAATTTTCTTTCAATACCTCCGCCCCAAAATAGGCAAACCCGGGATCATGCAGCGCAAAGCTAAACCCATAAATGCTTGACGCTTTCTTAGTGTCCACCATATTTTTGTAAAGCTTGCCGTTGGGCTCAGCAGTAAGCGTTTCTACCAACACATCCATCGCGGGATAATCGGCGTGCGAGCCCGGCATGATGTGGTAGGTCGCGGCGACCATCTGCACATCGCCGGTCCGGCGCACGGTGGCAAACCGCTCGCCATCTTGCGTCGGCTCCACGGTGTAGCTCACGGGCAGTTGGCGCGTAGGCTTTGGAATCTTGCCAAAGTACTCCTGAATCAGGGCCAGGGTCTTGGCTTCGTCGATTTTGCCGGCCACGGTCAGCACGGCGTTGTCGGGCTGGTAGTATTTTTGATAAAAGGCTTTGAGGTTATCGATGGGTACGTTTTCGATGTCGGAACGGTTGCCGATCGTTGTTTTGCCGTAGTTGTGCCACTCGTAAGCTGTGGAAGTCACGCGTTGCAGCAACACCCGGAAGGGGCTGTTTTCGCCCGACTCGAACTCGTTACGCACCACGCTGAATTCGCTTTCCAAATCCTTTTTGGCGATGTAAGAATTGACCATGCGATCGGCTTCGAGGTCAAGCGCCCATTTCAGGTTTTCGTCAGTAGCCGAGAAAGTCTCGAAGTAGTTGGTGCGGTCGTACCAGGTGGTACCGTTGGGACGCGCGCCGTGCTCGGTCAGTTCCTGCGGAATATTAGGATGATTGGGCGTGCCCTTGAATACCATGTGCTCCAGCAAATGCGCCATTCCCGTTTCGCCATAACCCTCGTGCCGCGAGCCGACAAGGTAGGTAATGTTGACGGTAGCCGTGGGTTTCGACGGGTCAGGAAACAGCAGGACTCTCAGGCCGTTGTCCATTTGGTATTCGGTGATTCCTTCCACCGAGGTAATTTTCTTCATACCCTTGGGTACATCCTGAGCCTGGGCGATTAGCAAGAGCCCGGTTAGCGCGACTACCCCCAAGAAGCGTAAGGCATAGGTTCGTTTATTTTTCTTCATGGTCGTAGATTAGGTTGATAATAAAGATGAAAGACTGTAAAATTAAGCAGTACGCACCTACCCCCAACAAATAAATGACAAGCGGAATCTGGTAGTTTTGTCGGGATAAACGATATTCGCCGTTGTGGCGTTACTTCCCACCACTTACTTCCCACCACTTAATAGTTACCATTTCATTTCCCGACATGAAGCGTACCTTCCTTGTTTTCCTGCTTGCCTTTATGGCGGCTGCCTGCTTCCGGCCCAACATTCCCATCTCGACGAATACTGTCTACCCCATCGACGTATTTATGAACGACGAGGCTCCCGACCGGCCTTACGCCGAACTCGAATGGGTCGAGATCAGCCGTCAGGACAGCTTGACTACCAAGCAAAAAAGCAACAGTGACCGGATGCTGTACCGGGGAAATTCGGCCGATACCAAAGATTTACTTACCGCCCAACTCGTCCTGAAAGCCCAGAAACTCGGGGCCGATGCGCTGATGAAAGTCCAGTATAAGTACTACACCTCAGCTACCGTCGAAGGCTATACGATGAAGGGTTTGGCAGTTCAGTATCGGGGGGATTAGATAATTTTGAAGGAGTGAATTTAGAGGGGGTCGCCCGGCGATGCGTGAATAAAATTTTCTTCCCCGATAAATGACAATCCAAAAGCCTCGGAGAGGCGCGACGTCGCGCCTCTCCGAGGCTTTTGGATTGTCATCTTACGAATTTCTACAAACGTTAAGCGACTCCGGCTGTCCGATTCTCCGAAGCTTGCTGTGCCTCAATTCTCCGCCTCTTCCAGCTTAGAAGTAAGCCGGGCCGGGACAGGAATGGGCGCCACCAGCGGCTCATTGGCCTCGACGGGTAATTTAATCTCCGGCTTAGGCAATGATTTAAAGCGATTAAAACTGTGCGTGAACTGCATACTAACGCCGCCTGTCGTGATGGCGTTGTTGAGCAGCAGCGGGTTTTGAATGTTGCGGTTGTATGCTTTCAGACGGACGCTGCCGCTTTGGGCCAGCCAGTATTCCAGCGTCCATTCGCCCAGCAGACTCGTGGCGTTGACTTGAGAAGTGCCGTATTGGCTGCTGCCGTAGTTGAAGCGCCCGTCGCGGGTGATACGGAAGCGATCGTTGAGGAAGCGATACGACAGCCGAAGCTGTAAGTTATCAAAAGCGTTTTGGTCCAGCGAAAGGCCTGAGACACCGATTTCGAGGTTTTCGTTTAGGGCGGAAGCCCAGCGGCTAATTTGATTGGAAATCAATTCACTGATGCTGTTGACCGCAAAATTCTGCCCTTGATTCGTTTGCGCCTGGAACACGTCGTCCTGACTCAGCAATTGGTTGAATAAAATAAGACTACTCACCTGACGGCTCAATTCCTGCTCGTCGCTCTTCAACCGATTCTCGAAGGCCGCCACTGCCGCCCGGTACTCGCCCGACGACGGGTACTGCTTGACCGCCAGATTGTAGCCGATCGCGGGGGCCATCAGCCGGTCGGTGAGCGCGATGGTTACTTCCACCGGATAACGGCGACTGAGCGCGTCGCCCTGATTGCTTAGTCCGCTTCCGGGTAGTTTTAGTATGCCCGCCAGCGAGGCCATCTGGGTGTAAGTGGCCTTTACGTCGAGCAGCGCCCCGTAAGGATCGCCTGACCAGGTGAGGCGGCTGCCGGGGTTAATGGTGAATTTTTTGTTGAGCGCGTTCTGGAAAGTAAAGGTGTAGTCGCCGCGCTCGATCTCGTAATTCCCCGCCATCGAGAAATCACCCTTCGTGTCGACTTTCAGGTTCAATAGTCCTTTACCGTAGGCTTGAATAATATCGCCGGACTGGCGGTCGAGCTGAATCTCGGCGTAGGCATCGGGCGTAACATTAAGGTTAAAGTCCATTTTCACGCCGCCAATGCTCGTGTTTTTCTTAGCGACGCCCGCCCGTTCTAAACTGTCTTCCTTGATCTTGGCACTCACAAATTGGATGTACTCCTGGGTAGCGACCTCAGTGGGGCCGTCGAGCGGAATGTACATGCGGGTACCCTTGTTGCTGGTCACGCTGGCCTCGATGCTGAGGTTATCGAGGGGGCCCGTCAGACTGGCCTTGCCCGTCACGTAGGCCGTGCCATAGAAAAGGTCGTTGTCTTTGGTCGTGGTGTTCAGAATTTTAAAATTTCGAAGATCAGCGTTGAACGCCAGCTGAAAATCCCGGTAGGCGGCATCGTGCAACACGCTGCCGCGAACAGTAGCCGTATTGCCTTCTTCGTCCTTCACTTCCATGCTTTGGGCCGAGATTTCGTTGGGCGCGAACGTCACGACATCACTGAATGAGAGCACCGATTGCAGGTAATCGAATTTGAGCCGCCCGTTGTCGACTTTCACCTCTCCCACCACTTTTGGCGCGGTGAGCGTACCCCGAACCGTCAGGCGGCCGTTGGCTTTACCACGCACGTCCGACACCAATTCACGGCTGAAAGGCTCGATCATTTTTAAATCGGCGTTGTCGAGCAGGGCTTTCAGATTGAGCGGATCGCCCGTCGCCTCGGGCGAGTAGGTACCATTCAGGGCAAAGACGCGCGTCAGATTACGGTCCAGGTGGGCTTCTATGGCAAATTGCTCGTCCGTATCGTCCCACTCGACGCGCCCGCCCAGGTTGCCCAGCGCGTAGTCGGCATAGCTTAGGCTATCGACGCCGAAACTGCCGTTTACCTCGTTATCTTTTTGATCGTCGTACCAGGTCGCCTTGCCTTCCAGAATACCCCCCAGCTTGGTTTCCAGCACGGGATTGAGCGTGGCGAGCTTAAAGCGATTGACTTCGAACACCAGCTTCCGGGTCGAATCAGCCACCATTTCTCCGTCCAGCGATACGCGCTGCTTATCGTTGACGAGCGCCAGGTTACTGAACAGCGTCTTACCGTTAGCCACCGAAATCAGATTGTTAGGATTGACCCGCCACTCCTCGTCCAGCAACACAAGCCGCGAGGAGATGAGGTGCAAGTCCAAACCCGAAGCCAGAAAGCGGATGTCGCCGTTGATATTGGCGAGGTTGGTGCTGTTTTTCTGTCGGACACCGCCCGTGAAGTGAATATGATCCTCGTCCCAGGTGGCTTCCGCGCTCAACGCCTCAGTGGGGGCCAGCGGTCCTATTTTTTGCTCGCGGGAAGTGATAAGCGCCGAAGCCAGTACCTCGGCGTTATTGACAAATTTTGACGTCGTCACGTCGACCCGCGCGTCGCCAAAGCGCGCGCTGCCTGCCCGCACGGTGTCGGCCTGGGCGCTTAACGTCAGGAAGGCCGTGCTCCCCATGCGGAGTTCGCCCTCGGCATGGCTGCCCGGCGAAATGTACACATCCGGGGCCAAAAAATTGAGCAGGGGCGTAAGGTCGCGCCCTTCGAGTTGGTAGTCGATCGCGTACCGACGCGGGTCGACCACGGCGGGTTTTTGGGCGTAGTAGTCGCGGCGACTGACTTCGTCACCCAGGAAATAAAGCTTGTATTCTTTGAGCAGTTCGGTCAGGTCGGCGGCGGCTTCGCTCAAAATAAAATTACCGCTGGCGCGGGCAGTCAGAAAATCACTCCTTACGTCAATGGTACGTTGGTCGCCCTGCTGTACGGAGGTTAGCAACAAAGAGTCGAGCCTGAGGCGGCGCTCATTTTTGGGCGTGGTGAGGGTAATATCCGAAAAACGCGCATTGCCTACCAACCCATCTATCTGATTGCCGCTTACCTGAGCATCAAGGCGCGTGGCAACGGTAAAAGGGGATTTAGAAAAACCTAGCGCCATCAGATTCGCTTGGGTTACGATCCCCTGTAAGTCGAAGCGGTTCTGGGGTTGGGAGAGATCAATTTCACCGTCGAGCACGAAGTTCAGATTCGGATCGCGCGACCCGACCTGCCCATTGAAATAGCCCTTCTGCAGATTACCCCGCAACTGCACGTTACGGTAGTCGTAGCCTTTAAAACCCAGCCGCTGTACATCGGCGTCGAGGTTAACGGCCGCCGAAGCAATCGTGAAACCCATGCCGTCGACCTTCCCCGCAAAATCTAGTTGTCCCAGCGTTTCGGGGCGATCAAAGAGCCTTCCCAAATCCAAATCGGCCGTTTTAAGCAAGCCCCGATAACGGGATGTCAAGCGGTCCTGAATATGAAAAACCAGGTCGGTCGTCAGGTTACCGATTTCGGTCACGACATTGCTTTTCAGCGAAAAAATTTCCTTGGTGCCCTGAAATTTACCATCGATCGCGGTGAGCCCGAACTTACCGAAGGTTTCGTGCAGATCCGTTTCGGGATAGTATTGGATCAAATCGGCGGGATCGAGTTGCGAACTGACTAGGTCGAAATCCATGATCGTGTGGCTGAATTCCGGTAAACCCCGAAAGCCAAATTCTCCCGCCAAACGGCTGTCTTTGCCAAAACGCAGGTCAGTGTTTCGCACCCGAAAATCGTGGACGCTGCCATCGAAGTCACCCGAGATGCGCCAGGTTTCGTTTAGACCCAGCAAATACTCGTGAAAAAGCCCCAGATCATCGGAATAGATTCGGCTGTTTTTGAAATGCGCCACCATCCGCACCTCCTCGTTGAAATCGCCAAAGGCCGAGGGATGGTCGTAGTTGAAGCTAAGGTAGTCGGTCAAGTAGGAGCCGCCGATGTAGGCGTTCAGCGCGCCAAGCTCGGTTTTCTTGGCGCAGTACAAAAACTTTGTGTCCAGATCGTATACTTTCAAAGCGGACTGCCGGTCGACGGTGTTCAGGTCGTTTGCGACGAAACTGATCGTGTCGCCCAGCACCAGGAAGTCCTTTAACTGGCCATTGAGCTGGTACAGTTCAAAGTGATAGTAATCAAAAACATTGGGCTTCCGGTCGTAAGGCTCCCGTGGGTCGTCGTAGCGAAAAACGCCGTCGGTGAGCGTGGCTTTGCCGATGGTGAAAGGAATATTTTGGTCGGGTACGTAGCCCGTGGTGTCGCCGGAGTTGGTGAGCTCGTTGATGCGGGCAATAAAGTTGTCCATGTTCAGGTCGCCCGTTTGGGTCTTGACCAGCCGCACCTCGGGACGATAAAGGTTTACCTCATCCAGGTGGATTTCGCGGGCGGCATTCTCGATGATTCCCCAGATATCGAAGTCGACGTCGAGGCGCCCCACGTCAATCATGGGTTTTTGGTCGGTGTCACGAATCGAGACACCTTCAAGCGAAACAGCATCGAGCCACTTAATATTAATCCGCTGAACGCTAACGGGATACCCTAGCTTATCGGAAAGCACCCTAACGGCTTTTTGGGTAGTGTAGGTCTGCACTGCCGGAAACTGGAAGGCGATCGTGCCTACCCCAAGCGCAAAGAGCGTCAGGATAAACAGCAGCACGAGGCCGTTGCCAATTTCTTTGAGTACTCTTACCATACGAGGTTTTTGACGAATCCGGCCTCACCATCCTGCCGGAAATTACCTACTTTTGGGCAAATTTTAACGATTTGCATGAATATTCTGGCCATCGAATCCTCTTGCGACGAAACGTCGGCGGCGGTACTTTGTAACGGCAAAATACGTTCCAATGTTGTCACCACCCAGCTCGTGCACGAGGCCTACGGCGGCGTAGTGCCCGAACTGGCCTCCCGCGCGCACCAGCAAACGATCCTCCCGGTGGTAAAAAAGGCGCTGGCTGACGCAAAAATAGCAAAAAAAGACCTGCAAGCCATCGCTTTCACGCGCGGCCCCGGCCTGATGGGTGCGCTGTTGGTAGGTACCTCGTTTGCTAAAGCACTGGCGCTCGGCTTGGACCTGCCGCTGATCGAGGTCAACCACATGCAGGCGCACGTACTGGCGCATTTCATTGAGGGTCCTAAACCTAACTTCCCGTTTCTGTGCCTGACCGTCAGCGGTGGACACACCCAAATCGTGCTGGTGCGCGACTACCTCAATATGGAGATCATCGGCCAAACGCTGGACGACGCCGTGGGCGAGGCCTTTGACAAGACCGCCAAGCTGCTCGATCTGCCCTACCCCGGCGGTCCGCTCATCGATCGCTACGCGCAGGCGGGCAATCCGCTGGCCTACGAATTTCCGATTCCCGACGTACCCGATTTGAATTTTTCGTTTAGCGGGATCAAGACTTCTATCCTTTATTTTTTACAAAAACAAACCAAAACCAATCCCGCCTTCGTCGCCGAGAATCTGGCCGATATTTGCGCCAGCATTCAGCACACGCTCATCAAGATCCTGCTGAAAAAAATAACGAAAGCCGCCCAACAAACCGGCATCAGGGAAATCGCCATCGCCGGGGGCGTGTCCGCCAACTCGGGATTGCGTAAAACCTTGCAGAAAACCGGTGCCGAGAATGGCTGGCAAGTGTACATCCCCCGCTTCGAGTATTGCACCGACAACGCTGCCATGATCGCCATCGCGGCTTATTATAAGTACCTGGCCGATGATTTTACCGACCAAACGGTGAGCCCGCTGGCAAGAATGGGGTTTGATGCTTGATGTGTAATTGTTGAATTGCCTAAGAATTGTGTAATCGTTTAACTATGTAATTGTGTAACCGTCTTGTTTGAATCTATGAACGCCCCCACGCCATCACGCCATCACGCCCCCACGTTTTCTACGTCCCCCGTGCTTTCTGAAATCTGGATTTACCCCGTCAAGTCTTTGGGCGGTGTTAGGTTGGCGGAGGCCCAGGTACTTGAACGCGGCTTGGCTTTAGACCGCCGTTGGCTGGTCGTGGATCAGGCCGGTAAAGCACTTACCCAGCGCAAGTTTCGCGCGATGGCCTTGATCGATGTCGCTTTGGCTGATGACGGATTTTGGCTCACGCAGCGCTCTTCACCCGATGACCGATTTTTCGTGTCTTTTGAGCCCGTGACCAAGGAAAATATCTTGGTAAGGGTGTGGGACGATACGGTAAAGGCCGTCACCGTGGATCCGGCGGCCGACGCGTGGCTGAGCAAGTACATCGGTAAAGAAGTCCGGCTTGTGCATATGCCCGAGAATGCCGCCCGGCCCGTCGATCCTAAATACGCTCAGGCGGACGAAAATGTCAGCTTTGCCGACGCCTATCCGCTGCTGGTCATTAGTCAGGCCTCACTCGATGATCTCAACATGCGCCTTGCCCAGCCCGTCACCATGCGGCGCTTCCGGCCCAACCTAGTGGTGACGGGCACCGCGCCCTACGCCGAGGATACCTGGACCACACTTCGCATCGGCACCGCCGACTTTGTCACTACCGAAGCCTGCTCGCGCTGCATCATGACGACCATCGATCCTGTTACCGCCGAGCCCGGGCGGGAACCGCTGAAAACGCTGATGGGCTATCGTAAGCAGGCCGACGATATTATGTTCGGCATGAATCTGCTGGCCAGAGAAGGCCGCATTAGCGAGGGCGATACTGTCGAATTATCGTAATAAAATGCCCGAATCAGTACCGCCGCTTTACCGTTTCAAGCCGATTCACCTGCACTGGCTCAGCCTCGATGTAGTAGTCGGGGCGTTGCTGTCGCACGTAGCAGCCAATCGGATGCCCGGCGGCACCACCCCGCTCAACGGCTGGGTCACGGTCATTCTGGGCCTGGTGGTGCTGGCGATCTATACCCTCGACCATCTGCTCGACAACCGTAAGCCTGAGCAGCCGCATACCCAGCGCCACGCCTTTGTGCGCGAACACGAGCGCCTCATTTGGTACTTTGTGATTGGCTCGCTCGGGTTGGCCACTGCCCTTTCCTGGCTCATTCCGCGTCAGTTATGGGAATTTGGCGCCGGGATGGTCATTTTTGTGGCGTTGTATCTGTGGCGTGTCTCGCGCATCCCGCTCAAAAGCAAGCAGCAAGCCCTGAAAGAGCCGATTACGTCGCTTATATACGCGGCGGGCGTGTGGGCCAGTACTTGGTTTTTGGGCGAAGGTATAAGTTGGGAAAGCTTGGTGATGGGCGTGATCTTTTATCTTCTCACGGTGCAAAGTCTCCTGCTGTTTTCGCACTTCGAGGCGATGAAGTATAAGGAAACTTTCAATTTGGCCCGCTGGCTGGGTCGCAAAAACACCCTACTGATCTTGCGCGGCATCGCACTCGTCACACTCGTTACTTGTGTGACGGTTTGTTTACTCACCGAATACCGCTACGCGCAACGGCTGGCCGTGATTATGATCGCGATGGCCGGCGTGCATTACTGGATGCTGCTGAACCCCGAAAAAGTGGTGGCCGACGAGCGCTTCCGTATGGCGGGCGAAGTGGTATTTTTCCTGCCGGGGCTAGTGTTGTAAATCTTTCATGAGGCCCCTCAGGCTTTGTGGTGACAGGATCGCCGGCAAAGCCGTTACCTTTGTGGCTCCCTACCGATGCATACTATGACCAAAGAAGAAATCATTCAGTACTTCAACCAGCACGATGTCCAAAAGGTAAAATTTGCCTTTGCCGACATCGACGGCATCCTGCGCGGGAAAATCATTCATCGAAAGAAATTCCTGAGCGGGATAGAGAAAGGATACGCCTTTTGCGATGTCGCATTCGGCTGGGACAGCGCCGATGTGCTTTACGACAACACCAGCCTCACCGGATGGCACACGGGTTTTCCTGATGCGACTGTCCGCATCGACCTCGATACCTTTCGCCGCATTCCCTGGGAAAAT
This sequence comes from Cytophagales bacterium, assembly GCA_038242095.1. GTDB lineage: Bacteria > Bacteroidota > Bacteroidia > Cytophagales > Spirosomataceae > Persicitalea. The sequence goes on from JBBSSJ010000106.1 coordinate 11,641, forward strand.
GATCTGCCTTTTTTCCTGGCCGATTTCAGCCAGCCCGATGGCAACGACCTGCCTGCTTGCCCGCGTAGCTTGTTGAAACGGGTCATCGCCGAATGCACCGCACTAGGTTTTCACGCGGAGTACGCCCAAGAGTTTGAATGGTTTAATTTTCGGGAGACGCCCCGGAGCTTGCAGGAAAAGGAGTTCCGGAATCTGGAGCCACTCACACCGGGAATGTTTGGCTATTCCATTTTGCGTCCTTCGCTGGAAAGCGACTTCAACAATGATTTATTTGACTTACTGGCCCAATTCGACGTCCCGCTGGAAGGGCTCCATACCGAAACCGGCCCGGGTGTGTACGAAGCCGCCATTATCCACGATGAGGTACTGCGTGCCGCCGATAAAGCCGCGCTTCTCAAGACGGCGGTGAAGGAAATTGCCTATCGTCACGGCATTTTGGCCACTTTTATGGCCAAGTGGAACGCGGAATTGCCCGGTTGCAGCGGCCACCTGCACCAAAGTCTATGGTCGGCCGACCGAGGCCAAAACCTTTTTTTCGAAGCCGGCGATCCCGACAAAATGAGCCCGCTGATGCGGCAATTCGTCGCCGGACAGCTGCACAGTCTGCCGCATATTCTGCCGATGTTTGCGCCGACGGTCAATAGCTACAAGCGGCTGGTAGAAGGTGCCTGGGCCCCCACAACGGTCACCTGGGCCATCGGAAACCGCACAACGGCCCTGAACGCCATCACCGATTCTAAAGCGCACGCCCGCGTGGAGCACCGCGTCGCCGGAGCCGACGCCAATCCCTACCTGGCGATAGCCGCCGCCTTGGCGTCAGGGCTTTACGGCATCAAAAATAAGCTATCGCTGGACGTTGCCGCCACGTGTGGCAATGGCTACGAAAACAAAGAAAATGGTATATTACCCACAAATCTCAAAGAAGCGACCCAAGCCATGAAAGCCAGTCCGCTGTCGGTCGAGTTGTTCGGCGAGGATTTTGTCAACCACTTCACCGCCACCCGGGACTGGGAATGGCGGCAATACGCCCGCTCCGTCAGCGATTGGGAATTGAAGCGGTATTTTGAAATAATATAAAGGAGGCACAAAGGGACACAGGCACAAAGTAGTGCATCCAATCCTACTAGTAAATTTCTCCATTTTGAAACAAAACACTACTCAGTTGTAATGAGATCAATGCCTTACTTATCCATCGAGCACATTTTCACTTTGCCCATTTCCCCCTTTGTGCCTTTGCCCCTTTAAAAAAATATGCGTTTAATAAACTACCACGAAATAATAAAAGCGGCTTGGGCGGGGTTCGATCCTTCCAAGACGATTGTGAGCATTACCGACATCAGCGCGATGGTGTCGACCAATCACGTATTCAGGGTGTGGCTGGATACAGGGGAAATGGTGATCGCCAAACTATCGTATTTCGGCAAGTTCGAGCATTTCAAGGAAGACCACCGCATCATCCACGCCTTGTCGACCAATTTGCTCTACCCCTTCGAAAATGTTCTGGCCAAATCTTTGGTCAAAAACAATCAGGTGTATACCCACCGGTTCAAGGATGCGATGGTGGATGCATGGCTGGTGTTTTATAATCCGATACGAACCAAGGACCGACTGCCCCGACGGCTGAGTGAACCCCAAATTCGTAGCCTGGCGCGGGAGATTGCGAAGTTCCACAAATCCTGCTTCCGGGTGAGTAAGGTACTTCCCAAAGCTTCCAAAAAACTGCGCACCGATATTCAGCACTTGCTCGATATTCTGGATACCGAAACCGGCGAGTTCGAGCACCGCATGCACGTCGGTTTTCTGCGGGAGCAATGCGGTTTATTTTTAAAGAACATTCAAAAACTCGATGTCATAAATTTCGATCTCATGCCTGTTTTTGTCGACTGGAACATCGGCAATTTCTCTGTAGAAGAAGACTTTACTTTGTTTTCCCGCTGGGATTACGATTGGTTTCGAGTCTCGTCGCGCATCATGGATTTTTATTTTCTGAGCCGCGTAGTTTCCGACGTGGGCGACCGGACGGCGTTCAGCTATTACATTGGCCCCTTAATGGAAGACCGCTTCTTGATTTTCCTGGAAGAATACCATAAGATTTATCCCCTGACCCGCAGCGAAATCTATTTCATTAAGGAAGCCTATCGCTTTTTTATCCTGAATTACGTCATCAAAGACGGTCGTTACTTTTTTCACCGGACCTACGCCATCAAATTGCAGCGCGAAGCCTATGAAATCTATTTTCCCAGCATCGAAAAAGAGTTCGACGCCGAGAAGATCTTGAATCATTTAAAAATATAGACTTTTCACCTTACCTGGCAGCGCCGCCTGTTCCGCCCCCTCGCCTTCGGAGAGTAGAGGGTTCTTTAAGTCAAAAATATGACCATGCAACTTTCCTCTTTCAAGGACGTAGTTTCCAAATACGATGTGATTTTCTTCGATGCTTTTGGGGTATTGAAAACGCACAACGCGCTGATTCCCGGTATTGGAAAAACCTTTGCCTACCTGCGTGAAAACAACAAGGATTTTTATGTCCTGACCAACGACGCCTCGCGGAGCCCATCCCACCTGGCCGACTCCTACCACCGGCTGGGCCTATACGACGTGGTGCCGGAATGCATCATTTCTTCGGGAATGCTGGCGCGCGATTACCTCGACCTTAAAGTGGATGGCGGCACGGTGGCCTACCTGGGCACCGAGAAATCGGCGCACTATCTCCAAAGCCTGGGCATGCACACGCTGCCGATCGGCAAGCTGGACTTGGAACAGAGCGACGACGTGAGCGCGCTCGTGATGCTCGACGATGAGGGCTTCGACTGGAACGCCGACCTCAGCAAAACCATCAACCTGCTGCGTAGTCGCAATATCCCGGTGGTCGTGGCCAACACTGACCGCACCTACCCAATGTCGTCGCAACGGGTGGCGATCGCCATCGGGGCCATCGCCAACATGATCGAGGACATCGTCGGTAAGCATTTCATTCGCTTTGGCAAGCCCGA
>JBBSSJ010000107.1:0-14617 GCA_038242095.1 Cytophagales bacterium
CAGCATTAAAGCAGTAGTGTGGAAAAAAGAACGCGGCACGTGGCTACTAGCCACCGAAACCAACGACCCCGAAAGCAGCATCGAGTTAACCAGCATTAGCCTCACCTTATTTTTGCGCACCATCTACGACCAGACAGAAAATCTGGGAATCTAACCTTTCCTGTTTAATGTCATCCTGAGCGTAGTCGAAGGAATTCCCCCATCTACCGTTCCACCTTTCTGTATTTCACGCTTCCAACTCTTCCGCTTCCAGCATCGCCACTTCCCATGCCTTCGTGGTGTCGGCTATTTTTTTTCGGATATGGGCATATTGTTCGTTGAGATCGTCCAAAAGTTCTTTTTCGGCGTAGGAGGCCGGATCGGCGAGTTGCTTTTCGAGTTTTTTCTTTTCTGTTTCCAGTTCCGTGATCGTCGCTTCCAGCTCCTCGATTTGCTTTTGCGCCTGTTTGAGGGCGCGCTGGTTTTCGGGCTTGGGCGACGCGTCTTTTTTCTGGCCGTTGGCCGATGGCGCGGGCTTTTCGCTGGGTTTCGGCGGGGGCGCGCTGCTCACGATGGCCTTGTCGCTCACGGCCGATTCCAGGCCGCGTTCCTCGACCCAACGTTCGTATTCTGCGTAGGTACCGGGGTATTCCTTGATCTGATGGTCCTCGATGTACCAAATTTTGGTCGCGATCGATTCCACAAAAAAGCGGTCGTGACTCACTACGATGTAGCTGCCTTCGTACTGCTGCAACGCCTGAATCAGGATATTCACCGACTGCATGTCGAGGTGGTTGGTCGGTTCGTCAAGTAATAGAAAGTTGGCTTGCGACAGCAGTACCTTCGCCAGGGCGACCCGCGATTTTTCCCCGCCGGATAATACCTTGATCTTTTTGAAAACATCTTCCCCGCTGAACAGAAAGCAACCCAACACCGTCCTAAGTTCGGTTTCGGACTTGTTCGGGTTGGCGTATTTTAGCTCCTCGATCAGGTTGTGGGTCACGTTCAGCGATTCAAGCTGGTGCTGCGCGTAGAAAGTGAACGAAACATTGTGGCCCAAACGTCGGGTACCTTCCAGGTCTTCGGTACCGGCCACGATGCGCAACGCCGTGGACTTACCCCGACCGTTGGCCCCGATCAGCGCGATCTTGTCGCCGCGTTCCATGCTGATGCTGGTGTTGTCGAGAATCAGCTTTTCGCCGTAGGCCTTCGTGGCGTCCTCCAATTGAAACACGTGGCGGCCCGGCTGGGTTGTGAATTGAAAGCGGAAATGCACCTTGGCATTTTCATCAATTACTTCGTCCACCACGTCCATGCGGTCCAGGGCTTTTACGCGGCTTTGCACCTGCCGGGCCTTGGTGGCTTTAGCTTTAAAACGCTCGATGAAGCGCTCGGTTTGCCGGATTTTAGCCTGCTGGTTTTCGAAAGCCCCGCGCTGAATCTCGTTGCGTTGTTCTTTTTCTACTTCGTAATAAGAATAATTGCCCGAATAAAGATTCAGCTTGCCGCCCGACACTTCCACGATGGTATCTACGACGTTGTCGAGAAACTCCCGGTCGTGCGACACCACGATTACCGCGCCTTCGTAGTTCTGCACGTATTTCTCGACCCATTGAATCGAAGGCAAATCCAGGTGGTTGGTCGGCTCATCGAGCATAAGCAGGGCGGGCTTTTGCAGCAGTAATTTAGCCAGCATGACGCGCATCCGCCAGCCCCCCGAGAATAGTCGTAAGGGCTGACTCAAATCTTTGGTCGAAAAGCCAAGGCCCTCCAGAATGGCTTCCGCTTTGGCTTGAATGGAGTAACCGTCCAAACCCTCGAACTCGTCCTGGGCACGGGCGAGCTTGTCTATCAGTTCATCATGGTAGTTGGTTTCCATTTCATGCAGTACCTTATCAATTTGCGCCTGCAATTCATTCTGACGCTCGAAGGCCTGCATCGCGACCGACAGAATCGATTCGTCGCTCTGGTAACTAAGCAAATCCTGGTTCAGGAAACCAATAGAGCAGTCGCCCGATTTGGAAATACTACCTTCGTCGGGCTGATATTCGCCGTCGATCAGGCGTAATAAAGTGGATTTTCCGGTGCCGTTCAGGCCGATGAGCCCAATTTTTTGCTTAGGCTTGATATGAAGCGACGCGCTGTCGTATAGCGCGCGGTCGCCGAGGAAATAGCTGAGGTTCGTTATCGCAATCATGCCGCAAAGGTACGGCGAAAGAGTGGAATTTGGTAGGGGATCGTAGTCTGAATCCGTACCAAACCGCTAATTTTGAGTTTGTGTTATTTATTTTTGTAAAAAAGAAAACCGACCGAGCTTGAATCACCTGTTCCCCATATTTCTAAAACTCAATAACCACGACCTGCACCTGCTCATCGTGGGCGGAGGCTACGTGGGTCTGGAAAAAATTGAGGCCGTTTTGGGCAATTCGCCCGAGGCCAAAATCACGCTTGTTGCCCCCGAAATCCGGGACGAGATTCGGCAGATTGCGGCCCAAAATCCGCGTGTGATTCTGCTACAGCGCACTTTTGAAGACTTCGACCTTGATTATAAGGACTTGGCGATCGTAGCGACCAACGATCGAGAGGAAAATAAGCGGATCAAGCAACTAGCGCGTGCCCGGAACCTGCTTTGTAACGTGGCCGACACTCCCGACGAATGTGATTTTTATTTATCCTCCATTGTCAGGAAAGGCAATCTGAAAGTCGCAATCTCGACCAACGGCATGTCGCCGACCTTAGCCAAGCGCCTGCGCGAAGTACTCACCGAAGCCCTGCCCGACGACCTTGAAACCGCCATGCAACAACTTAAACAAGTCCGCGACATGCTACGCGGCGATTTTGAGTACAAAGTGCAGGAGTTGAATCGGATTACGGAGGTGTTGGTTCGAAAGGAGGAAGGGATGACGGGAGAAGGAGGAACGGAGGAAAAGTTGAAAGGATGAGGCGGGGCGCCTCGTGGCGAGGAAAGGATAATCTGCGCGGCCTGGTACTTAGCGGGGGCGAGAGCCGCCGGATGGGGCAAGATAAAGGGCTAATCACGCAAGAATCCCTGGCTTGGGTGAATCGCGCTGGACAAATTCTACAAAAAGCGGGAGTATCTGTAAGCGTGATGATTCGGGAAACACAGCGGCTCGAATATCAGACCGCGGTGTTGCCCGACTTTGAACTATTACCAGATTTGGATTTGCCCGTGGGTGGTCCGCTGAAAGGATTGCTGAGTTTTCATCGGTATTATCCCTTGCAAAACGTTCTGGTTTTACCCGCTGATATGCCCGACCTGACTACCGAAGTTGTCCACGAATTAATCGAATTTAGGGAACAGAGACCTGATGCCGAAGCTTGGGTTTTTGAGCAAGGAGCCCACTTGCAGCCTTTTCCCGGTATCTATTCTTACAAGTTATTAGCCGAAGTTTTGGACAAGGCCGAACGGCAAGGATTGACCAAATTTGGCCTTCTGAATTTGCTGGAATCCGCGAATACGGCCCACAAAATCTTCGAGGGGCAAAGTGCTGTTTTTAAAAACTACAACCACCCGCAAGATCTAACGCCCCAGCGCCCGTCGCAACCTCACGGTTAATTTTTTAACCAAAAAATTCCGCTATCGCCTTTGGAAAATTCTCTCCCTCGTGACCTGAGCGGCTGAGCTTCACGAGCGCGAAGCGTTGCAGCAAATCCAGGCTACGCCATTGCGCCAAAGTAGGCGGAACGCATTGCCACTCGGTAGCCTTTTGCAAAACTTCATCAGGAAGTGTATCCAACCGCTCCCACGATACATCAACCCCACCCAGATCTTTCACGACTTTTTGGCAACTATCCCAAACCGATTTTTTTACAAAATCGCGGTAGGTTGTCAGTTCGGCGGGCGTTTCGCAGGGTTTTTTGGCAAATACTGCCTTATCAGCTTTACCCAGACGATTCCACTCGCCGAGCTGCAATTTTAAATCGACCCGATCCAACTTGTAGCGCACAATCATGGGAACACAGCGCATATTGCTGACGAAGTCCTGTTCGAAATTGAAGTAAAGGGTTTCCACTAGTATTTCAGGATGCGTTGCCGGATCGTGAGTTCGCCGCTGACTACTTCTACAATGTACAATCCCGGCGGTACCTGCCGGATGTCCAGTTTATGGGTGATTTTGCCCGTCTGCTTCACGAATGTTTCGCGCCGGATGGCTACGCCGTTGAGGTTGTAAACATGCACGCCCACCGATCCGCGCCAGGCATTGTCGACATCAACTACCACCAATCCGTCGCTGGGGTTAGGTGATAGTTTTACTGAGTTTCCAGGCGTGGTAGCTACCGTTGGCTCAGTAGCCAGCACCTGAATATTACGGACAAAAATCGCCGCCGTTGCGGTGCTATCGCCGCAGACATCGACGCCCGAGCCGCGCACGGTGTAACTGGTCGATTGGCCGGGGCGGGCGATGACCTGCGGCCCCAGCGTAGTGTTGAGGTTGGTGCCCGGCGACCAGGTGTAGATGCTGGCCCCCGAGGCTTGCAGTGTTACCGCTTCACCCGGATTGACAAACTGCGCCGAGGCTGATACCAATACCGAAGGCTTCATGCCCGGCCGGGCCGTGATGGCGTGGGCGATGTTGAGGCCGGTGCGGCGCAGGAACAAATCCCACTCGCCCTGGGCGCTTTGTTCCCAGGAGGTACCCTTCACGGATTCTCCGTTTTTGGTAGTGATGAGCGCGACGGAATCGCCGTCGTAGGCCAGTTGCAGGCCAATGTGGTAGGGGAGGCCCGAAAGCGGAATCTGCCGCTCGAACGTGACGTCGGTGGCGCGGCCGTTGGCGATGTCGTCCCGGATACGGCGAAGCGGTACGGCTCTCTCTTCCAGAATAGCCCCAGGACCGCCCTGGAAACCACGCGCATTCCAAACGGTCACCAACACGGTGGCTTCGCTGTCGGCCCCGCCTTTGGCGAATACTTTACCGAAGCGCAGACTGGCCCCGCCGAGGTTGGTGTAGCCCAGCGGATTGTCGAATTGTTCGGAAATGGCCATGACTTTTCGGCCGTTTTGTCCCGAAACGTAGCCGATGCGGGTCGTGTCGCGGATGAGCGTACGGGTTCCGTTGAAATTGGTTTTTTCGGCGCAAAGTCCCACGTCAAGTACCTCAATGTACGCCTTGCGTTTGAGCGTGTCGGATGCGCCCTTCCCATTGGCGGCTAGCAGCGTCACCTGAAACTTACCCGGGCGGGTATAGGTCACGATGGGGTTCTGCTCGGTGGAATTGGCGGGCGAACCACCCTCGAAGGTCCAGAACCAGCGGGTGGGAAAATTACTGGAAAGATCGAAGAACTGCACCCGTCCCCCCAGTAAAACCTGCTGGGTCTCGGCCCGGAAATTGGCGCGCGGCGGTCCGGCGACGTCAGGGCTGCACAGGCTGGACCGCGCCAGCGTATTGCGGCGCGGGCTGACGTCCATGACAGTGCGCATCCGACTTTTTTGCCCCAGGGTGAAAATGTTGAAGCAGGCGTCATCGGAGTAGTCCATGTAATTCTGCACCATGTTCACGGCCCCGCAACTTGTCCGCCCGACCGGGCAGCCCCGGCTCTCGCTGGCCTGGGGTGGGGTATCGTCCACGAAGTCATTCCCACAGTTGGCATCGCCCCAAATATGGCGCAGCCCCAACCAGTGACCGGTTTCGTGGGTAAGGGTTCGGCCTTTATCATAGGGTGCCTGCATTCCGCCGAAATTGCCTTTCAAGCTGTTGCCAAAAGAACGGTAGGTAATGACCACGCCATCGGTGTTGCGCGGACTGGTGTCGGGAATACCCGCCAGGGTAGACAGGCTGGGGAATTGAGCATAGCCTAACAAACGGGAATCGGTATCGGCAAAATCTACGGTCCAGATATTGTAGTACTTGTCCGGGTCCCAGATCGTACTGGGTTTAAGGATGTTCTCGATGTCGTTGCGCGACCAAGTGGCTTTGCCACCATTGTAACGGTCAACGCCCGGCTCGGCCATCAGGCGGCCCTGCGGGTCCAACTTGGCTTGGCAAAAGTCGATTTCGATGTCGGCCCCGCGCGGATCGTCGTTGAAACCGGGCGTACCGGGCTTGCGTCGGAAGTCTTCATTGAGTGTTTCGATCTGTGCCTTGATGCGTTCAAAACTCAGGTTGCGGCCTTGCCCGACACCCTCGCCGTTGTGGACGATATGCACTACGATCGGAATCGTAAGTGTTTCAAGCTCGGTGCGACCCAGCTTTTGCAGCGCCTCGTGCTCCTTGATTTTCTTTTGTAAAAAAATCTCAAAATCTTGCAAAGAACCCATGCCGGGGTACTTAGCCCGCAGCAGGCTGTCCATCGGCATCGTGGCACATGGGATCGGCTGCGCCTCCACAGCAAATCCCGAAAGTAGGGCAAGAAGTACAAAAACAAATAGGTAAAAACTTTTCATTCTCTTTGTGGAAAATGGCGTATTGAGTACCGACAGCGTTCTGTTTCGTCAACCGTTGGAAGAGGCAAAGACGAAGCGATAGCTGGCATCGAGGTCGCCCAGATAAATCTCCAGCGTCATGCTCGTGTTGGTCAGGTTCTTGACAATGAAGGGCAGTTTCTGAGTGGTAAGCACCGGAAAGGCGAACTCCAGCGTCGCAGTAGCATTCACGAACGACCAAGTATCGGTTAGCAGCACATCAGGTTCGCCGCTGTCGCATTTGAGCGGACCATTGGTGTATTCGTATTTACGCTCCGCGTTTGCATAAAAGACATATTGGTCATCGGCCTCACAGGCGTTATTGAACAACTGCTGAGCCGGGATCGGGCCAGAAGGCACCTTTTCGTCGATGATCTCGAACGATGTCAGCGTCCAGGTTTTTTTTTCTTTTCCCGTAAGTAGCTGCGTATAGGTGAGCGGCTTGGGCTCCTTGATCTCATAGCAACCCGACAATGAAAATAATAAGAGCCCCAAGGCGGCGTAAAGTATACTTTTAGCTTTCATAATTTAGGTATTGGGTTGTTTGGGCAGGCGCGCTTGGGCAACAATAACAAAAATCTTAATTTCTTGGAGTATAAGTAAAGGGTACCGAAACGATGGTGTCTCTGGTAGCGTCACGACGCACTTTTATATTAATGTTCAGCGTAATAGCTCTCGTCTGCGGGTTGAAAATTCCATTGCCCGAGAGGGTATCGTAAGGCGAAGGCAGTTCCGGGGTTACCTGTTTGGGAATGGTCAGCGTATTGTCGCCTTTATCAATAAACTGAATGATGGGCTTGACGGCCGTCAGGTTAAATAAAAGACCTTGTCCCGTCAGGCCGATGTTCCAGTTGGCGACGGTGTAGGTCTTGCAGTCGACGCTGCTGATTTCGATGTTGGGCACGGCGTCGGTTGAGCCCCGGCGGGTACCCGTATAGTAACCGCTTAACAAACAATCGTCTTGGATGGTGAGACGCAATGTTTTACCAAGGTTTCCTCCATTTTGTCCCAGCATGAGTTCATTGCTGGCGCTGACGCCCGTCAGGGTAAACAGCACATCCTGCGAATTGAGGACGTTATTGGCGTTATTGATGAGCCGAACGTTGATGGTGCCCGAGTACTTACCCGCCGGGATTGTCACGGTACCTTTGGTACCTTCGATGATATAATCCCGCCCCTCGCGCGCGTTTCCTCCAACCGTATAATTGACTGTAACCTCCTGATTAAGTGCCTTGCCCACCACATGAACCGAAACAGGAATCAGCTGACCTATGCTTTCCTTAAAAACCAAGGTAGTGTCGGTAAACCGAACAAAGTCCGGTCCTTCGAACACGATGCGCTCTTCCTCGCAGGCGGCTAATGCCAATAAGGCCAGCATAAAGCACAGGGATAATATCTTATGGGTTGATTTCATTATAGAAGTCTTTGCGCTATAAGCTTCATGCTTTAAGCCAATGTATTTTGCTTTTGTTTTAACCTAAAAAAATGGCGCTAAGTTAAAATGCCGATTAGTAGCCAGGATTCTGCGCTCCAACCAGCGAGCGGTTGCGCTGAATTTCGACCTGGGGAATGGGCCACAGTTCGTACTTGGCGTTCCAATTGGGCGAAAAAGCGGACATCACCTGCTGAATTCGACCCGTGCGCTTAAGATCGTACCAGCGGTGCCCCTCAAAAGAAAGTTCGTACACCCGTTCTTTCTCGATAATCAGCAAGGCATCGGACTGCGTGGTAAGACTAACCACCGGTGCCTTGGCTCGGGTGCGGAGTATGTTTATGTCGCCCTGAGCGCCATTGGAGCCTACAAGCCGTCCCTGCTGAACGCGGGCTTCGGCCCGAATCAGGTACTGCTCGGCCAGCCGAAAAATCGTGATGTTGTTGTTAGCCTGATCGGGCGTGCCGTATTTGGCCACCGACCAGCCGTTGTCGTTGCCGCCCTGATCAGACGATTTGAACGCGATTGTCTGCTGACGCTCACCCGCGTTGGGTTCCAGCATCGTGAGCACGTAGGAATTTGCGGGGATTACTTCGCGGCGCCCAACCAGAATATTATTAAGGCCGAAGGTAGAAGTGCCCGGATCATCGCTGGAGTTATTCGCGTAAGCTACTTCCAGAATTGTCTCGGTGTCAAACTCCTGAAAAATCACGTCGCTATATTTATCGGGGAGTGTTTGAAGTTTTGAGGCGATAATGTCGTCGGCGTATTTCTCGGCCTGTACCCAGTCTTTTTGATAAAGGAAGTAGCGCGCCAGCGCCGCACGCACGGCGTTTTGTGTGGCAAAACTTTTAGCCAACACTTTGTTTGAATTTGTGACGGGCAGGTCGGGCAGCGCGGCATTGTAATCCGCTAAAACCGATTGCAGAATGTCGGCTCGGGAGGTTTTGGGAATGTTTCGGTTGGTTATTATATCGGTCGTTGTTACTTTCGGAATATCACCGTAGGTATACGCTCCGATAAAATTGACGAACCCACGCAGGAAACGGGCTTCGGCTACTGTACGCTTGCGGTCAGCCTCGGTCAGGCCGGGTATATTGGCAATGCGCTCCTCAATGAAGTTGGCTATGTATACAACACCATAAATACTCTGCCAAAGCGCTTCTGCTGCATCATTGCTAGCCGTTATCTGCTTGTTGCCTAATTCATTGTAAACGGCAAAGGTGCCGTTGTGCTGGATAAGGTCAGCGGTAAAGGATCCGGCAACGACCATCGGTGCGGCCACACTACGAAAGGCGTTGTAAAGGCCCAACCGTACGGGTTCGATGTCGGAGGCGGAATTAAGGACTAGCGCATCGACGAGCAAATCGACGGGAGGCGGCTCCAGAATTTCCCGGCATGAGCTCAACGAGAGCAGAAACGCCAGTACGACGCTCAAGCACCGCCCCGTAAAGTTCATCTTCCTGTTGAAGAAGCGGCTGTCGGGAGTTTTATAATGAGGTAAAATAGGTCTGCGGTTCATACGAAAATTAGCCTTTTAAAACTTTGCGGTAACGCCCAGCGTCATGTACTTCACCTGCGGGAGCGTGAAAAAGTCAATTGCCTGAGAAGTGGTAGAGCCGTCGAGGGTGCTCACTTCGGGATCAGGGCCCGAGTAGCGGGTGAGCGTCCAGAGATTGGTGCCGGCGGCAAATACCCGTACGCTGCCCAGCTTTACCTTGGACGCCCAGCGGGTAGGCAGGTTGTAGCCCAGCGAAACATTTTTCAGACGCAGATACGAGCCATCTTCCAGAAAGCGACTGCTATGGTAGTTATTGTAGGTATTCCCCTGTTGATAGCGCGGCACCTCGGTCACATCGCCTTCATTTTTCCAGCGACGCAGGGCGTCCACGCTCTGATTGTCCGCCAGATTAGCGCCGGCGTTGAGCAGTGAGGTTTTCGTAAAGTTCAATACCTTATTACCGTAGGTGAACTGAAAGAATACGTTCAGGTCGAATCCTTTGTAGGAAAATTTGTTAGTAAGGCCGCCGTACAGCTTAGGCTGGGCGTTGCCGATTACCTGTCCGTCGGCGGGGCTGATGCGGCCATCGTTGTTTAAATCCTGGTAAATGGCATTTCCCGTTGCCGGATCGACCCCCAAGTATTTCAAACCCCAAAAAGTACCTAAAGGCTGGCCTTGCAACACAGCGTTGGTGTTACCCACGCCGTCGGCGGTATAGCCCCGGAACAGCGTATCGCCGTTGGCGATCGACTGCACATTGTTGATGTTTTGGGTTAAGTTTAGGTCGGTGCTCCACTTGAAGTCACGGTCCACGTTGATGGTGCTGATGCCTAATTCGAGTCCCTTATTCGAGATTGAACCAATGTTACCCTGAATATCATTGAATCCCGTCGTGAGTGCAATAGGCTCGGCAAAAAGGAGGTTGTCGGTCAAGTTGCTGTAAGCGTCGGCGGTCACCGTGACCCGGCCATCGAATAACCCCAGGTCGATGCCCAGGTTGGCTTCCCGGGTAGTTTCCCATTGCAGATTGGGATTGCTTAATTGATTAGGGCCAAATCCCGTGGCCCCGTTGTAGGTGGCGCTGGCCCAGGTACCCAAAAACTGGTAATTGCCAATGCGCTCGTTGCCGGTCAGACCGAAGCTGCCGCGCAGCTTGAGTTCGCTGATGGCGCGAACTGATTCCATAAAGGCTTCCTGCGAAACCCGCCAGCCCGCCGATACTGACGGGAACAAACCAAAACGGCGGTTTTGGCCAAAGCGCGACGAACCATCGTAACGGGCTGTAACGCCCAGCAAGTACCGATCGTTGAAATCGTACTTTACTTCGCCAAAAAATGAAAGCAAGCCATTTTGGGAGTAAAAAGAACTGCCACCGTCGACCGTTCCGGCAGAGCTAATGTAAGTGAAGTCGTCACTCGGGAATAAGCGTCCCTGCACATCTGACGAGCGCCCCTGCGTATGGATAATCTCATTACCAAGGAGGGCATTGATATGGTGCTTATCGTTGAGCGAAAAATAGTAAGTCAGAACGTTGGAATTGATGAGCGTGTAGATTGTACTGGTACTATACACCCCGTAACCCCGAAAACCCACTCCCGGCAGCGTACCGCCGATGGCCGTACTCGATGGCTCGTATTGATCTTCCTCGACATTGTTATAGTCCAGGCTCAGCTTGCTGCTAAAGCGCAGATTTTTCATGATTTCGTAGTTGGCGTTGACGCCCGCCAGCATCTTCAAGCCGTAAGCATTGAAGCGCGGCAACACGGCCTGACCTACCGGGTTGAAATTGGGAAAGCCCGCATATCCGGGATCGCCGGGCCCGTATAACTTACCCTCCTGATTGTAGGGGGCATAATAAGGCAAACTCTTGATGGCCCCGGAATACACGCCGTCCAAAAAATTGTCGCCTTTGACCCGCATATTCTTGCTAAATGCCAGGTTAACGTTAGCCCCCACGCTCAGGCGGGCACTCGCTTTGTGGTCTACGTTAAGCGCCCCGCTGTAGCGCGTGAAGCGATTGTTGAGCTGCACGCCTTGCTCGTCGCGCGCCCCGCCGCTGATGTAGAATCGGGTGCGGTCGTCGCCACCGGTAGCTGATACCTGGTACTGCTGCAATACGCCCTGCCGTAGGATAGCATCAACCCAGTCGGTATCCACGCCGTCGGTCACGCCCTTGATTACGCCCTGTTTGTCGGGGTCCTGCCCGGCGTTGGTAATGGCATCGCGCTGCAACTCGACCAGTTGGGCGGAGTTGAGTAACTGCGGGCGGCGAATGATGTTGGACACGCCTCGCTGCACGTCGGCTGTAAAGGTGGTTTTGTTGTTGCGACCGCGCTTGGTGGTAATGATTACGACCCCGTTGGCGCCCCGTGACCCATAAATGGCTTTGGCCGAGGCGTCTTTCAAGATGTCGATCGACTCGATATCATTGGGATTGATGATGGATAAGCTGTTGTCCCTTTGGCCGCCGAAATCCCGTTGCGAGGCTGGACCGTCATAGATAGGGATGCCGTCCACGATAAAGAGCGGCCGGTTAGAAGCCGTGATGGAGGTGTTGCCCCGTATGCGAATCGAAATGCCGCCTCCCGGCGTACCGGACGACTGCGAAACCTGTACTCCTGCCGCTTGCCCTTGCAAAGCCTGGTCGAAACCCGTAACGGGGATGTCTTTGAATTTATCGCTCTTAACCGTGGTGATGGAGCCGATGATATCCTTTCGCTGAGTCTGGTTATACCCCGTCACAACTACCTGATTGAGCTCGGTGGCGCTTTCGGCCATCTCGACGTTGACCACCGTGCGGTTGTTGCCCACCGTGACGTCCTGTGGTTCAAGGCCGATGAAGGTATAGGTAAGTGTCACCGTTCCAGTGGGGACTGAGAGGCTGTATTGTCCGTTGGCGTCGGTGGTGGTTCCGTTATTAGTGCCTTTTTGCAGGACGCTTACGCCGGGCAGCGTGGCCCCGTCGGCAACTGAACTGACCCTACCGGTAATCACTTTTTGGGCGGAGGCATGATAAGCCGTACCCAACAGTACCAGGCACAGCACCCAGCATCGACCGAAATATTTCATTTGAAGAATCGTAAAAATCGTAGGCAATAGGGCGCAGGTTAAGGATTTGTTTTTCCGAAGACTTTATATATACGCAAAATAGGGTGTTTTGTGTTGCGGACAAAGGAAATTTTTTGCGCCGTCGGGAATGAGGACTTAATAAACGATGCGTATGGGGATTTATTGAAATATTCTTTTTGGGTAATGTAAGGGCCGAGTTAGTGTACTTGGAGATGATTTAAGTTGCTTATAATTAGGATTTTATTGTATTGGCCAATCTATTATCATGACTTGTATCTTGATTATGTTGCCTTTCGCAAATCGCAATCACTATATTGAGGGTTATGTAATTAGGGCGTATAGCTTCGCTCAATTCGGAACAAAAGCTGAGCAAACAAAAATGGATTTATCTGCAAGTAGGTTTGAGTTGTCAGGTGAGTAGCCAAGGAGGCTAAGTGATAAAGAAATCGAATGCCTTTCCGCTCTTTCGGCCTGCTGAGGACAACACTTCACTCCGGATAACAAGTGTCCCGGGTATCATCGTTGGTGTGCTGTGCATTTTAGAGTATACCAGGTTGACCTCTCGTAAGTAGAAAGGCAAGCCAGCCGATTCAATAGGGAGATATTTCAAGCTGATTTTTGACGTTTCCACGCTCCTGTTCACGCAAAGCACCATTCGTTCTCAAAGCATTTTCTTCATGCTTGGCAAGTAGTTTCAGCCAGGCAACCGCCGGAATTTGTGCTTGTGCGTGAATTTCCAAACGGACTAATTGCGCGGAAGAAGGGTTTCGGGTATCGGCTAACCACTGGCTGAGAAGGCTTTTGTGAATACCTAGTTCTCTGGCCAACTCCTTCTTGCTCCTAGGATATATGGCCACGTAAAGTTTCAAAAAATAGCCAAATGTTTTTTCAGGATCAAATTCGGGTTGCGCCAGGCAGTCTTCCAAATCGAACCAGATTTGAAGAAGTTGCACGTAACGTAGTTGGGAATCAGATGGAGCAGTTGACAATTGTCGACGGGCTTCAATCAGCTGTATGTCTGCTGCCTTGCGTTCGGTTGCGTTCAACTCCACCGGAGGCACAAATCCATCAACGATTTCCTCAGGAGTAAGTTTTTCTAATTCAGTCATCGATATATTGGGTCAAGAGTTTGAACAAAGGAGCGCCTTCCAGAAAAAGCTGCCTACCTGCGTCTATCATGCCGTAAGCGTTCATGTAGTGAATTTTGAGTTGTCTTGGGCAGTAGAGAAACACAAGCCAGTCCAGCGTATCGCTGCACAGCAAGTCGGCAAGCCCAAGCAATCAGGCATCCCGCGATGCGGCCATAATTTTTTTACTACCGACTTGCCCCTCTCGACTAGCGATCAAATGAATTTCAATTCGGCTTTCATCTGGGTGATCAACCAATGACATAACACCTAAAATCTGCGAATCATTTTGTACAGTGAGCTTCCAGAGCTCATTGTACTTTTCCAGTTTCCAGTTGAAAAAGAAATTGGCCTTGGTCATTTGCCTCCAATCTGAGGCTTCAACCAAATCAACTGCTACCGAAATCTGCTTGCCAGTTTCTAATTCGATAACATGCATAAAAGCTTCTGGAGCTAAATTTTCCTAAATTTACAAAATCTGTAAATAAAAACCAGGTCTTTCTGCTGTTCCCAACATTGAACGAACTATGAGTTGCATTATGACCAAAGGGCTTTTAATCGTAACATGAATCCAACACCAGCCGGACAAATCCTTGATTCACCCCGCAGTCGTAATTGAGCGTATTATGGAAGCTTGCCTGACACAGATCAGGGTGCTCTGATAAACTACCCCTGAAGCAGATCCACCGTACGGAACAGAAAAAGCATCCTGCCGACAGGCAAGATGCTTTCTCAAAAACTAAGTAATTATACCACAGGACGTTTTTTGCCTACACGCCTAATACCCCGGATTCTGCACCAAATTCCCATTAGCGTCGATTTCGCGGCGAGGGATGGGGAAAACCAGCTTGGGCGAGATGAACGGAAGCGTGCCGACGCTGAGCTTGTTGCGTTTTAGATCGTGGATCAACTGACCCTCAAAAGCCAGTTCCAGGTGACGCTCTTTCAAAATGACGGGTAGCGTCAGGCTGGCGGCAGGTAGGGCAGCCATTCCGGCGCGGGCGCGAACCAGGTTTAAGTCAGCGGCTGGGGTGGAACCAACGCTACCGTTACTACGGAAATTAGCTTCGGCGCGGGTCAGGTAC
>JBBSSJ010000108.1:0-14542 GCA_038242095.1 Cytophagales bacterium
AGCACTTGATCGGCTCATGATGAAGGAGAAAGCCTTATTTCGTTTAGGCCAATATGAGTCGATTTATACTTCATCTAAACCAATATGTCATGAATACAAACAAAGCATTATGGGAAAAGGGCGATTTCACCCGGATAGCCGAAACCATGCGCGAAAGCGGTGAGGAACTGGTCGCCAAGCTGGACATTGCGCCGGGTATGGAAGTTCTCGAACTGGGCTGCGGCGACGGCACCACGGCCTTACCCGCTGCCAAACGCGGAGCCGGGGTTTTAGGGGTGGACATCGCCAGCAACCTCGTGGCGGCGGGCAATCGGCGTGCCAAAGAGGCGGGGTTGACCAACTGCACCTTTCAGGAAGGGGATGCCATGGATTTGCACGAGTTGCCCGATCATTCGTTCGATCGGGTCGTCAGTATTTTTGGGGTCATGTTCGCCCCCAGGCCGTTCGACGTCGCCCGGGAAATGGTGCGGGTGACGCGTCCCGGCGGGAAAATTGTCATGGGCAACTGGATACCGGGCGACCCCACTCTGGTAGCGCAGATTCTGAAAATCAGCTCGGCCTATACGCCACCTCCGCCCGAGGGGTTCATCAGCCCCATGCTGTGGGGTGTGGAAGAAAACGTGATCGAGCGTTTCGGGGCCGCCGGAATAGCCAGGGAGAACCTGTCCTTTGTCCGCGATACGTTCACCTTTCACGCCGACTTTCCGCCTTCCGAATTTGTCAGGAGGTTCAGAGACTACTACGGCCCCACCATGAATGCGTTCGAGGCCGCCGAAAAGAACGGCAAAGCCTCGGACCTTCAGGAGGAACTCGACGGTTTGTTCAACAGTCAGAATACGAGTTCTACCCCCGGCACCCTCACCATCCCGGCCACCTATTTGCGGGTAACTGTGCAGTGCTGACTGTTTTCAATATACTCTTATTCCCCTCGTCTTCTTCCTTCACTTTCCCCGCCAGTTTCCTCGGGTACTTCTTCCGGCCCTTAGCCGCGAACCACAGGATGCGGTTCATTATGTCGTCGTGGCCGTGCTACTCCATAGTCTGAGTCTCCTCAGACCTTCGCCCACTGGAAGAACTCTCCATCGGTACGGGCCTGGTTTTTATTATAAAGTAGGTAATCACTTGAAAATAGCAAACATAAAGTCACCGCCGGGCGGCCCCGCGTAAACCTCAACCTTACCCCTTGAACCACCACCAGGAACATCATCTCCGCAATTCCGATTTCATCACAGATGCCGTCATTGGTTTATCCGACGGCCTCACTGTTCCTTTTGCGCTGGCGGCGGGGCTGAGCGGGGCGGTGGCGTCCAACGGGATCATTATCACGGCGGGCATCGCCGAAATCGTGGCCGGGTCCATCGCGATGGGGCTGGGCGGCTACCTGGCAGGCAAAACCGAAATGGAGCATTACGACTCCGAGCTAAAACGGGAGTACGAGGAAGTAGAACTCCTGCCGGAAAAAGAAAAGGAGGAAATTCGCGAAATTTTTGCCGACTACGGCCTCAGCGAGGAATCACAGACGCTGGTCGTGGAAGAACTGGCTAAGGACAAAGACAAGTGGGTCGATTTCATGATGAAGTTCGAGCTCGGCCTGGAACGCCCGACGCTCAACCGGGCTCGCAACAGCGCCCTCACCATCGGCGGAGCCTACGTGCTGGGCGGTTTCGTACCATTATTGGGGTACATTTTCACCGATTTGCCGCTACAGGGGCTGGCCGCGTCGTCGGTACTGACGATTATCTGCCTTTGTATCTTTGGGAACTTCAAAAGCAAAGCGACCGGGCAGCCGCCCGTTCAGGGCGCTTTTAAGGTGATGATTGTCGGTGTCATCGCTGCCGCCGCCGCTTTCCTGGTGGCGCAATTTCTGAATGGCAGTATGTAGGCTGGATAGCTATTGGCTTTTTTTTTCGGGGCCAAAATAAAGGGTGATCAAGATGATAAGCGAAATAAGCCCCAGTATAAATCCCGCCAGCACGTCGGTGAACCAATGGTCGCCGAGGTAGATTCTCGAAAAAGGTACCGCCATAATCAGCAGCAGGCTAAAGCTGCCCACGCCCCACCGCAGAACCGAGGGTACTTGCCGCAGCCGAAATAGCAGGAAAATCAGAAAGCCGAAGAACGTCACGTAAAACACCGTGTGCCCGCTCGGGAAACTTTGGTGTTGCGCCTTCACCACGATCCTGACCAAATCTTCCGTAGGGCGCGGACGATCCACCAGTAGTTTTATACCAAAAGTCACCACCGACGACAGTAGCGTCAAACTCAGGAAAAGGGCCTCGCGCCGGAATTGCAACAGCAGAAAAATCAGCGCCGTGCCCAGCACGAGGGTAATGGCGACCCACTGTGTGCCAAACCAACTCACGCCCCGCATCAGCATATCCAATAATGGGAAGTTATGTTCCTGCACCTCTTCCGAAAATTCAAGATCGATAAGTGAATGGGGCAACAACAGCACAAAAACCGTCAGCAACACGAAAACGACGGCTAACCCCAGCACCACGTAGATCGCCTTTTGGCGGCTGTTTTGAAAATCCAGATAGTGTAGTATATTCATAGGGCGTTTTTTTATTTAGTCTGGTTTTGCGGCCGTCGACAAGGGTACGCACAAAATCTATATTAATTCTGGAATGGTTTTGTTAGTCTTCAAGACAGATTCAAAGTAAACTGTTTTTAAAACTAAAACCCGAACCGATGGAACTGATCATAAAAGACCCCAAAGACGGGCAAGAAATGAAATTTGATGTTGAAGGCGAAATGTATGGCGACGAGCAGGGATTGCGGGTTATTTTCCCCGAAAAAGATTCGTTTGTAATGGTTTATCGCGACGAAGAATGGGTGGTGGTTGACGAAAAATACGTCAATCCAGAGCTGGTAGCCATCATTGGCAAAGGCCTGCACCCCCGGGCGCACTACGTTTCCAATTCCAATACCTGATACTTACACTATATCCACACCGATCGAGCCCGTAAACAATTCGTTTGCGGGCTTTTTAACTGTATTTCTTAAAAAAAATTTCAAAATATGGCTACCTCCACCCCAACCCATCGTCCCGATGTCGTGCTGATCGGCGCGGGCATCATGAGTGCCACGCTCGGAATGCTGCTCAAAGAGCTCGACCCGGCGCTTACCATTGAAATCATCGAGCGACTCGACCACGCCGCCTCCGAAAGCTCCGATGCCTGGAACAACGCCGGGACCGGCCACTCGGCCTTTTGCGAGCTCAACTACACACCTGAGCGGCCCGACGGGACGATAGACATTACCAAGGCCGTCAAAGTGGCCGAATCCTTCGAGCAGTCACGGCAGTTTTGGGCTTTTCTTACCCAACACGACATTGTGGAATTGCCCAACTCGTTTATCCGCTCTATTCCGCACATGAGTTTTGTGTGGGGGCAGGACAACGTCGGTTTTCTGAAAAAGCGCTACGAAGCCATGCAGGAATGCGTGTTGTTCAAAGAAATGCGCTATTCCGATGATCCCCGTAAAATGGAAGACTGGATGCCGCTGATCATGGAAGGGCGCGATCCGGCCCAGCCCGTCGCTGCCACCTACATGCCACTGGGCACCGACGTGAACTTTGGCGCACTGACCCGCGCCATGTTCCGCTGCCTGAAAGAAATGGACGGCGTCACGCTACATTTTAATCAGGAAGTCCATGATCTGGATCGGGCAAAGGGCGGTCATTGGGAGGTGAGCATACGGGATCGTGCCACGCGCGAGCGCTATAAAATTGACACGCCTTTCGTGTTTATCGGGGCGGGGGGCGGCTCGCTGCCGCTGCTGACGAAATCGCACATCCCCGAAGGCCGGGGCTACGGGGGCTTCCCGGTGGGCGGCCAATGGCTGCGCTGCACCAACCCCGAGGTCATCGCGCGGCACCACGCCAAAGTATACGGCAAGGCGGAAGTCGGTTCGCCGCCGATGTCGGTACCACACCTCGACAGCCGGATGATCCAGGGCAAGCAGGAATTACTGTTTGGGCCCTACGCGGGTTTTTCCACTAAGTTTTTGAAAAAGGGTTCCTTCTTCGATCTGCCGTTTTCGGTTAACCTTCGTAACATCCGGCCGATGATCGCGGCGGGGCTGCACAACAGTCCGCTTACGAAGTACCTCATCGAACAAGTACGACAATCGGACGATGAGCGGCTCGACGCCCTGAAAAACTACTACCCCGAAGCCCGCGCGGAGGACTGGAAGATCGAAATCGCCGGACAGCGGGTGCAGGTTATAAAGAAAGACGAGGAGGAGGGCGGTATTCTGGAATTTGGTACCGAGGTCGTGAGTGCCGCCGACGGTAGCCTGGCCGCGCTGCTGGGCGCGTCGCCGGGGGCATCTACGGCGGTGTCGATCATGCTGAACCTGCTGGAGCGTTGCTTCCCCGAACGTCTTCGCACCGAAGCCTGGCAGCAGAAACTTCGGGAGATGATCCCGTCTTACGGGCAATCGCTGGGCGATAATCCGGTGCTATGCCGTGAGGTTCGCGAGTATACCAGCGAAGTACTGGATCTCAACGTGACGGCATAGCGCTCACTTCATCGAATTCCTTTCGACGTGTCCCAAAACCCGCCAGCACGATGAAATAGATCGCCAATGCTACCAGCGATGCCTGCATGGCGTAGTCGAGCAAAGTCGCGCCGGAGGCCCAAATGTCCGAAGGCTTGTAGTACTTTGGGTTGCCCAGCCGCCACCAGTAGGAAGGGTGCACTACGCACAAAAGATTGAAAACCAGCAGCAGCACTACCTGCCGGCGGTTCTGCCAGTCGACCACGATGAAAGTGAGGGGAATGAGAAAGATGAAGATATAGTTGGCGTAGGCGCTTTGCTGGACCACCATCATCGTGGCGTAGGTGACCACAAACACGCGGCTCAGGACCGACCGGAAATCTGCCCCCCGCCAGCGCCAGGCCACCAGGCTACTCACCGCTACCGTGGTAAGCAAACCCACCCAGTTCCAAAATCCCCGGCCCACGCCAATAGCGTCGAAAAACCACGGATTTAAAACCGACAGCAGGTTGGGCGCCCGTAATGTATCCGCTTCCCCAAGCGGCTGGGTGAATTCCAGGCCCACCAGGCTGTAAAGAACTACAAGCGTGGCAATTCCCCAAAGGGCAAGCACGGCGAAGAGCCGCTGGCGGTTTTGGGTGAGCACCAACAGGGCGGGCAGCACCAACACGAAAGTAGCCTTGGTACTCAGCAGCCCAAGCACCAGCAGGCTACCGTAGGCAACGTAATTGTGTTTCTTGTAGAAGCCCAAGCCCGCCAAGGCAACGAAAAGCCAGGTCCAGACGTCCTCTTGCCCCCCCAGCACGCACAGGATCAGAGAACCGGGCATGCAAAGGTAAATCAGCACCCTGCCCATCAATACGTGGCGGGGGAAAGCCTTCCTGTAAAAAAGACAGGTTGCCACCAGAGACAGTCCTTCCATAAAGATCATCAGGAAAATGATCGCCCTCGGATCGTTCCACAAGGATAAAGACAATCCGATCAAATAGGGAAAAAAGGGCGAATATGTGCAGATGAAGTCCCGGTAGATCAGTTCGCCCTGCCGGGCGTGATTGCCCCAGCCCACCAGAAACCCCGCAATGTCGGAGCGGGGCTCGAAGCCCAGGTATAAGTATATAATTCCGAAGGGCAGTACGCGTAGCAGCAACCAGGCTACGGCCAGCGTACCTCCTGAGAGCAACTTGGGGTACTTATCCCGGACCGAAAGAATGAAAATCACCAGCCCGATCAGCGAGAGGCTTAATACCAGCTTGAGCAGGACGACATTCATAAGGAAAATTCTCGTTTCATGGGAGGATATTCGCCGGGCATTTGTCTAAGTTTTTGAACCGCCAGCAGGAATATCACCACGTAACAGCCTACGTTGAGAACCTGGAGCAGGTACTCAAAAGCCAGAATCGGATTTGCCAGCACGGCAAAACTGGTATAGGTAGGCGAATTATTATATACATAAATGAAGGGCTGGACCACCAGCAGCCAGCTAAAAGTCAAGAGCAACAGGCCATGCCACTTGTTTCGAGGATCGATAAGCGCAAAAACCATAATCAACTGGTAAGCCACTGCATAGCCACCCGGTGCGCTGGGTTGGAAGAGGGTCATCGCTACGAATGTAATTAAAAATAGCGGGGGGATAACCTCTTGAATACTGCGAGACCGATAACGCCACGCTACCACTATGCTCGTTCCGAGCGTGAGCAGCAGGCCGACACAGTTGAGCAGCGTGTAGCTACGCTCCGACACGTGAACAAAAGATTCGATAAAGGGCCGCAATACCGAGAACAGATTGGGGGTCAACAGCTCCTTCGTATGGCGGATCGGCATCAGAAACTTGTCCCCAACGTTGAGGTACAGAATCACCAGGGCGATTGCCCCGATTACGGCCATAATAGCCAGCATCCTGAGTGGGCGCCGGACAAAAATCAGCAGGGGAAACAGAAAGAAAATATACGTGGCTTTTATGCACAATAGGCCCGCCGCAAACAGCACCCCTGCGCCCAGTTCGTAATTTTGGGGTTTCTTCTGCACATGCCGCCAAACGAGTAGGGTGACCAGCCAAAACCAGATATCTTCCTGTCCGTTGAGCACGACAAACACGAAAGTGAAGGGCAGCATCCAGTAAAGACAGGCCAGCAGCAGCGCATTGGGGTTGCGTTTTTTGTAGGTAAAATAGGTAAGTACTACCGTTAATGATTCCACTAAGATCATGAACAAAACGATGACGCGGGGGTTATTCCACAGCCATAGCGGCAAACTGATGATGTAAGAGAAAAGCGGCGCGTGGTACGACCAGAAATCGCGGTAAACAAAAAGCCCCCGAAAGGCCGACTCGGCTTTGTAATAGAAGAAAGGAACGTCATTTCGAACATCATGACCCAACACCACATAAATACCGATGAAGGGAAGCAGTCTCAGCGCTACGAAAGCCAGTGCGAGAATCCAGCGGTCCTCGGACCCCGACTGCCACTTCTCAAAGAGATCTTTTTTCCATACGCTGCCTACGAAAAGCAATGTAAGCAAGGCACTCAGTATAATTTTTATGTAGAATACTGCTAGTATGGGCATAATAAATAAGATGTATTTGACATATGCAGTCGTTACTCAGTCAAGAAACGGAATCTGGCTGTTCGCTCTTACGCCACGGTAAGCACAATCGGCCGTAAAGCTAAGCAACTCGCCTAAATTGGCAACGGGAAAAACAAGGTATGAGTAAATGGGCTCGCCAGCCAGCGCGTTTTCACTTATTTTTGAAAAGCTATACTAGAATCATCCATTATTATAAACACATGTCATTAACCACAGAAATGATCGGCCTGGACTTCAACCTTAACGAGGAACACGAGGCGGTGCGCCAGGCGGCCCGCGATTTTACCCAAACCGAGTTGCTTCCTGGCGTTATTGAGCGCGACAACGAGCAGCGGTTCGATCCGGCGCTCCTGCGGAAGTTGGGCGAAACAGGTTTTCTGGGCATGATGGTATCACCCGAGTATGGCGGCGGCGGGATGGATACGGTGTCGTACGCTATCGCGGTGGAGGAAGTTTCCAAAGTAGACGCTTCGGCTTCGGTAATTATGTCGGTCAATAATTCGCTGGTTTGCTGGGGGCTAGAACATTTTGGCAACGAAGACCAGAAAGAAAGGTACCTTAGCCGCCTGGCGACGGGTGAGATCATCGGAGCATTTTGCCTTTCGGAGCCCGAAGCCGGATCTGACGCCACTTCCCAGCACACGACGGCCGTGGATATGGGCGACTATTATTTATTGAACGGCACTAAAAATTGGATCACCAACGGTAGCACCGCTTCGGTGTACTTCGTCATGGCCCAGACGCACCCCGAAAAAAAGCATCGGGGCATCAATTGTTTGATCGTGGAAAAAGGCGCGGAAGGGTTCACGGTAGGCCGTAAGGAAGACAAGCTCGGCATCCGTGCCTCGGACACGCACTCGCTTATGTTCAGCGATGTGAAGGTGCCCAAGGAAAACCGCATCGGGGTGGATGGTTTTGGTTTCAAATTTGCCATGAGCACGCTCAATGGCGGCCGAATCGGCATTGCCGCCCAAGCGTTGGGCATCGCCGCCGGAGCCTTTGAACTAGCCCTGAAATATTCTTTGGAGCGCAAAACCTTCAACAAACCAATTTTCGAGCATCAGGCCATCCAGTTCAAACTGGCCGAGATGGCGACCCGCATTGAGGCTGCCCGGCTGTTGGTGTACAAGGCCGCCCGTGAGAAAGACGAAGGCAAGGATTACGTCAAATCGGCCGCGATGGCCAAGCTCTATGCGTCCGATGTTGCAATGTGGGCAAGCGTGGAAGCGGTGCAGATTCACGGCGGCTATGGCTACGTGAAAGAATACCACGTGGAGCGGCTTATGCGCGACGCCAAGATCACTCAGATCTACGAAGGTACCTCAGAAATACAAAAATTAGTGATCGCCCGGGAGCTGCTGAAATAGGGAAAATTCTCTATTCTTTATGGTTTGGTATAAAAAGTGTGCGTGTATAGCTATATAACGCACACTTTTTTTTGAATTTTAATCCTGCGATAGTTGTATTAGTTTTGTGCAATTTATTAGATTTGTACAAAATTCGTATTTCCCGGCACACGCCCCCAACTATATACCATGGAAGATTACAACAAAATCATCGAATCCCTCGGAGTGAAGTTTGTGAAAGCCCGCCACATTCAGATTCTTCAGCCGATCACGATCAAGAATTACTACGACGTCCAAAATTCGCTCACCATTCTCTACGATGGCGAGGTTTCTTTCAGCGCCGGCGAGGAAGCGGTCGAGGTCGAAGCGGGCGATATGCTCTTTATTCCCGGTGGTAAGCATGCCACCATTACCTACGGCAGCGCCAGCCAGGCTAAGGTGGTCTCGAACGAGGATTTCATGACCAACCGTGACAACTACATCCAATCAGGCTACGATCCGTTGACGATCGGTAAATTGCCCAATTCCTTCGGCTTGATTTCTTTTGAGGCAAAGGTATTCGATACGGTCAATTTCTTTACCTCGCTTGATGTACCTTCGTTTCTCATCAGGCGCGACGACCAAATTGCCAACACGATCAACCAGATCCTGGCCGAGGACATGACCGATACGGCTGGTAAGGGTCGGATTATCAAAATCAAAACCGAAGAGGTTGTAATTGAGATCATCCGCTACATCCTCAAAAACAAGCTTTTTGTGGAGCAGTTGGTTACCAACAGCACCTATTTTAAGGACCCGCGCCTGATCGATATTTTTGCCTACATTAAAGACAACCTCGGTGGGGATTTGTCCAACAAAGTACTCGCCAACGTCGCCAACGTCTCGGAAGATTACGTCGGACAATATTTCAAGATGCTCACGGGCATCAACCCCCAGGACTACATCGAATACCAGCGTATGGAAAAAGCAGTAGACCTCCTCCGTACCTCTAAGAAGAGCATTCGGGCCATTGGTTCGGATGTAGGCTATAAAGATACCGCCTATTTCTGCCGCCGCTTCAAGATGATGTTCGGCATCCCGGCTGGTAAAATGCGCCGTCGTGAGTCGTTGATGAACGTTTAGTCAGTTGACAGTTGACAGTGATCGAAACCGGAAAACCGGAGGCTAAAGCTTCCGGCAAGTGAAATAGATTGTTTCTGACACTGGCAATAGTTTAAAACAAGAAAAGCTGCAAGATGAATCTTGCGGCTTTTCTTGTTTTGGAACTTTGAAAGATAATGCAGCATCGAATGTTTCTGTTTCTGCAATTATCCGATTTATTCACCATCCTTCGACTTCGTGAAAACGCCTTTGATAAAGGCTCCTGCCAAAGTCAACATAGGAGCGGCTACTAACAAATAGGCAAAAGTGCTAAATCCGAGAGTTACAAGCCAACTTCCTAAACCAATACATAGAATTGCAATTGAAAAAGCAAAAACTTGAGCGCGTTTAATGGATCCGTAATGACCTTTGACATCAATTTCGCTTATGCTTAACTGCTTGTTTAATGCAGCTATACTGGCTTGTTGTGACTCTTCGGCCATTATCATTATTCGTTCCGCACCATTAGGTATAGTGTCGTTGTAGCTGGATAGAGTTTCAGCATCGGGCAATGGCCCACTGTGTGAGCGCATCACCAAAGACAAAATCTCCCGTCTTTCCTGAGACGGGAGATTTTTGTACTGCGGTAATTTTTTACTTAGCTGAACCTCGAGTTCTCTTAATTCTTCATCGGGTATAGGAGAGTCATCTGCCAACTTGGACTGTTTCTTGGAACTCATCGGTTTTCTGTAAATGATCGTGCCCCTCCTCCTTCCTCCGACTCAGATGCCGCCTTTTCAGTTGCTGCTCTTATAGAGTTTCCTACCGTAATCCAGGCGTTTTTCATAAAGTCATATCTGGTTGCAGCGACAATATGACGTTCGAATGGTTCAAAAATACTACCTGCGATATCAAATACACTTGCTATCCCTAAGCCTGTGACATAATGCCGCTTCTCATGGCGGGAGTATAAGGATCTGGTGATACCCTTTCTTTTTCCTACTGTTCGTTTCATGTTTTCTAATTGGGAGAATTTCTCAAAAAAGCGAAATACTAAGCCATAATATGGTATTCCAATCCCTCTTATCTAGAATAGCTACGCAGAAATTGAACAATCAGTAAAGCTCCTACATAGATAATTATCGACGACAACCCGTTTATTATCAATTCTTTGTTTAGTAAAGCGATAAATTTAGAATAATGCGTGAAATTCAAAAACACGCAATACACATTTAAATTCCATGATGGCTGAAAGATAAGAACTTATATGGAGATAACGTAGCTTGTCTCATAAACTATACATGGAGGCCTTGCTACTCATTATAAAATTGGCTGGCTGATTGTTTTGTTACAGTTATGATTTACCCCAAATTAAACCAACCCCGAAAACAACCCCGGCGCAACGCCAAAAAGAATCGTGATGATCGTGGCGGAAATTAGCACGATTTGATAAAAAGGCGCGACGCGGATTTTTGCGGTTTCGCCTTCGCGCATATAAGCGGCTATCACGACCCGGAAGTAATAGTAAATCCCCACGGCCGACATCAATACGGCTACCACCAGCAGCCAAATCAGGCCACGCTCGGCGGCGCTGCCGAAGACGAAAAACTTACCCCAGAATCCGGCGGTCAGCGGGATACCGGCCAGCGATAGCATCGACACCGTTAGCACGAAGGCCAGCAACGGGTTGTTGCGGGCCAGGCCGTTGAAGGCATCGTAGGTTTCGCGCGGTTTTCCGGTCATGGCTTTCTCGCGGGCCACCGGAATCAACACGCCGAAGGCACAAATGGTGGCCACCGAGTAGGCCATCGAATAAAACAGGATTGAATTTTCGGTTTGGGCCGTGAGGGCCGTGAGGGCGATGAGCAGGTAGCCCGCGTGTGAAATGCTGGAATAGGCCATCATACGCTTGAAGCTATCCTGATATACCGCCACGACATTGCCAACTAGCAAAGTCAGAACCGTGATAACCACCAGCGTGATCCACCAAGAATCGTAAATCTGAGTGAAAGAATGCGACAGCAACCGGTACAGTGCCGCAAAACCCGCCGTTTTGACGATCGTGGACATGAAAGCCGTAAAGATGGTAGGCGCGCCTTCGTACACATCGGGTGTCCAAAAGTGAAAGGGCGCGGCCGATACTTTGAACAGCATACCGATCAACAGCAATAGTAAACCTGCATACAGCAGATACGAGGGGCTACCCTGAGAGTTGGCGATATAGGCGTTAATACCGCTCAGGCTGAATGAGCCCGAAGCACCGTACAGTAACGCAATACCAAACAGCATGATACCCGCCGAGAACGCCCCCATAAGGAAGTACTTCAGAGCCGCTTCGTTGGAGCGCAGGCTGCGTTTTTCGCTACCCGTAAGCACATACATGGCGACGGACAGGATTTCCACGCCCAAGAAAAGCATAATAAGATTCTCAAAACCGATCATCATGAATGCTCCTACCAGTGAGAAGAGCATGATGGCATAATACTCAGCGGGTTGCGCTTCCTCGTCGTCCTGGAAGCCGCGCGTCATAGCAACGATCATGAAGGCCGACACCAGTATGATGGCATTGAAGGCCAACGTAAGGTTATTGACCGACAGCATGTTGCCGAAGTACAGGATGTTGCCCGGCCCCCACTCCACAAAGTTACCGACCAGAGCCACGGCCAAAAAGACCAAAGTAGCGGGCAGCAGCACGCTTTTGGATTTGAGAAAACCCAAAAACAAAACGACTATGCCGAGAATGGAAAGTAATATTATGGGTATCATTAATTATGTATTAACCTCAATAATTGATTAACGGCGGGTTCGGTAATGGTCAGGAAGGTGCTGGGATAAATGCCGATCCAGAATACCATGACCGTCAGCGGAATGAGCACGGCCTTTTCGCTCATGGTCAAACCTGCAAAGTGTTCGGTGACGGGCGTCACGTTACCAAACATGGACTTCTGGAACATGCGCAGCAAATACACCGCACTCAGAATGATCGTAAGACCGGCAATGGCACCCAGCCAGTTGTTGTATTCGAATACTCCCGCCAGCAGCAGAAACTCACCCACGAAGCCACTGGTAAGGGGCAGGGCTACGCTGCCCAGCAGCATTACCATAAAATACACGGTCAGTCCGGGCGTCTTTTGGGTGATGCCGCCCAGGTGGTCAAGGTAGCGGGTTTGGGTGCGGCTGAAAATAATGTCGACCACAAACAGCATCCCAACGACGTTGATGCCGTGGGCCAGTATTTGGATCAAAGCGCCCTGCATCCCGTTGATCGTTCCCGAGAAGACGCCCGCCGACATGAGTCCAACGTGGGCAAAGGACGAATACGCTACCAACCGCTTCATGTCACGCTGCTGAATGGCGATGATCGAGCCGTAGATAATCCCGATTACCGACAGCACGATGGCCACCGCACCCCACTGACCCAGCGCCAGCGGCGTGATGGGCAGCAACAGACGAACCAAACCATAGATGCCCATTTTTAGCATAATCCCAGCCAGAAGCATCGTTGCGGGGGTAGGCGCTTCGGTATAAGTATCAGGCTGCCAGGTGTGAAAAGGAAAGAGCGGCATTTTAATGGCGAAGGCCACAAAGAAGGCCCAGAAAACCCAGCCCTGCGCGGAGGGCGTCAGCTGCAAATCGTAAAAAGCCGTAATGGCGGAACTATGCGCGCCGGGCGTTTGGAAATAAAGATACACCAGCGCCACCAGCATGAACAGGCTACCAAAAATAGTGTAGACAAAGAACTTGAAGGTCACCTTCAGGCGATTTTCCCCGCCCCAAATTGCGGCCAGGAAGTACACCGGAATCAGCGCGGCTTCGAAGAAGAAGTAAAAAAGAAAGGCATCCGTAGCCGTAAACACGCCGATCAGCGCGGCCTCCATAAACAAGATCAGGGAATAAAAAGCCGAAGGATTGCGGTATTTATGCCCAAAAGCCGATAGCACAATCAGCGGTGAGAGAAAGGTAGTCAGCAGCACGAGCAACAGGCTAATCCCGTCGATCCCCGCGCCAAAGCTGATGCCCGCCGTAGCGATCCATTCGTAGTTGAAGCCAAATTGCTGCCCGGCCGCCGGGTTGAATTGCGTCCAGACGAAAACAGCCATCGCTAGTTCAGCCAACGCCCCGACCAAAGCAATTTGCTTCGCCAGCCGCGCGCCCAGACTCAATGTCAGCACCCCGGTAATGAGAGGAATAAGTATTAGTAGTATCGTAAACATCAATTTAGATTTTAGATCGGTCCGCCGGTGCGGTTGGACGTTGGACGTTGGACTTTTTTATCTAGTTTCCAATGTCTAATGTCCAAAATCAATTTAGTAACAGGTTCCAAAATAGAATCACCATAATGCCGACGACCATCGCGAACACGTAGGTACCGACGGATCCGGTTTGGGTTTTGCGGCCCAGATTCGCCAGGCCTTTGACCAACTGTGCCGCGCCGTTGACAAACAGGTCGATAAAAAACTCGCCGAAACTTGCCAGCAGGTTCGAGAGCGTCTTGATAGGTTTTACGAATACGGCATCGTACAGCTCATCGATGTAATATTTGTGGTAGACCACGTTTTCCAGGCCCGTGCGCGACTCCGACTCGGGGGCCGGAACGGCGCTGCGGCTGATGTACATGACGTAAGCCACCACTGCGGCAATCAGCGCCACAACTACCGAAATGCCCATCAGCATAAATTCTTCGGAATGTGACATCGCCTCGGCCGCGAAGGCTCCGGGATTGGCACCCCGCGCGGCTTCGAAGAGCGGGCTCATGAACTCGGCCAACATCGCGCCCCCGCCCAGTGCTTTGGGTACGTTGATGAAACCACCGACTGCGGAGAATATCGCCAGCACGACTAGTGGAATCGTCATAGACGAGGGCGATTCGTGCAGATGATTCTCCTGCTCCTGGGTACCTCGGAAGCTCCCGAAGAACGTCAGGAACAGCAACCGGAACATATAAAAGGACGTCATAGCCGACCCCAGCACGCCGATGCCCCACAGCAGTTTGTTGTGTTCAAAAGCGTGGGCCAGTATCTCGTCCTTCG
>JBBSSJ010000109.1:0-14298 GCA_038242095.1 Cytophagales bacterium
CGGCCGAGGGACTAGGCGCGACAGTCGCGCCCTTGCCACCCGTAGCGTTATCGTACCATTTGAGCGTTCCGGTGACGCCGCCGACCGAAGCAACAAGCGGCAAAACAGTACCAAGTTGACAGATGGCCGCTGGAGTTAAAATCGTTGGAAGCACCGGAATTGGCTTCACGATAACGTCGATGCGGGAGCGGTCGCTCTCGCAGCTATTTTGCGTCTGGGTCACGTAGTAGGTGGTCGTACCGACGATAGCCGTGCCGGGCGAGGGAATAATTGTGGTGCCCGTACCCCCCACAGCGTTGGTATAAAATTTCAAGGCCGTGCCGGGCACATCGAGTGGCTTGGGTACTTCGTTGTTGCAATATTCTACGGTAGAGCCAACGACGGGCGCGTTGGTGCGGGAGACCGTCACCACAATCGTTGCCTTCGGGCTTTCGCAACCAGCCTTCGTCTGGCTTACTTTGTAAGTAGTCGTACCGGGATTGGTGGTGGAAGGCGTGGGCGCTGCGGACAGCGGATTGTTGCTGGCATCAAACCACTTTAACCCGGTTCCGATAGCGGTAAGAGGAGCAGCGGTGACGCCGATGCAATACGGTACAGCCGCCGTCACGGTTGGAGCAGACGGCGTATCCGTAACGGTTACGTCCAGTTTGGCCCGCGCGCTTTCGCAGCCGTTGACGGTTTGGGTGACGAAATAGCTTTTGCTACCCACAAGCTTAGTTTCGGGACTGGGCGCCGTATTAGAACCATCGTCGCTCGTAGCGGTAGTGTACCATTTCAAGCCAGAACCCGTGGCGGTAAGCGGTCCGCTGGCTGAGCCTTCGCAGACGCTAACCGCGCTCACCGTGGGCGGAGCGGGAACGGGCCTCACCGTCACCTTGATACGTGCACGGTCGCTTTCGCAGTCGTTCAGCGTCTGGCTCACGTAATAATCGATCGCTCCAGCAGTAGTGGTGACGGGAGTCGGGGCGCTCGCCAGAGCCGCGCCACCCGAGGCGGCGGTATACCATTTTAAGCCAGAACCCTTGGCGGTAAGCGGATTGGCAGTTTCACCTACGCAATAACCCACGGCGGCAGTCACGGCAGGAGCCGGGGTACGATTGATGATAATGGCAATCGTGACTTTTGGACTTTCGCAGCCGTCTACCGTCTGGCTTACTTTATAAGTAGAATTGACAGTATTGGAAGGCGTAGGCGCGCCGGGCAAAGGATTATTGCTGGCGTCGTACCAAGTGAGGCCGCTGCCCGTGGCAGACAAAACGGGGATCGGGGCCTGGTAGCAATAAGTGAAGCTGTTGGCAGTAGCAGGCGGGACGGGCACGGCCTTCACCGTCACATCCAGCTTCGCGCGCGGACTTTCGCAACCGTTGACCGTCTGGCTTACATAGAAGGAAAAACTTCCGGCGGTGGTCGTGCTTGGCAAAGGGGCGGTGTTGCTACCCACACCGCCCGTTGCGGCGGTGTACCAAAGCAAACCACTTCCCGTGGCCGTGAGTGCCTTTGCTGGCTCGCCCACGCAATAGCTCAGGGCGCTCACAATCGGTGCGGCCGGAATGGCTTTCACGGTCACGTTGATTCTCGCCCGCTCGCTCTCGCAACCATCCATGGTTTGACTGACGTAATAATCGGTCTGGCCGGGGACTGTTGTTGCCGGGATTGGGGCCCCCGCCAAAGGCGCCCCACCTGATGCAGCAGTGTACCATTTCAGGGCAGCGCCCGTGGCGGCGAGCGCGATGGCAGTTTCGCCCGCACAGTAGGCCACGTTGTCGTTCACAGTGGGGAGCGGCGTTTGGGTAATGGTAACTGTAATCGTAGCCTTGTCGCTTTCGCAACCGTCGACCGTCTGGCTCACCTTATAACTGGAATTAACAGTGTTGGAAGGCGTAGGTGCGCTGGATATCGGCTCGTTACTGGCATTGTACCATTGAAGCCCACCACCGGTAGCGGTCAGCGGGGCAATGGTACTGTTCTGGCAGTAGGTCTGGGCGGCGTTTACGATCGGCGCGGCGGGCTTGGCTTTAATTACCACATTGACAGTGGTTTTCGGGCTCTCGCAACCGTTGACGGTTTGGGATACCTGGTACGACGACGCGGCGGTATTACCGGGTGTGGGTGCGCCGGGCAGCGCAGCACCAGCGGCAGTAAACCATTTAAGATTGCTGCCCGTCGCCGTGAGTGGCGCGGCGGTGCTACCCTCGCAGATTTCAACCGGACTCAGCGCGGCGGGAGCAGGAGGTGCGGCCGAAACCTGCACCGTAATGGCTACTTTGGCGCTTTCACAGCCGCCAGCCGACATTTGTGACACGCTATAATTTTGGGTACCGACCGTGGCCGTGCCCGGCGTGGGCGCGGCAGCAATCGGACTATCCGCACTATCGTACCATTGCAGGCTATTGCCCGCCGTGGCCTTAGCTGCCAGTGGCGTGGCCGTGGCGCCTACGCAATAACTGTAAGTCGTAACGGCTACGGCGGGTTTCACCGGTGCCTTATCGATTGATAGTACCGTGGCGCTCGTACTACCCACCACCTGAGGCGCGCTCGATACTACCCGTACGCGATAGCCAGTACCCGCGGGAACGCTAGCCGGAATGACCACCGAGAGCGGGCTTGATGCGCCGGTAGTCGTCAGCGCAAGCGGAGCGGTAAAACTGCCGGCGGCGTCGGAAAGCTCGACGCTGAAAACGTTGGTAGCCCCGAAGGTACCGGTTTTGGCGAAGGGTACTGAGAGATTATCGGATCCGCATACCTTGGTAACGGCCAGGGCTCCGGTAGCGATGGTCTGCGCGTTTGCTTCACTCATCCACCCCAATCCAATCAGCCCCAATACAATCCAGTGCGTAAAAAATTTACGTTGCATATATTTATTTTTGTGTTTGAAAACAGGTTCGTTCGATTAAAACTTGAAATGATTTTTCAAGTAAAATAACCTTTTACGGTCAACCGGTTGGGGTGCGAGGGGAACTAATTTCGGGCTTTTGAAACGACAATTCATTAGGCCGTAAAATCGGGGATAAAGTTAGGTATTTTTTTTCATGACAAAACAAGAACGCAGCTCGGATGACCCAGGCTGCGTTGCTGAGGACTTTTCGAAAGTAATAGGGGCGCTATAATTGAATGATCGAATCATATATAATGTCGTGAATCTTGCGCCGGGTGCGGTGCGTGCTAATGCCCCGATTTTCCATATCGGGATGAATTCGATTGGACAAGAACACGAATACCAGCTCCTCGTCGGGGTCGGTCCAGACCACCGCGCCGGTGAAGCCCGAATGGCCGAAGGAAGTAGCCGACGCTTTATCCGACACATAGACGCTGTTGCCCGAGGCGGGTACTTTATCCCAGCCCAGCCCCCGATGACTGGCTTCGTCTGCCAGACGGGTGAAAGCAGGAACCGTACCGGATTGAAAATACTGCCGCCCGCCGTACTTTCCCCGCCACAAATCCATCTGCATCAGCGTGGCCAGATCGGTGGCGGTACCGAACAATCCGGCGTGGCCCGACACGCCCCCTTGAATCGCCGCCATCTGATCGTGTACCGTTCCCTGTAGGAGTTGGCTGCGGAAGCGGTAATCCTGCTCGGTGGGCGCGATGCGTTCCGCCGGAAACCGCCGCAACGGATTGAACCCCAGCGTCGATAAGCCCATTGGTTCGTAAAAAGTTTTGTACACGAAGATATCCATGGGTTGTCCGGTCAGTTTCTCCACGACTTTTTGTAAAGTCAGGAAACCCAAATCGCTGTACACGTAAGCAAATCGTCCGGCTTTGTCGCGGCGGGCACTCATGGGCGACTCGATGACCCACTTCCACACCGAATCGCGCAGCATCGACTTTGCGAATAATTTGGGCGCGACCTGTAGCTGGTAGGTAGTGTCGCGGGTTGCGCTGTAATAGTCGGGCAACAGTCCGCCACCGCCCGTCATGGTGTTGGCCCACAGCTTGGGATAAAAAGAAACCAGCCCCGCCCGGTGAACCAGCAGATCCCGAATCGTACAATTTTGCTTGTTAGTCCCGCGCAATTCGGGCAGGTAAAAAGCGGCTTTCTGGTCAAGGTCCAGTTTCTGGCGGTCGTAAAGCCACATCACGGCTTGCAGCGTGGCCGATACTTTCGTGACCGAGGCTACGTCAAAAATCGTTTCGGGCGTTACGGGGCCGCCGTTGCGGTAGTCAATGGTACCATAACCTTTGGAATACACGATTTTTCCCTTACGGGCCACCACCACCTGGCAACCCGGAAACACCTGCTGGTTGATGGCATCGGCTGCGATCTCGTCAATTTTTTGCAGCATCCGGCCATCCATGCCGACGCTCTCGGGCGTACCGTAGCTGATGCGGTCGAGTACACTGGTCTCGGCGAAAGTACCCGGCTTGTAGTCTGCCACCGACACCGGCAACCGCCCCAGGGCGGGCAGGGCCCCGAACAAAATTTGCGAGGTTACCTGCTCGGTGGTTTCGTTGTCATCGTTGGCGCAAATTAGCGCGGTGGTTTGGGGGAAGAATTTTATGCTGTAAGGCGTGCCAAACAGGCATAACACCACTTTCTTGCCCTGCGCCTGCAACTGGGTCACGAAGTCGGCTGTGCCGCTTGAAATACCATGGCGGCGGCGCGGTGAATTGTTGATATCGTGGACCCCCACGACTACGGCTTCGTAGGGCGCTAGGTATTCCAGCATTTCGGTGATTTCCTTTTCGCTGTTGGGCTTATTTTCGAAGATATAGTGGCGAACCGGGGCGTAGCGACTCATCATTTTTTGGAAGGGCGTGCCCACGCCCGCCCCTACCGTTACGGAAGCGATGCGTGCATTATCTACCGGGCCAAAGGGCAGCACGTTCCCGTCGTTGCGCACCACCGTTACCGATGCTTCGCTCAGCTCCCGCACCAGTTCCTGACTCGTTTCGTCGTTCAGGTCTTTTTCCAGATTACGAAGTTCGATGGGCTGGTAGTCGGCCAGTCCCGCCCAGTGCTTACCCCGCAGAATGCGGCCCACCTTCTCGTCGATATCCTGTTGGGTTAAAGTACCGTCGGCCAGAGCGGCTTTAACGCGCGAGACTGTTTCGGCAATATTGTCGGGATACAGCAGGATATCGTTTCCGGCCAGCAATGCTTTCATGTTGACGTCGGGAGCACGGCCCGTGCGCAGTACGCCGCGCATGTTCATGGCGTCGGTGAACACCAACCCCCGGAAGCCCATTTCGCGGCGCAAGAGGTCCGTCACCACTTTCTTGGAAAGCGAGGTCGCCAGCAGCGGCGTGTTGTCGAGCACGGGCACGTACAAGTGGCCGGTCAACACGCCCACCAGGCTATCGTCGATCATCTGGCGGTAAGGGTACAGGTCGATGTCGCGCAATTGGTCCGACGAGTGGCTCACCACGGGCAGCGTATAGTGCGAGTCGGCATCGGTATCGCCATGGCCGGGAAAATGCTTGGCCGTGGCAATGACGCGGTTGTGTTGCAGCCCCTTCATGTACGCGATCGCCTTGCCGGTCACGTTGGAACGGTCCTCCCCAAACGACCGGAAGCCGATCACGGGGTTGTCGGGATTGTTGTTAATGTCGGAGACGGGCGCAAAGTTGATATGAATGCCCAGACGCTTGCAATGCTGCCCGATGCGGTCGCCCATGCGGTACACCAGGCCGTTGTCGCGAATGGCCCCGAGCAGCAATTGCTTAGGAAACGTCATGCCGCCGTCGAGTCGCATGCCCAACCCCCACTCGGCGTCGATACCGATGAAAAGCGGCACTTTGGTTGCAGCCTGGTAGCGATTGGTGAGTATAGCCTGCTCGCGCGGCGTGCCCTGAAAGAAGATCAGCCCGCCAAGCTGATAATCCTGAATCAACCGGTCAACGGATTGGTAGTACGATTCGTTGCGGTTAGAAAAAGTGGCGATCATGAAAAACTGCCCGATTTTCTGATCGAGCGTCATGGTTGCGAGCGTGCTATCAGCCCAGGCACTGGCGGGCAGTACGTCTACCGGCTGGTGCGCGCGCCGTATCTTGGCAACAGGTGGGACAGAGTCGGTGGGGGTTATTTTTGTAAAAATAGAATGAATGCCCTCCGGCAACTTCCAGGCGGGAGCCACCACAGTGCTGACCGTGAGGACGATAATTACGATGAAAACAACTTTTACGAACTTTGCCCGATATACCCGACCAAACCAATTTTTCATACACTACGTTTATTGCTATTCAAAAGCGACTGATACAAAACCAGTGGGGAGCGGCCTTAACGTACCAATATAGCGATTGTTCATGACAAAAACCTGGTCACTTGCAAACTTTTTGCTGCTGCTTTCCTGCGTACCTTCATCCGGTCAAATCAACAGCAACGCTTACCGTGCGCTACTTAATACTCTATACAAGAAGACGGTCCCGCTGGTGAGCTGTGAAGAATCTCAAAATGTGCGCTCGACCCAGTTTTTGGACAGCCGCGCCCGTGCCGAGTTTAACGTC
The DNA here is from genome assembly GCA_038242095.1 of Cytophagales bacterium. GTDB lineage: Bacteria > Bacteroidota > Bacteroidia > Cytophagales > Spirosomataceae > Persicitalea. The sequence continues at coordinate 6,445 of JBBSSJ010000109.1, forward strand.
AGCCACATTGCCGACGCCCGTTGGGTGGGTTACGACGACTTTTCGATGGACCGCGTAAAGGACCTGGACAAAGACCAGCCCATCATCATCTACTGCTCGGTAGGCGTACGAAGCGAGCGCATTGGCAAGCGACTACTCGACGCGGGTTTCACCGACGTCCGTAACCTGTACGGCAGCCTTTTCGAATGGGTCAACCAGGGTTACCCCATCGTGGACGCCAACGGCCGACCCACCCAAAAAGTACACGCCTACTCCCCCACCTGGGGAATGTGGTTGAATAAAGGGGAGAAAGTATTTAATGAGGAATGAGCTGCGCAAAAGCATTCGTCACTCCTCACCGCGCGGGCGGCCCCGTCATCATTCCTTAAACTCTTGCTTTGATGATCTCGGTAAAATCTCTTGATTTTAGGGAGGCTCCGCCTACCAGGCCACCATCGACGTCGGGACAGGCGAATAGCTCGGCGGCGTTGGCTGTGCCGACGCTGCCCCCGTACAGAATCAAGGTGTCTTCGGCCACGAACTGCCCAAATTTATCGGCTAAGTGCGCCCGCAAGGCGGCGTGCATTTCCTGGGCTTGCTCCGAACTGGCTGTAAGGCCCGTGCCGATGGCCCAAATGGGCTCGTAAGCGATCACGACCTTGTTCATCTGCTCTTCCGTGAGGTGAAAAAGGCTTTCGGACAATTGATTTTTCACGAAGCCGGTGTAATCCTCGTTCTGTCGCTGATCCAGTGACTCGCCACAGCAAAATATGGGCGTCAAGTCATTTTCCAGGGCGATGTTTACTTTCTCAGCCAGTTGCGCGCTGGTCTCGTTGAAGTACTGCCGCCGCTCGCTATGGCCGATGATGACGTAGCCGATTTCCATGGCTTTCAGCATCGGAGCCGAGATCTCACCCGTGTAGGCGCCGGACGGTTTTTCGTGGCAATTTTGAGCCCCGAGCGAGATTTTCGCCGCGTCTGCTACATGCTTTTTCAGCGTCGCCAGGTACAGCGAAGGCGGGCACAGCACGACCTCCACGTCACCTTGCACTTCGTCTTTGACCATATTGACCACTTCCGATACCAGCCCGATAGCCTCATCGAGCGTTTTATTCATTTTCCAGTTTCCGGCAACGATCTTTTTGCGCATGAGGATATTCCGATTAAGCGTAGATTTTGGTTTATCGCCCAAAACTAGCATTTTTTGCGCTGAATGGCCGAAAATCTCTTTTTTAAGCTAAAAAAAATCAACTTTTTGGGCGCGGAAACGTTAATTGTGAGATATGGAAATGCTATTCAACATTCTGCTCACGCTGGGTACCTTCGTTTTTATGGAAGGTTTTGCCTGGTTCACGCACAAGTACCTCATGCACGGCCTGATGTGGCGCTGGCACGAGTCACACCACGTCCACCACAAGCATTGGTGGGAGCGCAACGACTGGTTCGGCATTATTTTCGGCATCGTGGCCACAGTCATGATCGTGCTGGGCTCTGAGGTGCCTTCGCTCGGTTTTCTGTTATGGATCGGCTTTGGCGTATCACTTTACGGGGTGGCGTATTTTGTCTTCCACGACATCATCGTGCATCGCCGCATAAAGGTGAAGTACTCCCCGCGCAGTATGTACATGAAACGGATCATGAAAGCGCACTATGTGCACCACAAAGTACACGAGCGCCAAGGTGCGGAGGCGTTTGGCTTTCTCTATGCGCCTAAGAAGTACGAAGCTAAGCCGATCTCGCGCATGCAGGAGAAGCAGGAAGTGAAGCCTTCCACAGGCTGAAGCCGGTGGCAATGGATTTTTTTGTCTCGCAATTCAGTTGCCCCTATCAGCTATACAACCTCATCGCAATCACCTTGAAACAAAGAAAGACGGCCTTAGAGGCCGTCTTTCTTCCGTTTTAATCTATGCCTTCGGGGCTGTCTTAATCAACCCTCTAATATTCATCTTCATTAAAGAAGAAATCTTCCTTGGTGGGATAGTCGGGCCAAATTTCCTCGATGCTTTCGTAGGGCTGGCCATCGTCTTCCAATTCCTGCAGGTTTTCGACCACCTCAAGCGGCGCGCCGGTTCTGATCGCGAAATCGATAAGTTCGTCCTTGGTAGCTGGCCAGGGAGCATCTTCCAGATAGGATGCAAGTTCGAGTGTCCAGTACATGTTTTGTAATAGTTTAAAGTGTTGGAGTCGTTTTTTGGAGTGCAAAAGTATAAAAATTTGCCTCTTTCGATAATTTCTAACAGTTTTTTTTCAAAAAAATTTTTGAATCGCGCTATTATTTTTCAAAAAGAATTTAATCTTCTTTAAATCAGATTTTTATAGAACAAAAAAAGACCCGAACTGTCCGCCCGGGTCTTTTGTATCACGACAAATAAGGCGGCTGAGCCTGAAAACTGCAACTACTATTTATCGTTCATAATCAAAGGAATTCCGCCTTTGCCGCTGTTGCCCATAATTACGATCTTGCTGTTGGGCGATTTAGCCAGCTCCTTCTGGGCGTTGATCATCTCGTATTGCAGCTGACGGTCAGTCAGGCTGCTGGCGATGATTGTCTGATAATCCGAAATACCCTTGGCTTCCACGCGTTTCCGCTCGGCTTCCTGGGTTTCTTTTTGCAGCACGAATTCCATTTTCTGTGCGTCCTGTTCGGCGTTGATCTTGGACTCGATGGTTTTCTTGACCGACTCGGGCAGGTTGATGTTACGAATCAGGAGCTGTTCCAAAATTAAGCCACGCGATTTGAAATCCTTATCGATGGTCTTGTATATGCGGTCCTGGAATTCGTCACGCTTCTTGGAATAGAGCGCCACGGCGTCGTAATAAACGGCGTTGTCCCTGATCCGGGTGCGCGTCAGCGGCCGCACGATCTTGTCCTTGTAGTCGCGGCCGATTTCTTTGTAAATCACCGGAGCGGAGCTGGGCAGAATCTTGTAGAGTACCGTGAGGTCAATCACGACCTCCAGTCCGTCGGCCGATAGCACCCGAATGGCGTCGTCGCCCGACAGGTCACCTTCGGACACCCCCTCTGACATCGTATAATTCTGGGTCTTGGTATCGAAAATAGCCACATCGACCAGCGGATTTACGAAGTTAAGGCCGTTTTCGAGCACATTGGTGCTCACTTTACCAAAGAGCGACTGCACCCCAACGGTACCGGCGTCGATCTGTCGGATGCTGGACACGAGCGCCCCGACGAGCGCGATGACGATACCGGCGATCTTGACTGGCCGAGAATACTGCGAAATGGGCAGCGAGGGCGTATTGATGGCGAAGCCCGCCACTAGAAGCAGCAGGCCAATTACTATAAAAAACATACGTTTGTAGGGTTAAATTGGGAAGAGTAGAAAGGTAATTCCGAGACAAAATCCCGGCCTTTCCTGCAAAAAACACTCTGCTAAATTACGATAAAAAGCCGAGTTTTCCTAGCCTCGGGACAAACGGTTTCCCGGCTCCACCAAGCGCTCATTTTCCCGGTTCGATACTTCCCAAATGCTCTACTCCCAACCACCGTCCAAGGCACGGTACAAGTTCACGAGGGCCGCGCAACGCCGATTCGTTTTGGTTAAGCAACCGCCCTGAAATCAGTCAGCCGGTAGATACACATCAAACCGTGCGCCTTTATTCAGCTCACCGGTAGCCGTAATGAGGCCGTTATGATTGGTAACGATTTTCTGCACAATGGCTAACCCGATGCCGGTGCCGGTGTATTGCGCCTTGGTGTGCAGGCGCTGGAAGAGCTCAAATATCTTTTCGCGGTATTGGGCATCGAAGCCGATCCCGTTGTCGGTGATGGTCAGGTGGCAATAGCGCTTTTCAGGCAACAGCGATCCATTCGCGAGTTTACCGCCGTTTATCAGTTCGCTCGTTATAGTGATATGGGGGGGACGTCAGGATGGGAAAATTTAAGCGCATTACCCATCAGGTTGTGCAGCAGTTGACGAAACTGAAAGACGATGACGGGGGCGGTGCCGAGTCCGGTTGCGTCGATGGTGGCGTGTTTTTCGGCAATGGTTTCGCTTAGTTCGCTGATTACCTCTTGGGCCAGCCGACTCAGGTCGGTGTTTTTAAATGTCCGTTCTTCGGTGCTTACTTGGGAGAAGGCCAGCAAATCAAGGATCAGTTGCTGCATTTGCCCGGCTGCTTTTTGGATGCGCCCGAAATAGTCCTTGCCGCTGTCGGTTAGATTTTGGTGTTCTTTGTCAAAGATGCGACCGGCCAGGGTTTGTATTTTGCGCAGCGGCTCCTGTAAATCGTGGCTGGATACGTAGGTGAAGGATTCCAGCTCCTTGTTCTTATGTTTAAGGGTTTCGTTGGCTTGCTGCAGCTCGTGGGTTCGTTCCGCCACGGCTTTTTCCAAGGCTTCTTGGTGGGCTTTCTGCTCGTGAATTACGGTGTTGGTGCTGATCCACAGGGTTTGTTTGTCGTATGCGTCTTTTTGCGCGATACCCCGGCTGAGGTGCCACTTATACCCGCCATCCCGATCCTGCAACCGGTGTTCCGTCTCGAATTCTGTACCCGTGCGAATCGAATGTTGCCAGCGTTTTCTGGTTTCTTCCAAATCGTCAGGATGAACAATTTTTTCCCATCCCCGATCTTTTAGGGCCTCAAACGAAAGCCCGGTGTAGTTAAACCAGGTTTTATTAAAATAAGTGACCTTGCCGCCGGCATCGGCGGCCCACACTTTCTCCGGCATGGCATCGGCGATAAACTATCGGCGATAAACTGAACGCGCTCCTGCGCCTGCCGTTCGACTTGATGGGCCTTGGTAGCGGCCGTTATATCCTCGATGGCCAACAGAATTAATTTCTCGGCGCTGGTTTCGTTCGGAATTTCACGGGCATTCAACAGCATGACCCGCTCCCCAATTTCTGGAAATGTATGCGTCATTTCAAAATCCGTAATCGCCGATTTTTCGGGCAGTACTTTTCCAAGCATCCGGCGCAGTTTAGCTATATCCCATTGGGCATTGCCCAGTTCATACAGGAGAATCCCTTCCGTTTCGAGTTCATTGACCCGGAAGGTTTTATAAAAAGCCGCGTTCGCCGTCCTGATCCGCAGGCTGGTGTCCAGCACCAACAGCGGTCCCCGCATGGTATCGATAATGGCTTCGGCATAATTGCGGGCCGCGGTTACCTGCTCATTCAAACCATTGATTTCCTGATTGACCACCGTCAGCTCTTCATTGGTGCTTTGCAGCTCTTCTTTGCCCGTTTCCAATTCTTCGTTCAGGCTCTGCAATTCTTCGCTGCCGCTCAGCAGCTCTTCATTGGCACTTTGCAGTTCTTCGTTGACGGCCTCCTGATCCTGGGTGATACTCCGCATATCTTCGCGGGTCTGGGCCAGCTCCCGATCCAACTGGTGGATACGCAGGTCTTTGTCGTCTTTTTTTGTTCCTGTTTTGGATTCCTGAGGGGCAATGCCGGAGGGAGTGGTAGTGGGTAAAGGAGCCGGGTGAAACAGAACCAGATAATGTGGCTCAACCGTACCCGGCAGGGGCAGGGCTTCGATAGAAATGGTCTGCAAACTGCCGTTGACCTGTAGGGGAATATCTTCTTTGATAACCGTTGCCTGCTCTTTTTTGACTTTGTGCAACAGGTTGCGCAGTTCAAAGGCCAGCCCGTGTTTTGCCATCTGTAACAAATTATGGGTCGGCTTGCCGGATACCTGCTCTAAATAGGGCGCGGTGATGCCCCGAAAATGAACAATGTCCATCGCTTCATTGACCAATACCCCGGCCGGGGTGTAGTGGCTAAGAATCAGCTCATCGGCTATTTTTTGAAAGTCCGTACTCAAGGTTTCGGTGGTGGGCGTGGCCCGGTTGGTCAGTAGCTCGCTTCGCTGCGTGGACTCTGATGTAAATCGGCCCGGGCCGTCTTTGCGGGTGAATAATTTATCGGTCTTATCGGCCACGGCAAACAGGCCCTGCACATGGCTAACGCTTTCTGATTTACCCAGCAGTAAAAAGCCGCCTGGGTTTAAGGCGTAGTGAAACGTGGCAAAGACCTTTTTTTGCAGGTAGGGTTCCAGATAAATCAGCACGTTGCGGCAACTGATAAAATCGAGCTTGCCAAAGGGCGGGTCTTTCAGGAAATTGTGTACGGCAAAGACGCACGTATCCCGGATGGATTTATTGACCTGGTAGCTGCCATTGGTCTTGGTAAAGAATTCCTGCAGCCGTTTGGGGGATACCCCCTCGACTTCATTTTTTGCGTAGATACCCGTGCGGGCCCTGGCAATGGCGGGTTCGCTCAAATCGCTGGCAAAGAGCTGTATCCGCTCCGGCTAATCGCCCAAGTGTTCTTTTAAGCACATCGCGATGGAGTACGCTTCCTGGCCCGTGCTGCAACCCGCCACCCAAATCCGAATGGGTGCTCCGGCGGGTTTATTTTTCAGGATGAGCGGGAAAACCTTTTCGCATAAGTTATCAAATACGGGATGGTCCCGAAAAAATGCCGTGACGGGAATCAGCAGGTCCTGGTACAAAGCATCCTGCTCCTGTTTGGTATCCCGCAGATAGGTGAGATAGTCGGCAGGCTTCTCGTTTTTGTTAATCGCCATTCGGCGCAGGATTCGGCGGCGAATGGTGGTTTGTTTGTAATACGTGAAGTCGGTTCCCCTGCGGACGCGCAGCACCGACAGGATTTGTTTGAACACGTCCTTTTCCGGCTCCGGTAGGGTAGAATCCTCCCCACCGTTTTCGTTCAGAATGCGGGTGATGTCCAAAAGCTTTTGGGGTATTTCCCCAGGCGGCAACACATAGTCGACGACCCCCGCCAGCACCGCACTTTTGGGCATCCCATCGTAGGCGGCAGAAGCTTCGTCCTGGGCAAAGGTCATGCCACCCTTCTCTTTGATGGCTGTTAAGCCCTTGGTGCCATCACTGGCCGTGCCGGATAGAACCACGCCGATGGCGTGGCTTTGATGAATTTCAGCCAGCGAGGTAAAAAAAAGGTCGATGGGCAGGTTGAGTTCCTTTTTGTTGGTGCTTCGGGGGCTCAGCTGTAAAACGCCATCGTTGGCCACCAGCATTTTATTACTGGGTAAGACGTAAATATGGTCGGGTTCTATTTTAACGTCGTCCTCTATTTGCAGCACAGGAATAGCCGTAACTTTTTGCAGCAGTTCGGGCAACAGGCTTTCGTGGGTGGGAGCCAGGTGCTGCACCAGTACATACGCCATGCCTGATTTTTCGGGAATGGCCTGGAGCAATTTACGAAAGGCTTCCAACCCGCCCGCTGATGCGCCAATCCCTACCACCGGAAACAGGTTGTCGGACAGGGTTTTTTCGTCTGTTTTCATGATGAAATTATGCTTGGGTTACCCGTTACGAACAACCTCCTCTGTTACCGAATATGAACCGTCCCCAGGCGTTAGTAACGAAAGTGTCTGCTGAATGAGCTGCCTGAGTTGCGAAAAATCAGTGGGTTTGCGGAAGCTGGCGAATGCTCCTGTTTGGTAAAGCCGGTCGGCCACCTCTTTCTCAAGGGAGGTCGAGAAGATGATGACGGGGATGTGCCGGAGCCACTGGTCGGCTTTTATTTCTACCAGACAGTCATAGCCACCTTTGCGGGGCATATTCAGATCGAGGAATAGGGCATCGGGCAGTGGCCCGGTGTTTGTTGGTGGTAAGCCATTGCATGAGTTGCTCCCCATCCTGCACGGTCGTCAGGTGCGTGGCTACCAGGAGTTCTTCCAGCGCTTCTTTAAAAAAGAGGCAATCGTCTTCGTCGTCATCGGCAAGTAGCAGTTGAAGAGCCATTATCTTGGTTGAAGCTGGTTAGACTTTATTCAAAATCCCCAAAATCATGTAAATTTTGAAAAGGGGCGCTGTGCGGTGCGAACTTTGAATAATGGTGGGGCGGGGCCGCTGGCGCGGTC
>JBBSSJ010000110.1:0-14080 GCA_038242095.1 Cytophagales bacterium
ATATATTAAGAATTTTTATTATCTGGTCGTGGCAACAGGACTTTCCGCGACAAACGGTACTTGCCCGTCTTCTTGTCCACATCTACGAGCTTCACCTTCACTTCCTCACCTACCTCAAGCACGCCATCCATATTCTCTAGGCGGTCCCAGCTAATCTCAGAAATATGCAATAATCCATCCTTACCGGGTACGAATTCAACGAAAGCACCAAAGGGCATGATCGTCTTCACCTTACCGGTATACTCCTCTCCCACTTCGGGAACCATGGTGATGCCCTTGATGCGGCCTACTGCCTTGTCCATTGCCTCTTTATTGGAAGAATAGACACTTACAAAGCCTGCTCCATCGCGCTCTTCGATATTGACCGTTGCGCCGGATTCTTTCTGGATGTCCTGCACCACTTTACCGCCTGGTCCGATGACGGCACCGATCATGTCACGCTCGATCTTGATGACGATGGCGCGCGGCGTATGCGACTTGTAGTCTTCGCGGGGAGCGGCGAGCGTCTTTTTCATTTCGCCCAGGATATGCATCCGGCCCGCTTTGGCTTGCATCAAGGCTTCGGTGAGTACTTCGTAGGGAAGACCATCGACTTTGATGTCCATTTGACAGGCCGTGATACCTTTTTCGGTACCCGTAACCTTAAAGTCCATATCACCCAGGTGATCTTCGTCGCCCAGAATATCGGAAAGTACGGCGTACTTACCCGTTTCAGGGTCGGAGATCAATCCCATGGCAATACCTGAAACCGGTGCTTTGATCGGCAAACCTGAATCCATCAACGCCAGCGAACCCGCACAAACGGTTGCCATGGACGAAGATCCGTTCGATTCCAAAATATCCGACACAATCCTAACCGTATAAGGGTTGTTCTCGACGTCGGGCAGCATATTTTTCAAAGCACGCAGGGCAAGATTTCCGTGACCGATCTCCCGACGTCCGGGTCCTCGGTTAGGCTTCACCTCGCCGGTGGAGAAACCGGGGAAGTTATAGTGCAGCATGAATTTGCTGTATCCGTAGTACATAGCCGTGTCCACGATCTGCTCATCCATTTTGGTGCCGAGCGTCACAGTGGTGAGCGATTGGGTTTCGCCGCGCGTAAACAAGGCAGAGCCGTGCGCACCGGGCAAGAAGTCCACTTCACTCAGGATCGGACGAATTTGGTCGAGTTTGCGGCCATCTAAACGGACACGCTCATCCAGCGCGAGGCGGCGGGTCGCTTCGTATTCCAAATCGTGAAAATAACGTTTCACCAAATCTTTGTTGATTTCCTCATCTTCCCCGATGGTCGCCATGAACTCGTCGCGGATAGCGCTGGCGTTCTCTTTGCGGATGCTTTTGTCAGCGATGCCTTTGGCAGCAGCGGCATAAACTTTGTCGTAACAAAAGGCGCGAACACGGGCTTCGAGCTCGGGATCGGTGGCGTCACCTTCGTAGATACGCTTCTCGGTTTTGCCCACGGCCGCTTCCAGTTCTTTCAATACGCGGCACTGGGACTTAATTACTTCGTGCGCGGCTTTAAGCGCTTCAATGATTTCTTCTTCCTGGGCTTCTTTCAATTCACCCTCCACCATCGTGATGTCCTTCTCGGTTGCCCCTACGATCAATTCGAGCGTGGCGCGGGTAAGATCGGATGTTCTGGGATTGACGACGTATTGACCATCGATCTTGGCTACCCGTACCTCAGAGGCCGGGCCCTGATAGGGAATATCCGAAACGATCAGCGCGGCCGAAGCAGCCAAACAGGCCAAGGCATCGGGAAGCACCTCGGCGTCGGCCGATATGAGGGAAATGTTAACTTGGGTATCGGCGTGGTAGTCGCTGGGGAATAATGGGCGCAGGGCGCGGTCCACAATCCGGCAAACTAGTACTTCATGATCCGAAAGGCGACCTTCGCGGCGCATGAAGCTACCGGGAATACGGCCCGCTGAGGCGAACTTCTCCTGGTAATCCACCGACAGCGGCAGGAAGTCCACACCGGGTTTAATGTCTGTTTTGGCTACAACTGTGGCCAGGAGCATAGTATCGCCCATGCGTACCATGACGGCCCCGTCGGCCTGTTTGGCAAGTTTACCGGTTTCTAAGGTAATGGTCCGCCCGTCGGGCAGGTCGATCGTTTTGGTTACGACGTTAAATTGCATAAATAGATGGAATAATTAGATGAATTTCCGCTTTACAGAACCGCTTTATTAACTATTGAGTAGCAAAGGCTTTGCTACCCTATATATATCGGTCTGTGGAAAGAAATTGTTAGATAATTTATTGAACGGCGTACTACAGCGCCGGGAAAGCATGCATTATAAAAATCGGGGAACCCGCTTTTGGCTGGATTCCCCGAATAATGCGATTTAACTACTTTCTGATGCCAAGTTCGGCAATGATAGCACGGTAGCGCGTGATGTCCTCACGGATGAGGTAGTCCAGCAACCGGCGGCGTTTACCCACCAGCTTCAGCAGCGATAGCTGCGTGTCGTAATCTTTCTTGTGCGTTTTGAGGTGCCCAGTCAGATAGTTGATGCGGTAGGTGAACAGCGCGATTTGAGATTCGGGCGACCCGGTGTCGTCCTTTGATTTCTTGTGTCCCGAGGTTTCGAAGATTTCTCTCTTCTTTTCCGTGGTTAAATACATGATTGTAACAACAGATTAATTAAAAAATTAGATAAAAACAGCCGCAAAAGTAATGATTAATGATGAGTTGGGAGTGATCAATGATGAATTATAATCACAATTCATTAATTTTTTTGTCATCAATAAACGCAAATCAGGCTATTTCTACGGCTTGAACAGGCGATTTGCCAAGGCGGGCTTTGAGTTTGCGCCAGTACATTTGGTATACGTCCATTTCGAATATCCGGGAGTCACTTCGGGCACGATCCACAAAATAAACGCCAACCCAGAAAAGAATAAAGTTGGCAAGCCAGGCACCGACTATTACATTAAGTAAACCATCCTTTACATATTTATCTCCCTGAATGGTAAGCACATACAGTAATATAAAGAAAATAATCGATACCAAAACAGGTACGCCGAATCCGCCTTTTTTGATGATGGCCCCCAAGGGTGCGCCGATAAGGAACATAACAAAACAAGACACCGCCTGAGTGAATTTATGCAGCATTTCCAACTGATAGCGGTTAGCCTCCTTCTTCTTATTGTCGAGGTAGGTGGCGTTAGAGTTGGCGAAGCTGGCTACGTTGGCAGCATTGGAACGGGCGTTGCTCAGGATAACAGTTTTTATGCTATCGCTGACCGGCTTTTTTAATATTTTCCTGACCCAATCCGAATCACTGGGTCGAAAGTTGTACGCGCTGATGTCTTTATATTCGTAAATAAAATACTGCTGACTATTGGGAACAAGGCTTTCTTGGGTCCGGGCGAGATCCTGCCGGAGTGAGTCCGTAGTCTGGTTGAGGTCGCTAATGTTCTTCATGTACTCATGGTACTTAAACATGTCCTCATCGGTACGCTTCAGGCCAAACGATTCCATACTAACCACCGTCTTGTAACGGTCGAAGCGGTTGCGCATAAAATTGCTACTTCGATCGCTAATCCCCGGTGTGCTGGCCAAATAGGTCGGGCTGCGCTGCCCGCTGTTACTCCCCATTTCCTGGTAATTGTTACCGCTATAGAGCTCAATCACTAGCGAACTGTTATTATCGATGGTGTACATCCGCCCCGAATCAGCCAGGATTACCTGCCGATTGCCGGCCTCGTAGGTACTGTTATCATGTTTATAAATAATCATCCCCAGCATGGTTGCGTTGGGTAGCTTCTTATCTACTTTAATGCTGTATCCAGGCAGATCATTATAAAAAATCCCTTCTTTGATATTAAGCGTGGCTTTGCTGGTTTTAATATCGTAAAGCAAACTGAACGCTTTAAGGTTGGCCCAGGGAACGACGCGGTCGTTGAAAAAGAAGGAAAACACACTCACAAAAATCGCCACGATGAAGAGGGGGCGCATGATACGGATCATAGAAACGCCGGCACTTTTGAGCGCGGTAAGCTCAAAAAACTCCCCAAGGTTACCAAAGGCCATAAGCGAAGATAGCAGCATCGCCAGCGGCAAAGCAGTCGGCACCGTGCTGAGGGCAAAAAAAGAAAATAGGCGGACGTACTCAGAGAATTCGACGTCCTTTCCCACAAATTCGTCAATGTAGGAGACAACGACACGCATCAAAAAAATAAAAACGACTACTGAAAGGGTAATCAGAAAAGGCCCCCAAAAGGATTTGAGGATCAGTTTATCGAGTTTCTTCATTTAGCTTCCCACAATTTCTTTCAAGCTATCCATTAGTCCGCCCCAAAGCGACGATAGCTCTTCCTGATCCATAGTTTCGGAGTAATCAACGATGCGAAGATAGGTAGATTGCGTCAGTTCGCTCACCTCCAGTTTCATCTCCACGTAATTGATATCATCAGCGGTTTCCTCATGATCCTCGAACTCAAAGCGGACAGCTTTGTTGAGACGGTGGGCCGTTTGCCGGGCCAGGTGGCTTTCGCCGTCCCACTGAAAATCGAAGCGATTGTCGGGCATGACCGTCACCTTCTCGGCAAACCATTGTTCGAGACCCGAAGCAGTGCTGATGTAGGGAAAAAGGACTTTGGGTGAAGATCTGACCTCGAATTCGGTTGTAAACTTGTGCTTTTCCATAGAGTCGATGCGCGTATTTTTTTTTGTAATTTAGACCTCTGTCTGGAATAAAACAAAAATTTGTTGCGCTATATTTTTTTTCGCCTTAGCTTTGCACCCTCAAAACGGCGGGGTAGCTCAGATGGTTAGAGCGCAGGATTCATAACCCTGAGGTCGGCAGTTCGATCCTGCTCCCCGCTACGTAAGATAGGGCGAACCACCAACGGTTCGCCTTCTTTTTGTTTAGTGGTTTTTAGTCGTTAAGGCGTTTAGCTGGCGGAGGTGGTTTTTCTGAACGCCTAAACAACTGAACTCCGTCAATGAATCACCTCGAAAACCAATTCCCTCAGTAATGCGCCCTCCGTGATACCTCCGCCCTCCACGCCTTTCATTCGGGCATCGGTATGGCGCAGGCAGTGAATTACGTAAGCGGCTTTGGCAACCGGATAGTTTCGGGCGGCCTGCACGTAATCTTTTACAAAAAACGGATTGACGCCCAGCAACGAAGCCAGGCCGCCATCGGAGCGATCGGTGGCGGCGTGAACCATAAGCACTTTACCAAAAAAGCCAAACAGAATAATGAGCACCGGCGCGAGCGGATTGTCCTTGGGATTGGCGGCAAAGTAAGCGGCTATTTCGTTAGCCTTCAGCACATCCCGACGCGCCAGCGCTTTCTGAAATTCAAAGACGTTATACTCCTTGCTGATGCCAACGTAGCGTTCCACCAAATCGGCATCCACGCCCTCGCCCGCCCGCAGGTTGATCAATATTTTTTGAATTTCGGCCACCAGTCGCTTTAAGTCATTGCCAATATTACTGACCAGCATCTGCACTGCCTTCGGGCTGATTTTTACGCCGTGCGTGTGGCAGTAGTTGCTCACCCAGTCGGGCAATTTGTTGTCGTACAGCTTTTTGGAATGAACCACTACCCCGTGTTTGTTGAATGCTTTGATGTACGTCCGGCGCTCGTCAGCTTTGTCTTGATGGCAAAACACCAGCACCGTACTGGGCAGTGGATTATTGGCGTACTCTTCCAGCCGTACTTGTTGCTCTTTCTGATCCATTCCCCCCAGTTTGTTGGACTCCTTAACCACAACGAGCAACCGATCGGCCATAAAAGGAAAGCGCCTGGCGTAGCCCAGCACTACGGTAAGTTCCGTGTCTTTACCGTATAAGACAAACTGGTTAAAGTCCTTTCCGGATTCAGGCACCACCCTTTTTTCCAGTTCGGCGGCAATCAAGTCAATATAGTATGATTCCTCCCCGTAGAGAAAATACACGGGTTTAATTTGTTTTGCGCGAATATCTTTGAGGATAGATTCAGGCGTCAGGGCCATGATGGTAAGGGATTAGAAACGGATATTGGACGTTAGGTCTAACTGAATATATGCAATCTCATTCATAATTATCTTTCATTATCGGCCAGAAACGTTTTCACAGCGGCTTGTAGTTCGGGGTAAAATTTCAGGAAAGCCACTTCATACACGGGCTGGTTTCTTATCATTTCCTGTTCGGCATCTTTGATGGCGGACATAAAGGTAAATCTACGCGCCAGGCCGGAACAGGCCCGCTCGATGCCGCTTACGGTACGGTAGTTAGTAAGCCAATCATGCAGTACCATGGCCTCGGCCATGGGAAGCATCGCGGTGGGAATCAAATCGCGGTGGCGCAGGATTGTTTCGTAAGAGCGCTCAGCAAAATTGGCCAAATCTTCGCCGTAAAACTGCTCGAACCGGTCGGCGAGGAAATAATCGAAAAAGATATCCAGTGCGACCCCGGCTACTCTGGGGTGTATTTGGCTCAGGAATCTTTTAGCGGTCTGGACCGTCGGGTGGGTATCGGTGAAGTCGTCGATGAAGCGGTGCAGCTTCACGCCAAGTAAGTAATCGGACGACCAGGTATCCACGCGATTGGGCGTCAGATTGCCCTTGGCGTAATCGCCGGTAAAATTACCCATCATAATATTCTCACGGGGGCCGGAAAGGGCTATATGCGCCAGAAAATTCACAGATTCGGGGAGTTAGGTACGATATTTACCGTAGCTTTGTTTATATTTAAAAGACGCCTCAGGCGTTTCAACAATCACTTTTTAAAGAAACTAAGCAAATGATTATTGAAAAAAATAAAGTAGTAAGCTTAGCCTATAACCTCAGCATCCCGGACAACGAAGATGAAATGACGATTGTGGAGGTAGTGGGCGCGGACGATCCAATGGCTTTTATTCACGAAATGAGCGGCCTGCCCGAAAAATTTGAGCAACAGCTGGCCGGCCTGTCCGAAGGCGATGCCTTCGATTTTACGATCGAGCCCGAAGAAGGTTACGGCGACTACGATGCCGAGGCCGTAGTCGAGCTGCCCAAGGCGCTTTTCGTCATGGAAGGCGTAGACCAGGACGAGCTGCTGATTGAAGGAAACCTTATCCCCATGACCAACGACGAGGGAGAAACTCTACAAGGACAAGTGGTGGAAGTACGCGACGATGTTGTCCTCATGGATTTCAACCACCCCCTTGCCGGAAAAACCATGCACTTTGAAGGCACGGTGCTCAACATCCGCGAGGCCACCGAAACCGAACTGGAGCACGGACATGTGCATGGCGCGGATGGGGTGGATGAGGAAATGGAGCATTAAAGCAACACCTCTCCCACACCGCTGCCGTATTGCCTGATTTCCACACCGAAGGTTTTCAGGAATTCCGCGCCTTCTTCTTTGCCGATCCCCTTGAATGCGGCGTATGAGTCAAGGTAGATCACTTTGCTGATTTTCATAGTGTAGATTACCCGGGCGCAGGCGATGCAGGGGGCCAGTGTTACGTACAAAGTGGACCCTTCTATGTTTGAGCCGTTTTTGACGGCGTAGAGGATGGCGTTTTGCTCGGCGTGCAATGCCAGGGAGCAACTCCCCTTGGAGTCGCGCGGGCAACCCGTCAGCGGAAATTCTTCGTCGCAGTTGTGCGTTTCAGCGGGTGGTCCGTTGTAGCCAATCGAAATGATGCGCGTGTCTTTGGTAAGCACCGCTCCTACTTGGGCTTTGATACAGTGCGATCTTCTGGCCAGATTTTTGGCCAATTCCATGTATATGTCGTCAAAATTCGGCTTTGGATTCGATGTAGGCATATCGTTCTTTGCTCTTTTATATCATGCAATTTAGAAAAAGGTCAGCTATCGCACTAAGAAATCTGCACAGTGGTTTTTTAATAGCACTTATCTCCCTAAACGTCAGTCAGGTAGATGCTCAGGGAACAGCGGCTGATGGAATAATATCTTTAAAGAAAGAAAAGATTGCGCTGCCCAACGCCAAATCTTACTACCTGCTCGATCTGCTGGACATGCGAAGTGGCAAGTCACAAATCCTTGGTACGATCAACGTTCATGGCAAGTCGGTGAGTCTGCAAACGGGAAGACCACTTAACCGGGAAGTGTACGATCACTGGAAACTATCCACGCGTGGGCCGACGGAGGGTGCGCTTCCCTTGGAAATTTTAATCGATGAATTTGGGGTGTCGGAACGCAAGATTACGCCCAATAAAATTGCAGGAGAAATGAGGATCAAATTCACTTTTCAATGGACGCGGGGCGATAAAAAGCTTTTTCTGATCAATTACATTACCTCCACTAATTACACCCGTCCCGAACAGGCGTTTGACCATGAGTCCGTTATCCGCCGCTTAGTGGACGGCGGCATTCGGCATTTCGACCAGTGGATAGGGCAAAATGATGGCAAGAATCCGCTTCTGGCCAGAAACGTAACGCTGGTGTTCACAGAAAGCGATTACCCCAATCAAAAAGATACCGTCTACTACGATCAAGGAAAAAAACTGACCTGGTATGACTTCCAGGGCAATACCACTCGCCCATCCACCAAATACGCAGCGGCGGTATTTTCCAGTATGGCTTACGAAGGTAATTCCCGCATGAGCGCCTCAGGAATTCAAGTGGTCATTTCTTTAAAGGTGTTTATGGTGCGCAACATGTCCTGGGGTAAGGCCGAAGCCCGCAACGCTTACACGCTGGCCCACGAACAAACGCATTTCGACATTACAAGAATCATGGCGGAACGGTTCAAAGAGCGGCTAAAAAAAATGGATCTGAGCATCGAAGATTACGATAGTCAGATCCAATACGAGTTTCTAGACGCCTTTCGCGAGATGAACGACGAGCAGAAAAAGTACGACGGGGAAACCCGCCACGGGCTCGATACCTCGGCCCAGGCTACGTGGACCGAAAGAGTTAACGCCGAGATTACCCGGATTTATCAGGGAAGTTGACCAACCGATTGCTTCTTTTTACTAATCAGCCACTCGGGCTTATGTGTCATGACTTTGGCTTTCAACTCGTTGAGCATGGAATACAGGCCGAAATAAGTACGGTTGATGTACAAACCGTGTTGCGAACCTCGCGCCACCTTTGAGTTTTTCAGTTCTTCAATTTTCGCCAGCTCATCGGCAAAGGCGTACACCGAGTCAAAATAGCTTCCATCACCAAAGTCGAACTCATCCACGGCGAACGGCTTGCCCAGTAGCCCGATCATGGTTTCAAAAAGCTCGCTGAACATCTTTTTATCGGCGGGCGTATCGGTGTCCACCAGGAATTCCAGATTGTAAAAGATCTTCTCGGTTTTCGGCTTATCCTCCACCGTGTCGGGGTTGATAAGCGCAAAATAGTTGTCGTAGAAAAAGTCGGGTATTACTTTCACGCAACCAAAGTCGATTACGCCCATCGTACCGTCCTGCCGCATCAGAAAGTTACCTGGGTGCGGGTCGGCGTGCACCTGCCGCAACTGGTGGACTTGAAAATCATAGAAGTTCCAAAGCGATTGCCCGATTTGGTCGCGAACCTCCTGGCTGGGATTGGTCAGCATGAAATCCTTCAAGTGTTGACCGTCGAGCCAGTCCATCGTCAGAATCCGGCTAGCCGAAAGCTTAGGGTAGTATTTTGGAAAAACCAGGTGCGGAATATGCTCGCAAGCCTCCGAAATTTCAACGGAGCGCTTCAATTCGAGGTCGTAGTCGGTCTCTTCCAGCAGTTTGGACTCCACCTCGCCCATGTAGCGCTCAATGTCGGTTTCGTTAAGGCTGAACAAACGCGTGGCCATCGGCTTCACCATTCGCAGATCGGAACTAATACTATTCGCCACGCCAGGATACTGAATTTTGACCGCCAGATTTTTGCCGCCTTTAGTCGCCTTGTGTACCTGACCGATGGAAGCGGCATTGGCAGCCTGAATATCGAACGTATCAAACAACTCGCCGGGCGTTTTGCCAAAATAGCTACGGAAGGTCTTCACTACCAGCGGGCCCGAGAGCGGGGGCGCCGAATATTGCGACATCTGAAAACGATCGACGTACGCGCGGGGCAATACGTTACGGTCCATGCTGAGCATTTGCGCCACTTTGAGCGCGGAGCCTTTCAACTGGCTCAGCGACTCATAAATGTCTGTGGCGTTGTCGTTGTGAAGCTCTTCCTTGGTCGTGCTGGGATCGACCATTTTCTTGACATTGTACTTGATATAATTGCCCCCGATTTTGACGCCGGTCTTGACAAACTGCGTAGCGCGCGCTACTTTGGAGGTCGGGATGGACTGTTGCTCTTTCATGGCTTGCGGTTTTGGTAAACGAATTTGGCAAAATCGAGCACCGAGTCAACGACGGATTTGCCCATCAGGTCAAACGATGTATTGACTGATTTCTCAATCGCGGTGTCAGTGCTTTCAAAGCCTCTGCTCAGGTCTCTAACCCAAAAATCCAGGATATAAAGCAACTGCATCCAAAGTCCGTCCACGTAACGGTCGGACACCACCGGCCGTGTGACGATCTCGCGGGTTTCACGCCCTTCCATCATTAACTCGGTCGCGAAATTGTAAAAACCAGTCTTGAAAGGCTGTAGCGCCCCGACATTCCTGGCGACGGGCTGTTTCAGCCGATTGTAGCTATACACCACGAAGCTACGATCCTGCTTCAGAATCTCGATCCAGGTGTAGTAAAATGCCAGCAGCTTCTCGCGGGTTGAATATTGGACGTAAGCCTCGTCGGCTTCCAGCGAAAGCAGTGTCTGCCGTAAGTAACCTACCCAGGCGTCGGACTCGACGGCCTCGAAACTATTGTAGAATTCGTAGAACTCCGTTTCCGGCATTTTGAGTTTCTTGGCAAAAATATAAACCGAGGGAGGTTGGGTGCCATTTTCCAGGACGTACTCTTTGTACGCTTTTTGGATTTTTTCTATCTTTTCCATATACATTCAATAACCTTCACCACCCTAAAAAGTTTCTCGATGGTGGCTTAATGTTGAGATAATCTCGCTTAAAATTCGTGCGCCCCGGTTTGCGATGGATCGATTACCCGATTGTTCGCCGCTTCGAGTAACGTGTTCCATTTTTCCTTTGTCTTGTAGCCTAGTTCCTGACTAAGTATATAGGTTCCCGCAGAATTGGTAGATAAGGTTGCAACATTGGGAAAGCGCTTGTTTCGGATGATCGTCATTTGACTATATTGCCCGGTCGTTTTCGAATCGAAAAGAACCTGGCCCTTGTGCGTGTGAAGTAAAAGATTAGCATTTTCAGCGCGATCGGGCAAGTAGGCGTACTTCACAGTCAGAATGTCTAAGGCGTTGAAATAATTTTTCAGGTTGAAGTCGTTGGCCGCCTTATCCGTTTCAAATCCTGTATCGGCCAAAATGTAAGCGGTTTGTCCCTGGGTGAATGACAAGGTGGTATGTTTTGGCATTGCGTGAAAAAAGATTTTTTCAGTAGAGAAGTGATCTAGCGTTTGCGCAATAGAAACGCTAAGATATAGCATACTAATTACTCCCAGCCACTTCAAGCTACGCAATTCCCTGTTTATCAGTGTTTTGTAAAAAACTAGAACCCAAAGTAGCAACAGCATAACTTCGAATAAGCTCAGGTGTAAATTTTCCAGCAGATAACCGGGAAGTCTAGCGGGCCACGCCACTATATAATTCATCAAACTGCCTACTCCTTCGGTAAAATAGGCAAAAATAGTAGCCAATGGACTCGTTATCAGTAAGCTACCGAAAGTCACTACCCCCAACGCGCTATAAATCAGTACGCTCGTCAGTGAAATTACGAAGGGATTGACCAACCAAAAATACGTGGGAAACTGATGGAAGTAGTAGACGCTGATAGGAAACGTGAAGAGCTGGGCTGCCAGTCCGATCAAGGAGATTTGCCACAGCCACGCCACCATTCTAAATCTTGAACGAATCAGGTTTTTACCTACCGGATATAGCAGTAAAATTCCCGCTACGGCGGCGTAGGATAGCTGAAAACCAACCGAAAACAAGGACAGCGGATCCAGCAGGAGAATTAAAAAGGCCGACAAAGCCAGTGCGTTTAGGCTGTGGTGCCTGCGGCTCACTGCCTGGGAGGTAGCCAATACGACGCACATCAGCGAGGCGCGCACCACCGAAGGCGAGAGGCCGGTAATTAAAGCGTAGGCACCGAGTAACACAAAAATGCTTAGCACATACACCCTGCGCCCCCACCGCCATTTTTTAAGCCAACCCAGCGAAAACGACAGTAACAGAAACAACACCCCGACGTGCAAACCCGATACGGCGAGCACGTGAATGGCCCCGGCCGAAGCATATGATTGCAACAAATCTGGCCCCAAATCATCGCGACGGCCCAACAGCATCGCCTTCACCAAGCCGTAGGATTCGCCTCCACCAAGGTACTCGTGTAATACCCAATCCGCCCTTTGCGATACCCGGACGGGCCATTGCGTTACCGCGGCGTTGGCTTTTTTGTCAAGAATTAGGAAAGACTCGGCCGGGAGATAGATGGTCCAGGCAATTCCGCGCCGTCGGAGGTAGTCGGCGTAATCCATTTGGTTGGGATTGAGCGCGGGCTTTGGGCGGACAAGTTCACGCTTTTTAACTACCAGATAATTACCCGGCTGCGGCAAGACTAATGTTTCACCAGCGATTGAAACCAAAACTTTGGCAGCGGAAGGTTGCCAGGAGTTTTCTTGGCGAAGTTGCCTGACGATGGCCTCAAACTGATAGGTAGTTTTGCGTCTTTGGCCCAGTGAGGTGATTTCCAGCAGCGCGCTATCATATTCTTTGCCATTTAATGTGGCTACCTCGTCGGCAAATTGGTGGTGTTTCAAACTGGTCACCAAACCACCCAGGCAGAATAACGTGACGAAGAGGCCAACAGACTGGATCCGCGAAGATTTCTTAAAAAGAACAATGCTAACAAACCCGGCCGTACACCACACTACCAGTAACGCCGGGGCAAACTCCGTGAGGGCCGGTGCGTTATTCAACAGCCAATCTACCGCCACGATCCCCGCCCCGAGGCACAGAACGAATCGGAGGAAAGGCGATGTGCCAGACATACTTTTGGGCTTAGCGGACGATAAATCTTTTGGTGATGGATTCGCCGTCGGTATCAACGCGCAAAATATAGATTCCAGGTGGTAAGAGCTGGACATCGAGTGACAGGCGTCGGCTGAATACGTTTTTGAATGCAGCAGTGGTAAGCTGCCTCCCCGTCAAGTCAAAAATCGCGTAGGTGAAATTCTGAAAGCCGGCAAATTGAACGTCGACGACCAACGGAATCTGAGCTACAATGGGATTAGGGTAAAGCGTAACGGTTAGTTGGTCAGTTGGATCGAGCCGACCCGCTTTGGCCAGTTCGACTAACCGGGCGCGGCGCGGACTAAGGGCCAAAACGGCCCTCATGCGGCCCACCTGATCCCTGGTAAAAATATTCATGCAGGAATCCGGTGAGTAATCCAGATAGTTCTCGATCATGTTGCGGGTACGTACGCCATTGCAAACTGAGAACTCTTCCACGCAAACCGTGGTACGGTTGGGCCCTTCGGTCGGTGGCGTATCGGCGCAATAGTCATTGCCGCAAACCGCATCGCCCCAGGTATGGATCAAACCGAGCCAGTGTCCTAACTCGTGCGTGGTCGTACGCCCAAGGTTGTATATTCGACTGGTAATCGCGCCGGTATTTCGACCAAAGTACCGAAAGTCGATGATCGCACCGTCGGTAAGGTTATTGGGGTCGTTGGCAGTGTTGAGCCCATCAACTTTGTCGGTTGATGGAAACTGGGCGATACCTAGGTAGCTGTCCGTTAAGCGGCATACCCAGATATTAAGGTACTGATCGGACGGCCAATTGACAATATTAGCCAGCAACAGGTCATCGGAAAAGGGGTTGAAACTTGTTTTCTGAGTATAACGGTGGCGGGTAATACCCGAGGTGACCCGCCCGTCCGGATCGTATTGCGCCAGATAAAATTGAATCATGGCGTCGGCCCCGACGGGATTGGCATTGAATCCCCTGGTACCCGCCATGCGGCGGTAATCTTCGTTGAGTACGTCGATCTGAGAGCGAATCTGCGCGTCGGCAATATTAGGATTGTTCAGCCCGCCCGCCGAATTTTCCGCCTGGTCGTGCACCACGTGCACGACCACC
>JBBSSJ010000111.1:0-14067 GCA_038242095.1 Cytophagales bacterium
GAAAACAACTGTCAACTATCAACCCGCGCCGGCTTACCGGTCCATTAAATAAATGATCGACTGGCTCAGCCAAACCCTAAGCCTGGCGGGCTTCGTCACTACGCCGCTAGAGATTCTGGGCTTCGTGACGGGGGCGATTTGCGTGTACCTCAACACGCAGCAGAATGTTTGGGGCTGGTTTTTCGGAATAATTAACGCGGTACTTTATGCTTTCGTTTTTCTGGAAGCACGGCTGTACGCCGATACGAGTTTGCAGGGCTACTACTTTCTTACGAGTATTTACGGTTGGTGGGCGTGGCAATACGGTGGCAAAAATCATCAATCTCTCCCCGTTAGCCGCACGCCTCTGAAAATGTACGGTATTTTCCTGGGCCTTTTCGTAGCCGCCACGCTGCTGTGGGGCTTTCTGCTCAACCGCTACACCGACGCCAGCCTGAGCTACGTCGATTCAGCCCTCACTGCCGCCAGCTTATTGGGTCAGTGGATGATGGCCCGCAAGTACCTCGAAAACTGGCTGCTCTGGATCGTGGCCGACACCTGCTACGTGGGTATGTACATTTATAAAGATCTGCACCTTACTGCCCTGCTTTACGCCGTATTCCTAGGTTTAGCCGCGATGGGGTATTTTCAGTGGAAGAAAAGTTTGACGAGGGTCGAAGGGGGAAAGGATGAAGGGGGGAACGGTTAACGGTTAACGGCCAACGGACTTCGATCGCTCGGGTCGGTACGGCGCGCAGGACCTGTACGCTCAGCCCGACACCAATTGGCGGTTGAGGGTAAGAATGCTTCCTTCAGAGTTACGAACTTCCCAAAAGAAAACACTCTCCACTGTCAACTGTCAACTGAACTAAAAGGTATTTCCTGCTCTTCGAGCATGGTACGGATACGGGGACTTTCTTCAAAAAGGATGCGAAATTCCTTCTTTTTTAGTTCACTGCCTTCGTCTTCGTCCAGCCATTTCCAGTCTTCAGCAATGGCTTCCAGCAAGTCAATGAGCGTGGTTATCTTGTCAGCCGATTTTTCTCTGACCAGCCAATCGGTGCTGTCTTTTATGAAAAGAAGGATTTTGTCAGCGTCCAGCCATTGCAGGTCGTTGAGCATTTCATCGAGCGAGTCGAGGTTATGGCCGAAGTAGTCCGGGAAGTCCAGCGCCTCGTTGATTTGCTCATAGAATGCTTTCAGCGTGGTGGAATCTTTGCCTTCGATGCGGGCAATGCGCCAATCAGGAAAGAATTCTGCCGGATCGCCGTCAGTAGGTATGAAGAGAAAATGTGTGTTTTTCATTTTTAAAAAAATTTATTTCGGCTAGATTATTTCGCCAGCAAAGCTTTCTTTTTCTTAACTTCCACAAACGAATTGTAGTGATCGCGGGTATACCAAGCTCGGCCGTTAGAGCCCGTCACGAGCCGTTCGGCGCCGCGATTCTGGCCTTCAACTTTGGGCTTCACATCCCACTCACGATATTGGATAGGCTCGCCGCCCGGTGCTTTTTGGGGAAGGCGTTTTTCAAGATTACTGAACTTCCGCCCGCCCACGTAGCCTTTGGGAGCGCTGTCGTGCTCCCGAATGTAAGCCAGCGTTTCGACAACATAGTTTGGGATTGTCTCCTGCGCGGCCGAGCGTGAAGCCAGGCTTCCCGAGGCCAATGAATCGGGCACAGCTGTTTCGATTTGCGGGGCTTCGGGCTTAGGCGCGTTGGTATCGGCGGCAATAGCCTTGGCAATTCCGGCAGGTACGGAGGCATCGGTAGTGTCGTCGGTATTGGTCCGGCAACCCAGCATAGCCAATCCGAGCAAAAGCACGAGCAGGCTGGAATGGCATCGGGACAAGAAATTAGGAAGCAGCGAGATCATAGGGCAGTTTTTGGAATAGAACCAAAAGTAGCTAAAAATTATTCACAAACCCCGCCACACCCCGTTTTGCAACTCTTCGCTCCGCGCGCATACCTTCGGTTTACTAAAAAAAGACGCGCTATTCAAGGATTTACCATTGAACAGCGCGTCTTTTTTTCATACGTTTATCCCTCTTCTAATTGGGATTCGGGTTAAAAAACCAGCTAAATACGCACTGGGTGTTAAAATTAAAGTTTGACGATTTTTACAACGGTCGATTCATTCATCGTGTTGACCCGCAATAAAAAGAGACCGGGATTTCTTCCCAGCGGAATAATATGATGCTCCGTCTCAGTCGTCTGTTCAATTTTTCCCTGGAAGAGCGATGTTCCTTTCAGGTCCGTCAGCGTCAACCACACCGCTGACTCGGCTGCTCCCTGAATGGTAATTTCGGCTTGTTCGCCCATCACGGGGTTACCCAGTAAAGTAACCTGGAGAGGCGAGGATGTTTTTTCCTCGGCGGCCAACCGTGCGCTGGCGACCGCAGCCGGTTCAGTGCCGGAAATCAGCTGGCCACGGTAGTAAACCGTGATGCGGCTGTTGGTATCGGACGCGGCGGCGACTTTATACGAGTAATCGTTTGCTTCGTTGAACGCCGACCAGTCGGATTTTGAGATCCGGTATTGAATGTTACCGGTCGTAGCGCCCGGCGACAGCACGCCCGCCGTGGGTTTTATGGTCAACTGCAAGTAGGTGTCCGCCCGGTTGCGACCCACGTTGCGCGTGAATTGCCCGACGATGTTTCCGTTGCCAAGTTTGGCGTAATCGTTTGGCGTAATCGACCCAGTAGTTGAGGGGCTGCCCTCCCTCCGACGTAAACCAATACCGAACCGCTATGTCGCCGTAGGCAACAGGAGTGTTGCCCTCGTTGGCGACGTAAAGGTGCGTACTGATGGAACTACCGTTCGTGTTGTAGTTCTTGTTTTGAGCATACACCTTCAATTTCACTGTAGATGGGATGACATCGGGTTCGACACCCCAAATCAACTGGGGAACACCACTCGACGTGGTTCGATACATCGTAATGTGTTCATTCCAGCCGTACTGGCTGGCGGTCTGATAAGAATAATCGTTTGTTTCGTTGAAGTTTGTCCAGTCTGAATTAGCCAGGCGGGAATTGATCACACCCGAATTGCCGTTGGCCGCGAGGTCTCCGGCTGACGCCTCAAAACTATATTCCAGATAACCGGCCGCATTGGCGCGGGGATTCTCAAGGGCCACATATTTTGTTTTCACCCGGCTGTTGCCCATCTGAGCGTAGTCTATCCAGGCATTGATACCCGCGTAGTTTTCCGGGGTGAACCAGTACCGAACGGTCAGTTCGCTGTAAGGCACGGCCGTCGACCCTTCATTGACAAGCGTGAGGTTGGGTCGGATGTTATTGTTGGTTAGCTGTCCATTGTCGCCGTCATGATACTTTACTTTCATGGTAAAGGGTGGCCGCCAGTTGGGCAGTTCATCCAGGTTAATAACATACTCGGAACCGTAGGTACTTTGCAGTTTATCAATGGGCTCATCCTTTATATGGGTACCCGACCAAATCGAGAACCAGGACCACCAGGTGGCAAATGCCCGCACTTTGTCGAGGGTAGGCAGATTGCCGGATTCCGTCAGGGAAATCATTTTTCTGCCATCGAACTGCGACAGCGCGTTTTCCCAGTTGCCGCTCATGTTAGACGTTGCGTCGGTATAAACGTCCTCACCCACAATGTCGACGTACGCATCGCCGGGGTACCAGTCCGGGTCGATGGTATCCGTACCGGCATACACCCAAATCAGGTTATGCAGCTGATGATGGTTGGTGAGCCGGTTGTGCACCAGCTGCCAAAGTTCCTTAAATGGCCCCGATCCCTTGGCTCCCCACCAAAACCACTTGCCGGAAGCTTCGTGCAGCGGTCGCCACAGTACCGGTACGTCGGCGGCCTGGAATTTCTTGAGTTGGAAAGCAATGGCGTCGATATCGCGGAGCAATAGCTGGTACCGGCTCCCATTTTTATCGGCCAGCACGGCTGCCAGGTCGAACGTGGTGGCTTTGGTATAGAAGCCGCTCCACCAGAGTTTGTCAGGGGCCTCATTGATCAGATCCGTTGGGGCATTCCAGTGCCACGACAGGCTAATGATGCCCCGGCCTTCCTCTTTTTTGGCCCAGTCGATCATGGCTTCGCTAGTACGAATGGGCGTGAGATTAGCCTGATTTTCAATCCGGCTGGGCGAATAATCCATTAAATCGAACGCGCCGATGGCCGGCTCTTTACCCGTCTTTTCCAGCACGTATTCCACGTCATCCTGCTGACCCGAAATTAATTTACTGCCATACTGGTCGACCATGTACGAAAACAGGCCCGTTGTAGAAGGCGTTGCCCGCGCATCGACCAGCGTTTTGGGAGGCTTGACCGGCAGCGGGACCGTGGTTGGCGTAAGTTGAATGTAGTCGATGTTGAAGTAGCCCCAGCCATTGCGGATCACCACGGTATTCAATCCTTCCGTCAGCAGAAACTTTCCCGCGACCAAGGTACCGTAGCCGCTTGGGGTCGTTGGGAACTTGTTGGAACCGGTTTCATCGTTGACCTGAAAATCAACGCCTTTATCACCATAGGACGAGGCGTAGCCGATGGAAAGCTCGTAGAGTCCTACCGTGGCGTTGAAGGTAATGCTCACTTGGTCCGTTCCGTTATCGAAACCCGTTACGTAACCGGTCCCCGAATAACCCGCGTTTGCGGTCGCGACATTGACCCCCGACAGATTACCGTCCTCAGCTTCAGCCCGGCCATTTAACAACGGTGTAATCTTTGGCGGTGCAACGATTACCGGCGTTAGCACGATATAGTCGATGCCGTAATAACCCCAGTTATTGGTCATGGTGATGGTATTCTGGCCTTCCGGCAGCTGAAATTTTCCGATTGCCGCGGCACTGAAATTCGTGCCGGTTCCCGTCAGAACCTGGTCGCTATTGACCCCGTTGACCGTCAGTTTCGTCGTCTTGTTTCCGTAGGGTGAATAGTAGCCGATGGAAAGATTATACTCCCCAGCCGGAGCGGTAAAAGTGAACGTAATATTGTCAGTAGCCGCATCGAAACCCCAGGCAAAGCCGGAACCGCTGAAACCCGCGGGCGTTTGGGCAATCTGTACCCCGTTGAGCGCAACTCCTTCGGAGGCTTCGGCTTCAATCTTAATTGGATCGGCCGCGAATGCAATCGTGCTGATGGCTAACAGAACCATCAAAGACAGCACGTGTCTTAGCAGTAGAAAAAGTGAAACGGATTGTCGTTCAGCAGGTAGATTAATGGACATAGTCAATAGTTTAGGTTTGGAAGTTTTCTTTAAGCGTTTTATTACGATGATTGGTGAGTACATTCGGAAGGCACAAACCGGACGTATTTTGTAACTTATAATCGCTGTTGTCTGCGCCTACTTCTGATTAGACAAATTAAGGTTTTATATAAACCAGAAGAATAGTACAATTTTATCCAATCGTGATATTTTTATAACCATTTTTAACAAAACTTGTAAATAAATGGAATGATACCCCCGAAACGCCTGTGTAACAAGGCACAAGTAGTATTAGTAAATCCTGATAACCGGCGAATTAAAAAGGGGATGGCGGTAAATGTTTGAGCCAATCTATCCCTATTCGATCGTCACCTGCTTTTTAAGGTTGGGTGCCACGAAGTACTTCACCGCCGTCGGCGCTTTTATCCCTGATTTTAGAATAATGTCGCTGGTTTTCGGGCCTTCCACCCGCACGTAATCTACTGATTTATCCGCCAGTACCGGGAAGTTAATTACGCCCCGCTGGACATCTTCTAGGCCAAGGACGGCTTCGGGTACACCCGCTCCTACCGTGCGGGTGCTGAATCCGGTGATTTGCAGATCCTTTATTTGGGTAAGCGATACGGATTGTCTTTGGGCCAAATCCTTAATGCCGGAATTCCAGGTTACGTCGGAGTCACGGATTTGTACCCTTTCCGCCCGCTCGATGGTAATGGCATTAGTGGCACGGCGGTCGGCGGTGGATTCGGGATTCATTACCAGACTGACATCCTGCAAAACAATATCCTCCACCGTGTCTTCCCCCAGTCCCTGAATGAGCGAAGTACCCTCGACCCGCGCCACGATATTGCGTAGGCTGACCCGCTCGATGCGTCCTGCCTTCGAGTCAGGATCTCTTTTCATCACCACAAAATGAAACGCCTCGGCGTCGCCCCACCAGAAAAACGGTTTGCGCTGGCAATCCATGACGATATTGGTAAATAGCACATCGCTCACTGTCGCACCGTCGCGCACGATGATGCCCAGGCCACGATTGGTGTCTTTTATGACGCAATTGGAGAAAACGATCCTACGAAAATCGGAGTGCGTTTCGGTGCCAATTTTCAGGGCGCAGGAGGTGGAAGAAAGTACGCAATTGATGACGACGATGTCGGTACAGGGTTCGGAGCGGCCACCCTGCCTGGTCGATTTCAGGCAAATCGCGTCGTCGCCAGTGCTGATGATGCAATCCGACACCACCACGTCCTGACAACCGTCGATGTCCAGCCCGTCGGAATTGACGCCGCGTTCCAGACTGGACGTGATGATGACCGATTTGACGCGCACCTGCCGGGACCACTGGATGTGGCAGGCCCAGTTGGGCGAGTCGATGATGGAAACGTCCGAGATCAGTACGTCTTCGCATTCACTCAGGTACACCAGCGACACCTTGGGCGCTTTGACGAAGGGCTTATCCATCGGTACTCCCGCCTTTCGGGCGGTTTCGTTCCAGCCGGGGTAGGTGTCATTGTCGGTTACAATACTGCTGCCAAATTCCGGTTCACCCACGATGCGGCCCCGGCCCGTGATGGCGATGTGTTTCAAGCCATTACCCACAATTAAAGCGGGCGTAATGGATTCACCCGAGTTTTCCAGGCCCTTTTTAGCATTTTTGTAGAGCGTCGTATCCGGCAGCGCGTACAGGGTGGCCCCGAGACTGACATTCAATTCGACCCTGGAGCGTAGCTGAATCGTGGCCGAGTAGTAATCGCCCGCCGGGAAAAAGACGATACCGCCTCCTCGCGCCGCGCAACTGTCAATAGCCCGCTGGATGAAATCTTGGGCGTTGACGCGCTGATTGCGCGGAGCGCCGAAGTCGAGGATCGAGTAAACGCCGGAAGTGTTTTTGGTCGATTGCGCAAAGCCGGTGTGGCAAACAATCAAGAGGAGAATCAGTAGCAGATTTTTATTGAACATGAGGCAAT
This sequence comes from Cytophagales bacterium, assembly GCA_038242095.1. Lineage (GTDB taxonomy): Bacteria > Bacteroidota > Bacteroidia > Cytophagales > Spirosomataceae > Persicitalea. The sequence continues at coordinate 7,127 of JBBSSJ010000111.1, forward strand.
CATTTTGGGTAAAAAATCCTTCGGCAGGTGTTCTAAGCAGCCTTATCTTGCAGTCGCCTTACTACTTCCATACACGCCCGCGCATTATGATACGGACATTTCCAGTGACCGATTTTATCCTCGTCTCCCATCGGGCTATAATCCTCAAATACGCCCCAACGCCATTCTCCACCCGCTTTATCCAAAAGATGATTTTGAATAAAATCCCAGCTCGCCCGCGCCTGGTCGTAGAATTCCGGCTCGCTCGTCAGTTGCCAGGCGTTCAGAAAACCGACCATCGCTTCGGCACTCACCCACCATTCGCGGTGGGTATCGTAGTGGTTGGTGGCGCGGTTCAATTCATGGACCAGGCTCCCGTCGGGCTGCAAGCCCGTGGCGGCGGCTAGTGCCATTTGGCTGGCGACCTGCTGGAATTGCTCGATCAACGCGGCATCGCCCAGCACTTCGGCGGCTTCCAGCAGCAGCCAGGCGGCTTCGATGTCGTGGCCGTAGGAAACCAAATCGGCGGTCGGTTGCCAGTCGGCGGTGAAAAACAGGCGCAGGTGGTGGGTTTCAAGATCGATGATGTGTTCCTGAAATACCACCAGCAAATTTTTGATTTGATCGGCCAGAACGGCATCGGGCCAGGCGCGGTACAGGTTGGCGTAGGCCTCCAAAATATGGAGGTGCGTATTCATCGTCTTGGGGTCGTTGCGGTCTTTTTCGCTCAGTCGCAAATCTTCCAAGAGTTCTCCTTCCCGACTGTACGCCTCAAAGTATCCGCCATGTTTGGCGTCGTAGCTGTGGCTTTCAATCCAGCGGTACAGCGCCTGACAGTGAGTGAGTACCTCTACTTTTTGAGTCAATAAATAGTATTCGCTAAGCCCGTAGATGGCAAAAGCCAGGGCATAAATCTGCTGGCGGGTGCCAAGCGGCTCGCCCTCGGGTGTGACGGTCCAGTACACGCCGCCCATTTCCTGGTCCAGAAAGTACTTGACAAAATAATTGTAGGCCCGATCGGCTACGGCGCGGTTTTCGGCGGTTTCCAAATGTCGAGCTGCCGCCGAAAAAGTCCACAAAATTCGGGCGTTCAGTACCGCGCCTTTGGGGGCGTTGGAATCGACAATCCCGTCATTGCTAAGCCGCCCGATGAAACCACCATTTTCCTTGTCAAGGCTATTTTCCCGCCAAAAGGCCAAAATGTTGTCCAGTTCGGCCGCTACCTCGGCCCGGAATAGGGCAATGTCTGTCTGCTCAGGTACCGCCATTATTTCACGAAACTTTCATCGTGGGGTACCTTGTCGGATGTTTTCTCCTGATACGCCATATTCCCGTCAATGAGGGCGTTCAGTCGCTCGACCGAAGCCGCCGAGCGGAAACCGTCTTCCGGCGTATTTGTGACGTAGTCCAGCAGCCGATCCAGCGAGGAAGTCGCCACGTGCATCCGGGTGTCGGAAGAGGCGTAGTAAATGAACACCGTCCCGTCGTCGTCCAAAATCCAGCCGTTGGCGAAAGCTACGTTCGACACGTCGCCGACGCGTTCCTCACCTTCGGGGGCGATGAAGTACCCGGCGGGTTTGTGCGTGACTTTGGTCAGGTCGTCATGGTCGGTCAGGAAAAGGTACAGCACGTAGCGGAGTCCGGCGGCGGTGTTGCGCACACCGTGGGCCAGATGCAGCCAGCCTTTTTCGGTGCGCAGCGGCGCGGGACCCTGCCCGTTTTTGGCCTCGTACACGGTATGGTACTGCTTACCATCCACGATAAATTCTCTGTCGATCACCGGATTCTCGATGGAGTCCGACAAGCCGAAACCGATGCCGCCGCCGCTGCCCGCTTCGATGAAGCTATCCTGGGGCCGGGTATAGAAGGCATACTTGCCGTCCACGAATTCGGGGTGTAGCACCACGTTCCGCTGCTGCGGCGAGGGCGTTTTGAGGTTGGGTAGCCGCTCCCAGGTTAACAGGTCGTGGGTGCGGGCGATGCCGCACTGCGCTATGGCCGAGGACTGGTCGCCAAGAGCCGCTTTGGGGTCACGATTTTCAGTGCAGAACAGGCCGTAGATCCAGCCGTCTTCGTGCTGCACCAGGCGCATATCGTACACGTTGCCGTCGGGCTGCTCGGTTTCGGGCATGGTAATCGGGTGGTCCCAGAAGCGGAAATTATCCACGCCATTGGGACTTTCGGCTACCGCAAAAAACGATTTGCGATCCCATCCCTCGACCCGCGCTACCAGCAGGTACTTGCCATTGAGCTTAATAGCTCCGGCGTTGAAGACCGCGTTGATGCCGTAACGCTCCATTAAATAAGGATTCGTGGCCGGGTTAAGGTCGTAGCGCCAGAACAGCGGTGTGTGTTGGGCCGTCAGAATTGGGTGTTCGTGGCGTTCATAAATGCCGTTGCCCAGCAGGAGCGGCTGATTAGGACGGGTAATAAGGTCAAAGTGCGCCTTTTCCAGTTGATCGAGCCGGGTGTGAAATTCAGGTTTCATTAATTTAGGTATTGGTTTGTTAGATACGGTCCGACGGGTCGGTTATTTTTTTGTGAAAGTACTTATTATGACACTAGAGTCGAGTGCTTTTTGACGGGGGCGAGGTTCTTGTCTTGCTCGCCTAGTTTGTCCCACCAGGTACGCTTTAAGATGATGATCGTTACGGCTAGGATTCCCAACGAGACGAACAATGACGTGTTCATGCCCAAAACTAAATAAATGGGCAACACGGTCAGACACATCTGAGCCACGACGCCGATACCGACGTTCATCATGTCCCACTTGAAGTTGCGGTTGGCTTCGAAATCAGGATCCTCGTCCATCACTAATTCCTGGATGGGTTTCCAGAATCCCCAAGGATGAATGGTGCGGTAAAAGCTTTTTAACGTTTCAACGTCGGTAGGCGGAGCAAGTAACGTTCCGGCGATGCTACCCGCCAGCGAAACGGCGAACAATAGCGGGAAATAGTACAAATCCAGTCCACCGATGAGGTAAGGAAACGTCATAGCCGGGATGATTCCTGCCAGCATTCCCCAGAAAAATCCGCTGGCATTGAAGCGCCACCAATACCATTTCAGCACGTTGGCCGCGATGTAGCCGCCATACAGCGCCGACACGATCCATTGCAGCAGACTATTGACGTCTTTGGCAAAAAACCCGATGACCACGCTGATAAGTACCACCACGATGCCCGTCAGGTAATTCATGCTGCTGATGCGCTGGTTAGAAGCATCAGGATCCACATATTTCAAATAAATATCATTGACGATGTAAGCCTGCGCGGCGTTGAGCGTCCCGGCGAAGGTACCGATAAAGGCCGCCAAAAGGCCCGCCAGTATGAGGCCCGTCAGTCCCGATGGAACGAATTCATTGATGGCGGCGGGCAGGATTTTCTCGAAGTCGATTCCCGATACCGATTGGAGATCGAGTTGTTTGTAGTTGAGCAACGCCAGCACGGCGAAACCTATAATCATCAAATAACGGGTAGGCATCAGCACCACCGACACGAAGCCATTCATTTTGGCAGCATCCGAGGGCGAGCGCGATGACAGGATCTTTTGCATGTCGTAGTTGGGCGTTGGCCCGGCCATACTGGAAAGAATCCCCTTGAATACCATCATCGAAAAGAAAATACCGAACAGCGAGTAGCCATCTGACTGAATCTTAGCATTCACTTCGTCGATGATGCCCGTCCAATCGAGGTCGAGGGTCGCGCCGAAGAAGGGCGTCGTCCACGCATCGGGCACGTTCAGGTCAGACACGGCCAGGTTATTCATTGCCAGCACCCCGACGGCAATAGCCGCAACGGTCATGATCACGAATTGCAGCACGTCGGCCCAAACGATACCCGCCATACCACCCAGAATGGAGTAAAATACTGCGAAGGACGTGAACGCCAGTCCGTACACGTGCGGCACGTATTCGGGCGACACGTTGAAAGGCAGGTAGGGCGCAACCATCGACCAAGGGATGAAAATCTCCACGAATTTGCCCAAACCAATGAAGCCGTAAGCCAGAAAACCCAGGCAACTCAGCAGTGCAAACACGACTACGATGCTGTGGGCGCGGTTGGCGTCACGTCCCCGGCCGAAGCGCGTCAGCATCCACTCGGCACCCGTCGAGACGTTGGAACGCCGCAGCCAGGCCGCTAAATAAACCATCAGAAAAATCTGGTTGAACGACGGCCACAGCCAGGGAATCCAGATACTTTTCAGGCCGTAAACGAACGCCAGTGTCACCATCCACATGGTACCTGAGATATCGAACATGCCCGACGCATTGGACAAACCCAGTGCGTACCAAGGCAGGGTATTCCCGCCCAGCATATAGGCTTCCTTGTTGGCAGAAGCGCGCTTTTGCATGAAAATCCCCAATAAAATGATCGCGACCAAATAGGCGACGATAATGCCAATATCAAGTGCTGTTAGCTTCATTTCGTTCAGTTGAAAATTAAGAATGGAAATTTGAGAATGAAGGACTTAGATTTCACTGGTTCTTTTGATATAGATTTGCCGCCTTGGTGCGCTTTTCCATCAAAATTCCAGGATCCTTTACGAATTCCTTGAAATTCTCGGCGCTGATCTGGTTGGGGTATGGCGCGTAGTAGTGATCGGGGCGGCCGTTGCGCCACAGCATCACGTAGGAGAGTCCGGCATCCTGCACGATAGGCATCAGCACGCTTGTCCACCAATCGGCGATCGGAATCCGTTCCACACCCGTTTCGGTAATGGCTGTGAGTTTGTCTTTTTCTGCGCCAATTTGCTTTAAGATGGCCACTCTTCGCTGGGTATCGGGCACAAAGAGCTTCGCCGTGTCAGATTCGGGACGGTGGTAGGTATCGAAACCCACGATATCTACATAGTCGTCGCCGGGGTAACGCTCCAGGTAGTCTTCCCGCGAAGCAAAATTATCGGGCGAATAGGCATACAGAAAATTATGAACCTTCTTTTTGCGGCGTAGGTAGTCCACGGTGAAGTGCCACATTTTCTTATACTCCTCGATCGAACTATGGTTTTTGCCCCACCAAAACCAGCTCCCCGTATGTTCGTGGAAGGGCCGGAAGATGATGGGAATAGCTTCACCATTCGCACCTTTCATACTTTTTGCGAAATCCGCCACACCCGTCAGCCATTTTTTGTAGCGACGCCTAGCGCGGCGATCTTCAAATAGGTGTCGGATGGTGGAATCCTGGGTGTCCCAGCTACTTTTACCCGGATCGACCGGGTTGTTAAGGTGCCAACTAAATGTGTTCACGCCACCCTGCGCTTATACTTGCTGCACGTAGCCGCGTATCTTTTCGAAAGGAACCGAGTCGATATTGAGCTTACTGCCGGATTCCATATACCCTAAATCCCAGCCAAACAACGCCGGGTACTCTCCTGCCACGTCGCGCACGTCGGAGCGACCGTCCTCGTATTTCCACCCCACCCCGTAGGCCAGATCTTCCTGATGACCAAACATCGTCCCCGTTTTAGCGAGTTCTTTGAGGTTGACGTAGAGATTTTTGGTTTCCGGCGTGGCTTTTGGGTCGATTTGGGCCTGGCTTTCCGTCCAGGACAGTAGGGCTAGGGGAAGCCCAATGATTACAAACGCTTGTTTGATAAATGTTTTCATAGATTTAATCTATTTTAGATGAACAAATTTATATTCATTGCTTAGCTAATGTATAGTACAATTATATCCCATTCTGGCACAAAGAAAACTTATTCGTATAACGGCAATACCTTAAATTTGTATTTTATCCTCTTTCGTTGAACTTTACTTTTATTATATATTATATAAGTGGAAAATATCTGATCAGATCTTATGATACATTTAGGACCACAATTTAAATTTTTCATAAAAAAATCAATAATTGCATTCGATTTCTAGGAGTTTAAGATTGAGACGTCAAAGGCATCTCTTTATCATTTTAATGTATTTTCCAGCAGCATGACACTCGAGCCGGATTTGCGCCAAAACTCCATTAATTTAGCGTATTTAGGATCGGCAGAGCGGTAAAACGAACCAAGCAAAATATCTTCATCGCTATCCTGATCGACATCGCCTGCTTCAATCAAGAACCACCGGCCCCTATTGGCCATGGGGAAGGTGTGTGGTTTGAAAACCATACCGCCCGTATTTTCCAAATACACAATACTCTGATTGGGCCGCTGCGCAAAGTCAGGAAAATGGGCAATGGCCGCAATATCCAAATCGCCATCCTGATCAAAATCCCGCGTTACAGTCTGCGTGGCGCCGTACATCGGAAAGAAGAAAGACTCAGTAAACTTGAATTTTCCGTCGTTTAAAAAGATACGGATGCCGTGGTAGGGTTTCAGGATGATGGAGTAATCAGCGTTGTCGCCGTTGGTATAAACCAGGTCCGGATCGCCGTCCCCGTCGATGTCGGTCAGTTCGAGGAAACTGGAACCATACACCGCCGGAAATCGCAGCAGGATTTCCTTTTGGAATCGGCCGTCGCGCTGGTTGCGGTATACAGCCACTTGCTCATCGCCCTGACTGAGCAATGCCACCACGTCGGGCCAGCCGTCATGGTCCACGTCGCGTACCATGGCTACGCGGGCGCCGGGCTCTTCATCCAGCACGTGTTCGCGGTAGTTACCATCACGTTGCTTTTCGTGCCAGGTGAGTTTGCCGAAATGATGACCAAACTGGCAGATGACGACATCCTGCCGCCCGTCGCGGTTGAGGTCGGCAGTAACGGAATAAACGGGCCGTTGCAGATTATCAATCTGAGCCGTAGGTTTGGTATTGCCCGACTTCCGCCGTTGCCAGTCACCGACTGGCTGATCGTTGGGATCCAGCAAACCAACACTGAGCAAATCCAGCGTCCCCCTGCGTTCGGAGCGTACCCCCAGCACTGGGCTATAGACCTTCACCGAATCGACGCGCCGAAGTTGGTTATTTAAGGCGTACAGATTCATGCTTACATCGCCCGCCCAAATTTGACGACGTACCGAATCATACTGCA
>JBBSSJ010000112.1:0-14057 GCA_038242095.1 Cytophagales bacterium
ATAAACGCCTGGTCGATGTCCAGTGAGAAGGGCAGCCAACCGTTAAACAGCGAGAAGATCGCCAGCAGCACAATCACGTCGTGGAACAGCGAGGCCACTGCACCGTAACTGAACGCCAGCCGCCGGAAACGAATGAAAATGTAAGCGAAGTTGGCGGCTACCGCCAGCAGAACCGCCCAAATAGCCGAGATCATCGTGTCGTAGGCAATCGTCGGTCCGACCTTGGCCGAACTCACGATTTCGGCTTTGTTGTTGCCGGGAACCTTAGCGACACCCTCCAGGATTTTTGCCTCCGCCAGCTTGTCGGCTTCGGGCGAAGTATCATCGATCAGATACGGTGTCGTGATTTTCACCTGGTTGAAGCCGCCGAAAGTCTTCACCTCGGGCGTAGAACCCAGTTCCTGACTCATGGCTTCGCGCACCTCGTCAGTGCTGACATTCTTATCAAAGCGCACCGTGTAGGAGCGTCCGCCTTTGAAGTCGATACCCAGTCCGAAGCCTTTGAAGATAAACGAACCGATACCAATCAGAATGATGGCAGATGAGACGTAATAGAAGCGCTTCCGCTGCGTGATGAAATCAAAATTGGTATCCTTGAACCAGTTCTTAGTCAAACCGGAATAGAATTTCAGCGTCTGGCCCTTCTCAACGGCGCGCTCCAGCAACAGACGGGTGATGAAAATGGCCGTGAACAGCGACGTGATCAAACCAATGACCAGCGTTGTGGCGAAACCCAGTACCAAACCGGTGCCAAAAATGAACAGGATGACGCCCGTTAGCAGCGTGGTCACGTTAGAGTCGATAATGGCAGACAAAGCGTTTTTAAAGCCATCCCGTACCGCCACGGGGAAAGGTTTGCCGTTTGCAAGCTCAACTTTTATTCCTTCGTAAATAAGTACGTTGGCATCCACCGACATACCGATTGTCAGCACGATACCCGCAATACCCGACAGCGTGAGCACCGCGCCCAGCGAGGCCATGACGCCCATCAGGAAAAACAGGTTGATAATCAGCGCAACATCGGCAATCCAGCCCGCACGGCTGTAGTAGGCTACCATGAATACCAGAACAATAATCAAACCGACCAGTGAAGACAGTACGCCCGCCGTCACAGCCTCGGAGCCCAGCGTCGAACCGACTACGGCCTCTTCCACAATATTGGTGGGCGCAGGCAGTTTACCGGCTTTCAGCACGTTGGCCATGTCCTTGGTTTCGTCTACGGTGAAGCTACCCGAAATGCTCGAGTTACCGTTGGGGATTTCGCCGTTGACATTGGGCGCGGTGTAGACTTGGTGGTCAAGGATAATGGCAATTTGGCGACCGACGTTGTTGGCCGTCAGGGTACGCCACTTACGGGCACCTTCGCCGTTCATGCGCATGCTCACTTCGGGACGGCCGCGCTCGTCGTAGTCGTGGGTCGCGTCCACGATCACGTCACCTTCGAGCGGTGCCTGACCGTTAGGCAATTTTACAAAATACAATGGCAAAATCTGCTGGCCGTTGGTCGCGTCGATGGGCTTGCGGTCCCACATGAATACCAGTCCCGCGGGAAACATCCCTTTCACCTCAGGGCGGCGGAGAATCTCGCCCGCCCGGCCCGTGTCTTTCATGTATACGCCAAGGCCCGAAGGCAGCGGGACAAATAGGTTAGTTAAAGCAGCAGTCTGAGAAGCCAGAGCCGACGTGTCACTGGCGGCGGAGTCGCCGCGTTGAGCCAAAAGTTCTTCGAGATTACCAGGCGTCGATTTTTTAGTTGTATCGGCAACAGATGTTACAGGACGCGAAGTCTTAGCGGCCACTTCCTGCTGCGACAGGTACTGGCCCAGTTGGTCGAGACCGGGGGCAATTTCGTTTGTGTTATAAACTTCGGCGAATTCCAGCTTGGCCGCGCCCGACAGCAGGCGGCGCACGCGCTCGGGATTGTCCACACCGGGTAGCTCTACCAGAATCTGGTTTTTGCCAGGCAGCCGCTGCAGGTTGGGGTTGGTCACGCCAAACTTATCGACCCGCGCCTGAATGATCTTGAAAGCGCGGTCAATGGCATTCTCCACTTCCTCGTCTAGCATCGCCACCACTTCGCCATCCGACGACGTGCTGTTGATTTTGCTGCGGTTGGCGCTATTGGCAAACACGCTCGCCAGGTTGGTGTTGGGCGCAAGTTTTTTATACGCACTCACAAACAGATTCACGTAGCTACTTTGGCTGCTTTTCTGCGCCTCGGTAGCTTCTTTCAACGCCTGCTGAAACTGCGAACCGCGGGCGTTGCTACCCGCTAATCCCTTAATGATGTCGGCGGGAGCGACCTCCAGCACGACGTGCATACCCCCTTGCAAGTCGAGGCCAAGGCTGAGTTGGCGCTCCATTACTTCTTGCAGCGTGTGGCCGAGGTACACGTCATCGCGCCACAGCGAGTCGATGTAGCTTTGCTTCTTGGTATAATCCACCTTGCCCTGTGCATTGGTGGCGTAGGCCTCGGCGTCGCCCATGTACTTGCGGGCCACAAAGGTGAAAGACAGGTAATACACGCTAATCAGCGCGATAACGACCGTCAAAACGATTATTCCGGTTTTGTTACGCATGAAATCAATTTTGAATGAGTGAATTTTGAACGATAGAATGCCATCCGGCTGGCTTTCCCACCCAACGGTGAAAACTGCCATTTGCTTGCGCAAATCGAAGGGATAAGCTCTCTTTTAAAGTACTTTATATGAGAAGATCGGTAAACGAAGGGGCCGAGCAAAAAACTATTTACTCAAAGGCAGGCTTGCCCCGTCTATCATTCGCTCCGCATCGGCGGACCGATTCAAAATCGAAACCCTACGGCGCGTTGGGCGCGATGTGGTGGCCGAAGAGGTGGCGGAAGTAGGAGAAATAATAATAGGGTACGCGCGCCGCGAGCGGGATAATGCTCTTGATCTCGAAATGAGACAGGTACGCCTGCGGCGATACGAAGAAGCTTTGGGCGAAATCGAACGAGAGAGCGGGCGTCACGACGGCGTGGAGCGAAAGCGCGCTCACGGTAGTTTGCTCGTCGGTGTTTTTGTTAGCTGAATGGTCCTTGGCGGCGGCGTTCTTTTTGCCTGCTTGCTCGGTAGCTGCCTTTGCGGCGACAGGCGATATAACCGACCACGACTGACCCGCCACCGCCACCAGTAGCAGCAATGCCGCCAGTAACGTGCTGAGTATCTTGTGGGCAGGTCGTTCGTTCGCTTCCAATTGGGCCATCATTTGAGTATCGGGGCGCAAAGTTGATGCCAAAATGGGGAAAAAGCAAGAAAATTTTGTGAGGGTGTTCTTGGCTCGCCTTCATCCTGCTATTTTTAATTGATGCTATTCCTGAAAAACTAGTGCAGGATAAAATTCGTATTTGAAGAAAACCGGAATTTTACGGAATCAGATTCCGTAAAATTCCGGTTCAAGCTCTATTCTTTCAAAGAATCAAGCTCCTTCAACTTCTTCTCAATATCCGAAATTACACCAGACCGTTCCAATACCATGCCTTCTTTGTCCAAAAGTAAATAGGTGAGATACTCAGTAATACTGTACTGCATGTCTGTCGGACTATCGCGAAATTTTAAATGCGAAAGCTGCGTCCAATTAGCCTCGTATTTCCGGATAGCTTTCAACCATATTTCCTTATCGCTTTCAAATTCCAAAGCGATCCCAATGATAGCAAGCTTGTCGCCGTATTCGGATTGCAGTGCTTTTACTTTGGGAAAAGACTTGATGCAGGGCGCACACCAGTGGCCCCAAAAATCGAGCAGCACGTACTTCCCCTTAAAATCAGATAACGAAACGGCGACTCCGGCGGTATCAGGAATGGTAAAATTGGGAGCGTTGCGGCCGATGATGGGCTGATTCTTCAAGATTTCAATTCGTTTATTTACTTTTTGCCCAAAGTAGCTGGTCTGCATAGCGGGCGAGAGAATATTCCAAAGTTTCTGGTAGATTTCGTCCTCCTTTTCCGCACTGCTGGTAATTCGGTAAAGCAGATTGGCGGCTGTACGGCTCTCAGGATGCTCCTGAATAAATTCACGGGTAGCCTTTTCCTCTTTTTTTCCAGAATACACCCAACCGATTTCTTGCTGGTACTTGTCCAGAATTTCATTCTCCGGGGTGCCTTTAAAAATCAATTTGTATGGCGTTTTCGCGTTACCCGTAACGGTAATCTGCCCCGGTTCGTACCAAAAACTCGTAAAGCGGGGTGATCTGATATAAAGGCTTATCGTACTATCATCACTGAGCCGAGGTTGATAAGTGAAGCGATCGTTGGTTGCGTAGACCGTATCTCTTTGTTGCTTGCCGTCAACATCGTACAAAAAGAGAATGGGCTGATCGCCGATACCCTCGATGTGACCCGTGAGGGTAGAAGTTTGGGCGTGGACCGAGGCGAGGGAGAGGCATACCAAGGCTAGGACTGCGGATGCTTTGCGTAGATTCATGTACTAAATATCGGAATTTTGAAACAGGATCAAATCTATTGAATTCTTTCTTTTCCCTAACTTTGTTTTCTAAAAAACAAAAGGCAAAAAATGGCGAAACGGATCGTGTACGGGCAAACGTGGTGGGGCAAGCAGTGGATCAGCGTGTTGGAAGGCATGGACCAAAGCGGGCGGCTGGCGCGAGGCCGCACCTATGCCAACGGCGGAGCAGTACAGTCTATTGATTTTGAAGGAAATACGTTTAAAGCCAAAGTACGCGGGACGCAACCCATTCCCTATAAAGTCAAATTCAAAATCGACCCGTTGTCGGCATCGGGTAAGGCCAAGGTGATCGGCTTGATCACCGAGAACCCGCTTTTCCTGACCCAACTCCTCAACCGTCAACTCCCTGCCGACCTTTACGATGCCTGCCAAAGTGTGGGCGTCGACCTGTTTCCCGAGAAATGGAGTGCGTTCGATGCTTCCTGCACCTGCCCCGATTGGAGCATTCCCTGCAAGCATCAGGCGGCGGTTCTGTACCTGGTCGCCAATGAAATAGACAAGAACCCTTTTCTCGTCTTCGAGCTGCGCGGCTTCGATATGTTTAAGGCATTGGAAGGGCTGGGCGTGGCCTCGGCGGATCAGAAAGATGTAGAGATTCTGGATGTCGACGCGCTGCGCAAGCCCGTTGAAATGGGCGAGGAATTGGAATTCCGGCCCGACGAAAACCTGTATACCGCCGTGGATTTCTCGACGCTGCCCCAGGTTAGCGACGATTTACTGTCGCTGTTGGGCGATGCGCCGCTGTTTCACAAAACCGGCAATTTCAAGTCCGTTTTGCGGGATTTCTACGCCGATGTCCGCAAGAAAGCCCAGGCATTGGCCTTGGCCGACGCAACCGAATCGGAAGAATTGAAGCGCGAGCACGAGTACAACAAAGACCTCGACGCCGTGGAAAGCGGCGAGATCATCTGGGACGAAGCGATGGGCTTTTTGCAGGCCAGTTTCCGCGACAACAACGAACGACTGGTCCACCAATTCAACGAGATAGCCAAGCTAATCGATTGGCTGCAGCATTTTCCAACCAGCCAACTGCCGCAACTTTCGCCGCTGCTGCGCGGGCTGTACCTCACCAATCGCTTCGCCAACAAATTACTCGAAACGGGTGGACTTCTGCCCCAGTTGCTGCGCGTGCAGCTCAAAAAAGAAGCCCACTTTGTGCGTTGGATTCCGGCTTTGCTTAATGAAGATATTGCCCTCGTGGCTGGGCAGATCGAAGCGCTGCTGCCGCCGGAGTTTTTGTTTTATAAAATCGGCCGCAACGATATCTACGAACCCATCGCGAGCGACTGGTTTCCGTTGCTGTGCTCGCTGCTGCTGACCGAGCGCGTGCGGCAGTTCAATGATCGCTACCATTATAAGGATACCGAAATTGAAGATCTGTTTTTCCGACGGGAGTTTGCCCGGTTCAGTGGTTTCGACAGTCGGGAAATTCCGGCTAATATTCAGCTTTGGCTCAATAAATTCTTTATCGCCCAGCGCGATTACGTGCCCGTCATTCAGGTGGAGGACGATCCCGAAACAGGTACTTTCGTGGTGCATATTCTGGTAGAAAATAAAGCCAAAGAGATGGTCGCGCCCGTAGCGTTTGCCGACTTCATGCGGCAGCCCGACTACGCGCCCGTCCGCATGGGCGTGCTGCGCGATTTGTCGATGATGGCCGAGCATTTCCCGCAACTCAACACACTGATTGCGTCCAAGGGCGGGGAAGAACTGGCGTTCAGCGCGCGGGAATTTCCTGAGATTTTATTCAAAATGCTGCCGCCCTTGAAGCTTTTCGGCATCCGCATCATGCTGCCCAGGGCGCTGCAAAAACTCGTACGTCCGCAGCTATCCATGACACTCGACGACGAGGAAAATGGCAAGGTGGCGGCCAGTTCAGTGATTAGCCTGGAAGAAATGCTAGGCTTCCGCTGGGAGGTAGCTATTGGCGACCAGCGCGTGGATACCAAGGAGTTTATTAATACGATCGAGAACTATCGCGGGCTGGTCAGGATCAAGGATCAGTACGTGTATTTGGACGAAAAGGAAATCCGCTCGCTGCTTGACAAACTGAAAAACCCGCCCGAACTGAATTCGCAAACCCTGCTGCAAACCGCCCTGACCGAAGAGTACCAGGGTTCGGGCGTAAAGCTGACCGATGCAGCCCGTGCGCTCGTTAAAAAACTCACCGCGCCCGAGGCGGTAAATCTGCCCCAAAAACTCGACGCTACACTCCGCCCCTACCAGTTGCGCGGTTACGAGTGGCTCTACAAAAACGCCCGCATTGGCTTCGGCAGCCTCATCGCCGACGATATGGGCCTGGGCAAAACGCTGCAGGTGATCGCGACTTTGCAGAAATTCAAGGAAGAAGGTGCATTCAAGAAAAATAAGGGTTTGGTTATTCTGCCCACCACCCTACTCACCAACTGGACCAAGGAAATTGCCCGCTTCGCGCCGGGTTTGAAAGCCCACGTGTACCATGGGCCGAACCGCAGCAAACTGGAATTCAAGGATACCGATCTGGTGCTGACGACCTACGGCGTGGTACGGAGCGAGGAAGAGACTTTTACCAAAACCAACTGGCCGGTGGTGGTCATCGACGAAGCTCAGAACATCAAGAATCCCGCCACAGCCCAAACTAAGGCAGTGAAAAAAATCAGGGCGGGCGTGCGCATTGCCATGAGCGGGACCCCCGTCGAAAACCGCCTGAGCGAATACTGGAGCATCATCGACTTCATCAACAAAGGCTACCTCGGTACGCTCAAGAAATTCAGTCAGGATTTCTCCATTCCCATCGAAGTGGACCGCGACCAGCACCGCCTGGAGGTTTTCAAGCGCATAACGGAGCCGTTCATTTTGCGACGCGTCAAGACCGACAAAAGCATCATTCAGGACCTGCCCGACAAAATCGAGATGGACCAAAGCTGCCAGCTATCGGGTGAGCAGGCCGCCCTGTACCAAAGCGTGGTGGACACGGCTTTGCGCGGTATCGAAGGCGCAAAAGATGGTTTCAAGCGGAGCGGCATGATTTTCAAGATGATGACGGCTCTAAAGCAAATCTGCAATCACCCCACACACTACCTCAAAAAAGGAACGACCGACCCGCAGGTTTCCGGCAAGAGCGCCGTGCTGCTGGAGCTTGTGCAGCAATTGTTGGAAAACGGCGAGAAGGCGCTGATTTTTACCCAATACGAAGAAATGGGCTCGTTGTTGCAAACGATGTTCGAGGAGCAACTGCAACTGGAAGTACCTTTCCTGCACGGTGGCGTGAGTCGTAAAAACCGCGACGCAATGGTGGAGGATTTCCAGAACAACCGCGCCACGCGTATCCTGCTTTTATCCCTGAAAGCGGGCGGCACGGGCCTCAACCTCACTGCCGCCAACAACGTGATTCACTACGACCTGTGGTGGAACCCCGCCGTGGAGGCCCAGGCCACCGACCGCGCCTTCCGTATCGGGCAAACGCGCAATGTACTGGTGCATCGCCTGATTACCGAGGGTACTTTCGAGGAAAAGATCAACCAACTGATCCAGAACAAGAAGGAACTTGCCAACCTTACCGTTGCCAATGGCGAAACCTGGATTGGGGAATATTCTAATGCGGATTTGAAGGAGCTAGTGAAGTTGCAGTAGAATGCTTCCGTGTCTCCTGCCTATATTGCCGAATGTTCCGGTTCCTCACCCAACCCTACCCCCGCAGTGATACTAACGTACGCCGCTGGCTGCTCACTGCCGCCGGGGCGGGTCTCTTCGTCGCTTTTTTCCTGATTGTTTTTCAGCCTTTTGGCGCGTCTGGATATGACGACCCGCGCAAGCCTCTGCAATTGGGAGGATTTGGCGTAGTTACGTTCGTATGTTTGGGTTTGACGGGGTTAATTATTCCGGCAGCTTTCAAAAGCTGGTTTGCTGAGCGAATCTGGACGGTAGGCAAAGAAATTCTCTGGAATATCGTCATCATTATTCCCATCGCCTTTGGCAATATGCTATACAGCCACTGGGTTTTTGGCGGTGGGTTCGGAAATATCCTACCCTGGCTGGGAATCACTGCCGCCATAGGCATCATTCCTTCAACGGTCATTACGCTTATAAACTACACGAGGCTGCTGCGTAAGTATGCTGCCAACGACCTGTGGGTTGGCCACCATCAACCGGAAGCTACTCCCTTACCACTGCCTGAAACCATCACTTTCACCGCCGAAAATGAAAAAGACGCGCTGACCCTGGCGGTGGACGACCTGCTCTTCATCGAGTCGGCGGACAACTATTCCGAAATTGTTTTTTTACAAAATGAAAAAACAAAAAAAACGCTGCTGCGTGGGAGTCTGAGCCGTTTCGAAGAACAGGCGCACCATCCCGACGTAGTGCGATGCCACCGCTCTTACGTCGTAAACCTGGGGCAGGTCGAAAACATTTCGGGTAACGCGCAGGGCTATCGATTGCAACTCAAAAATTGGGCTTCACCTATCCCCGTGGCGCGGCGTTACGGGGATTTCGTGGCGGGTTATTTCAAGAAATAGCCTTGTCAAACGTCCCGAAAACTACCAAACTGCCCGAATTCAGGCTATTCTTCCCAAATCCCGGTCAGGTGTCCCTCTTTTTTTCAGGATAATTTTTTAGCGGCTACGTTTGCAGCAGTCAATCCCAAAAACGCAAACAACCGTCACTATGGACGCCTACAAAATCCTCCTCCTCATCCACGTTGCTTTCGGCTTTTCGGCCCTCGCGACGGGCATCGTTCCTATGGTCGCCAAGAAAGGCGGCAAGGTTCACAAGTTCTGGGGTAACGTGTATTATTGGTCCATGTTCGGCGTGTTTGTGACTACGCTGATGCTCTTCGCCCTCAAACCCGGAGAACTCAAACTGCAATTTTTCCTGTGCATCGCTATCCTGAGTTTTTATTTCACCTTCTCCGGCGATCGGATTTTGAAAATGAAAAAATCGACCACGCAAGCCACCATCCTCGACTGGATAGCCGCGAGTTTAGCTCTGGCTTGTGGACTGGCGATGCTGAGCTACGCCGTTTATGGCGTTATTGGGCTGCAAAATTATTTTGTTGCCATCTTGTTTGCTGTGTTCGGAATCCTCCTTTCGGTCAACGCCCGGGAAGATTTAGGACTGTTCTCTGACAAAATCGAATCGAAGAAAATGCACTGGTACTTTGGCCATATTGGCAAGATCATGGGTGCCTACACCGCTACCGTAACTGCTTTCTGCGTGAACATGACGCGTTATTTGCCCGAGGACGCCTCAGTGTATCTACAACTTATTCCGTGGCTCACCCCAGGCCTGCTGCTGGGCGTAGGCGCAGCCTACTATGCCAAACGGCAAAAGGAAATACGCAACATACCCGTCGCGTATGGGTTTCTGACGGACCTGGTGCGGCGGGTGCTGGTAAGGTGAAACTGTTTCGTACCGCCTGGCGGGAATCCCTACTTCGGATAATTGGCGTGGGTCTTGATTTTCCTGATCTGGCGAAGATGACGATCGACGTGGCCCCACTGGTAGATATACACCTGGTGCATATTTCGGGGCAACTTGGAATCGGTACGCTCGCAGTGGATGCGCATGTCGGCCTGCGTGGTTTCGGCAAAGGCGATGGCCTGGTCGCGCTTCAATTGAAAGAATTTTAGATTGTTTTGGGACGCGATGAGTCCCGTCGGCTGGGCGAAGGGGGGGGCTTCGTGGGGTTTGTCTTCCATGATGAAATCGCGATAATACTGATCCGGGTCCGGCGAAGCGGCCTTCTGGGCGGCGACTAGGTCGGGACGGTCGGGGCTGTGCAGGCCCTCCCCGATTTCGCGCGCTCAGGCGATCTCCCACAGGCCCAGATGCTCCACTACCTCGGCGATGGTCCAGCGGCCCGGTGCCTCGCGGAAGTTCCATTGGGTGTCGGTCAGGTTTTCGACCGCGTGGGTCAGGTTGTCGCGGGTGCGGCGCAGGTTCTCGACCGTGTATTGTCGGTCGGCTTCGGTCCAGAGCTTTTGCGCGTGGGTGGACGAGCCGAGCAGGAGGAACAGGAGGAAGAAAGGGGCTAATTTCATGTTGAAAATTAAGTTTTAGAGGTGGTTCGAGTTAGTTTCTGCGCCGACGCGCCGTTTTAAGTTCGCGCTGTAGGGCGTCGAGGCGTTACTATAGATTTCTGGGTTCACCAACGCGGAGCCACTCACGACGAGGTTGCTTTGCCCGCGCACTCTCCCGCTCCAAAAAGAGCAGAGCCAGGGGGAGGAAATAGAATGATATTTTCATAGGAATAAGATTGATTGAGAAAGCATTAGGTAAAAGGGAAATGGGTTTCGTCACGGCACCCGCGTCAGTTCCGAATCGCTCAGGCCGGGTACGGCGATGGAAAGCGTGTTGATGTCTTTTTTCTTCATCGTGCTCTTGCGGTACTCGACGGTTTTGCCATCCGAAAAACGCACGATCTGATCGTACGACCAGGCATCGGTATCCGTCGAAAGCACGTTGCGCCAGTAGTCCTCGCCCACCACGAACTTGAACAGAGTGTTGTTATTCGGCACTTTGGTGCCTTTGGCGGTTTTAGTGGCGGCGTCATAGACGGACTCGGCGCCGTGTGCCTTTTAGGAAGGCGTAAGGGTCGGGCTCGGGCTCGGTTTTTTTCTTACAGTTTTGCAGGCTACAACCTAGCAAAAGAATAAAGGTCAGCGAGAGAATTGTTTGATTTTTCATAGAAACAAAATCTGTAAGAGTGAACAAGAAAACTTAACCAGCCATATTTCCAGTATGGCGAGGTAGGTGGCAACCGTGACTTTGCGGCGGCTTATAACAATGCGCCTGGCTGTAATTGCGGTCGCCCTCGCAATAAAGGATGTCGTCGGCGTACACGTGCGTGTGGCCGCCAATATAGACGTAGTCGGAAGTCGGGGTGGTGATGAGGGAGTTCATGGTTAGATTGGTTAATCGTGTCTTTGTTCACTTATTTAGTCTGAAGTCTAGATTTTATCATTGGCCAAAGCCCAACCGGAGTGTTCAAATCAAAGGTAAAGGCTTGGGATCAGTTAGGATTGTAAAAATGCGACATTGATTGTTTGTCCATTTCTTGGTATGATTTAGTGGGAGTTTTACACCGATAGGCATAGTTCCTTCTTGCTCCTTTAAACTTCCTGACAAATTTCGGGGGCCATTTTTGGTCAAAAAATCCTATAATAAGGGTACCGGAAAAATAACCGGTCAACAGGCATTTCTACGCATTCCACCGTCACGGTAGTGACTATACGCCAAAAGCAGACAGAGCAGGGAAAAAGGTGGATTAGAAATCAGGCCATCCGGGAGGCAGATTATAGGAGCATTCCCACTACCTGCCGTCACACGAATTATCAGCAATGTGAAATAAGTTTTTATTAGTTCGACTACGTTCGGGAAGACAATTCAGGCATGCTGAACTCCGATGCCCCGCCCTGCGATCATTACTGAAACGCGGGGAGGGGCATCGGATGCAAAAACGCGATGGTTCTTATTTTTTCTTCTTTAAATTTCTCTTTTCCTCCGCTTTCTGCTTAGCGCCGAAATCAATGATGATCAACTCGCCCTTATCATTGAGTTTGAACCCGCGGTCGATCGCCAGAATCTGATTTTCCTTATCGACTTTGGGAATCTGAGGGGATACGAAGTCCACCTTCTGCATTTCGGGAGCCGTCGCAATCAAGTCGGCGTTGGAGGAGTCCATGACCAGCGGTTGCAGCCGATTCAACAGCCGAAGTTCTGTTTCGCTCAGCCTCATAGTGACCTCTTTTGTGGCTTTCTGAGTTTTTTCTCTAGTGTCCATACAACTGATTTTTAAACATTTCCTGATCTGATCAACGTCGATTTTATGCTCTTTGAGGTAAGCAGTCACGCTTTCCTGTTCCAATAGGCAGTCGATCATTTTACAAACACGGTCATTGCCGCCTTCGTTACCGCCGTTATAGATAGGGATGATCGGCTCGCTACGATAGAGCGAAACGGTTCGAATAGTCTCCCTGGTAAACCGCTTGTGGGAGAGCGACCACCCGCTGGCGTTGAACTTAACGTGATAAATTCCAGAAACGGTGCTGTCGAACTTGGCCCAAAAAACGCCCTTGTCTTCCGCTTTCAGTTTTATTATCTCGGCTTGGCCGCTGGGATAGGTAACTTCGGCCACAACATGTCCTTCGATAGGCAGATTGTACTGCTTGAGAGTAGCATACAGCCTGATTTCTGCTCCGGCTACGTTCGAGTTCTTTTCTACGGCCACCTTGAAGTTCAGGTCCGAGTAAGTCTGCACGATCACGCTATAGGGGATGGACTGGTATTCTCGCAGCCTGCTGAACAACTCCCGGTTCTGCTCGGCCAGCCTTTGCCAGTTCTTTTTGATTTCATCGGGCGACAGTTCCAGCACAACCTTCCAGTCACCGGCGTGCGACCCCGCCTCTTTCCCCGGAAGGGCCGGGAGCGAGAGGCGATAAAGTTGATTACCGGCATTGATTCGCTGAATGATGTTCCCTGACGATCCTTTGATGGTATCGCCATTGGGAGCGACCAACGACACCGACATGAGCGGGGCAAAGGGAGAAAGGACGATGACATCGGCGTAAATATCCGCTTCGTTGAGAACGTATCCCACCTCCTGCTTCATGCCCATGACGAGCCTGCCGTCAGGGTCGACCACAATATCGTTCTTGGTGATGTCGGCCAGGATCTGCACGAAGTACTTAGTCAGCCGAAAAAGCCTCTCGTCCGCCTGCATACCGCCCGTGATGAGCATGTACTTTGAAATACTGCCCAGCACCGCATCGCTGACACTACCCTGGTTGCCCAGGCCCACGGCATAAATGTCGTCCGTCAATCCGGTGATCGCGGCATTCACCGCCGGGCTGCTCACGTAGGGAGAGACGTTTTCATTGCCGTCCGTCAGTACCAGCATCGCAAAATTGCTATACGGCGTACCCGCCCGGCTGATTTCATCGCCCAGCATGTCGGCACCTGTTATCATGCCTTTTCCAATGGCTGTATTGCCGTCGGGAATCAAAGCCGGATTAGCCAAAGCGTTACTGATGTTGGTCCGTCCACCTCCCGCAAGCTGGGTAATGTCGAACAGGCGGTTTTCATCGGTATCGTAATACACCCTGCCGACACCGTCGTCGTCGCGGAGGATATCGCGAGCAGCCGCTACCGCATTTTCCAACATCTCGAAGCGGGAGATAGAGGTGCCGTCCAGCGCCCCCATGCTACCCGACTTGTCGAGTACCAGGCAGATCGCCGATTTAGGACGGGCCTGAATGTCGGCGCTGAAATTGACATTCCACGTTCCAACCCTGAAATCGCCGGGAGACGGGGCATAGTAGGCCTGGTTGTCCTCCACGAAAGCCTCGATGGTGGCCATACCGCTTATTACGCCCAAGCTGGTGGTAGCGTTTAACTTAACGAACACTTCGCCCACCTGCGGCTCTCCTTCGCTCGGTTGCACAATGGCTTCATAGGGCGTCGTGAAATCAGGAACCTGAAATGCCGCATTGCCCCCAATGGCGGTAATTCTGAACTTTATCTTCCGACAGGTCTCGATGTTGAACTGGACGGGCAGATAGGTATTCGTATTTTCCGGCACCTCCCCAAACACCA
>JBBSSJ010000113.1:0-13902 GCA_038242095.1 Cytophagales bacterium
CAATCAATTCCTCAATATGCGCGAGGTACTCTTTGGTAAGTTCGAACGTCATTGTTATGCTGATGTGTAATCGTTGACGGGGCCGCCCGCGCGGTCGTGTAATTGTTGAATTGTTTACGGTGCCGCCCATGCGGTCATTTTCGTGCTCCTGCACCTGTTATTACATCAATTCGCTTGACTCATTTGTGATTTTCTTAGGGCATTGATTCTATTTCCAATTTCGTTGATTCTCCATCTAAAGTCGATATTGAATTCTACTGCGAACAACGCCCTTCTTAGCTGACTTGATGATCCATACATCTCTTCTTTTGGAAAGGATCTCGTTGAAACATACAAGTCGACCACCAATTTTCCCCTCAATTGCCACATCTCCCATTTGCCAAAAGAGTAAATAAACATATTTCAGATATTTTTGAATAATGGATTGTATATTAATTATATATACATAATTATACAACCAGGCGGGCGTCCCCGTATACAACTACATAACTTTTTCCGCCGCAACCAACTTCGTTAACGCCACGAAATCGTCCACGCCCAACTGCTCGGCGCGCAAATTTAGGTAAGGCGATTCAAAGGAAATGCCTAGGGGTTTCAGGGCGTTGCGAAGGGTTTTTCTTCTTTGGTTAAAACCGGTTTTAATGACACGGAAAAATAGTTTTTCGTCGCAATCCAATTGTTTGGTTTGGTTGCGGAGCAGGCGAATGACGCCCGACTGCACTTTGGGCGGCGGGTCGAAGGCCGTAGGCGGTACGCTGAACAGATACTCGATGTCGTAGAACGCCTGCAGATAAACGCTCAGAATACCGTACGCCTTGTTGCCGGGTGGTGAGGCGAGGCGTTGGGCCACTTCCTTCTGGAGCATGCAGACGATCTCCGGCACCTGATCGCGCTGCTCAATGACGCGGAAAAATATTTGGGAAGAAATATTGTAGGGTAAATTTCCAATGATCGCCAACTTTTGGTCGGTGAGGTTGGTCAACGGCCAATGCAGGAAATCGCCTTCGTAAACCCGCGGCGCGAGAGTAGGGTAGTGCGTCTTGAGGTAAGGTACTGAGTCGCGGTCGATTTCGATGACGTGGGTTTCGTAAGCGTCGTTGTGAAGCAGGTACTGCGTCAGCACGCCCATGCCGGGCCCGATTTCAAGCACCGTTTTATAGTCCTGATGCGGGATAAGACTGTCCACAATGCGTTGGGCGATACTCAGATCGCGAAGGAAATGTTGACCAAGTGATTTTTTAGCGCGAATTTTCATTGTTAGTTTTTAAGAGGCAAACGCGGTCGGCCGCTGCCGTTCAAAGGCCCAAAGCGGGTCGCCCCGTGGCGCACAAAGTGATTATTATCAGTCTGAGCGTACAGGGCCCGCTCCGGCGTACCGGTCTGGCGGTCGAAGATCACCTATAAAGACCGGCCCTACCAGCCAAGCTACCGAAGCCCAACTCAGCCGCACAAAGTTGCCAAGTTTTAAAAAGAAAGCATGCCCCTAAAATGGGCAATACGCTAAAATTACGCTAAATTCGTAGATTTAACGTGCCGGTGTGGCCCAGCCAGGATAGGTTGCCCCACGAAATTATAAAAAAGCCATTTTTAATTTTCCACTCTCCACTTTCAATTTCTTAAATGGAAACCCTAGCATCCCCCGCCGATTGGCAGGCCGTCAATCTTACCCTGGACCATTTACGGCTGATTGGTATCACCATCGATCTCGATTGGGTCGTCAAGTCGGTGAGTCCGTACCTGTTGCGTAAGACGGGCTGGGAGGAAAGCGAGTTGGTAGGGAATGATTTTCTGAAAACACTGATTCCTGAAAACAACCAAGAGGACGTACAGGACCTGCTGGAGGACGGCGTATACCGTGGCCTGAGAGTCGATAGTCACGAAATGCCGCTCCTGACCAAAACCGGTGCCATCCGTACCGTGACGATCAACTCATTCTTGGTTAGGAAAGAGGAGGGGCTACCCGTATCGTTCACGATCGTGGGCGACGACATCACGCGGCGACTCCGCATGGAATCGGCCTTGTCGCGATCCAACGGCCAATTGCAGGATCTGGTCGATAATACCAGCGACGTCATTCAGCTCATCACCGTCGATGGGAAATTCATATTCGTCAACCGTGCCTGGCGCGAAGTACTGGGATATAGTCAGGATGAGATTTCGTCGATCAACCTGCTGACGATCCTGCACCCGCAATTTCGCGACAGTACGTTCGACCAACTCCGGCGCATCGGGGCGGGCGAGAAGGTACCCAGCTTCGAAACGGTTTTTTTGAGTAAAAGCGGCCGCAAGATATTCTTGACGGGCAGCGTTACCTGCCGCTTCGACCACGGTAAAGCCACCGCCTTCCGCTGCATTCTGCAGGATTCTACGGAAAAAATTCGCGCCGAAAAAGCCCAGAATTTGTATTACAGTATTGCCAACTGGACCATCAGTACCGAGAATTTGGACGATCTGTACAACAATATTCATCAGGAACTGGGTAAGATCATCGATGTCAAGAATTTCTTTATCGCCCTCTACGACCAATCCAAAAGCTTCCTGTACTTTCCTTATTATATAGACCAGTACTTTCAGGGCCTGCGCTTTACCAAGCGGCGGCTCGGCAACGGGCTGACAGAATACGCTATTGCGTCCAATCGGGCGCTGTTTTTACACAAAGAAGATATTCAGGAGCTGGCTAAAACCAATAGTCTGCATCTTTACGGTGCCACGCCCGAGGTGCTGCTCACCGTGCCACTGCGCATCGGTGACCGCGTGACGGGTATCATCGGTGTGAAGTCGTACGACAACGCCAATACCTACGACGCCCGCGATCTCGAACTGCTCGAATTCATTTCGGGGCAGGTGGCGCTGGCCATTGCCCGCAAGCAGAGTGAGGAAGAGCTGGCCAAATACGCCGCCCGGCTCAACGCTATCTTCGACAGCAGCTCGCACCTGATCTGGTCGGTTAACAAATCCATGCAGTTGACTTCCTTCAACCGCAACTATGCCAACTTGATCGAAAGCCAGTTGAACGTAGCGCCTTCGCTGCACATCAGTACCGACAAAATGGGCTGGCGCATGATGGATGCCCAGAACCGCCGTCAGCTCGAAAGCCGCTACCGCCATGCATTCCGGGGCGAGCTTCAGTACTTCGAGATGAAGATCGACACCCGCGAGGGCAACGAGGTGTGGCTGGAGTTTTACCTCAATCCTATCCTGTACGAAGGTGGTGTGATTGAAGAAGTGTCAGGTATTGCCCGCGACGTGACGCGCCGCAAAATGGCCGAGCTTTCGCTGCAGCAGAGTGAGGAAATTTTCCGGGGGATTTTCGAGAATTTACAAGATATTTATTGCCGTATGGATCGGCGGGGCATCATCACGATGATTAGCCCGTCGGTGTTAAAGCGGACGGGCTACACGAGGGAGGAGGTGATCGGTCGGCATATCACCGAATTCTTTTTCGACCAAAAGCTCATTCACCGGGCCCTTATCAAGTTGCGCCGCGACGGCAGCCTGCGTAATATCGAGGGTAATCTGCGCGTGAAGAGCGGCAACGAGCGGCAGTTTATGTTCAATATGCTGATGTTTAATGATGAAAATGGCCGACCGTCGGAGGTGGCCGTGCTGGCGCGTGATATCACAGCCCTGAAACGCAACGAGCAGGAACTCCTCAAGGCTAAGGAACAGGCCGAGCATTCGCTTAAAGTGAAGGAGGGCTTTTTGGCCAACATGAGCCACGAAATCAGGACACCCATGAACGGCGTGATCGGCATGGTGGATCTTTTGATCAATACTAAATTAGACGCCGAGCAGCGCGATTACATCCAGACGGTCAAGCGCTCTTCCGAAACGCTGCTGCACATCCTGAACGACATCCTGGACCTTTCCAAGATCGAGGCGGGTAAGATGGCGCTGCACGAACTGCCGCTTTCGCTGGACGAATTGATGGAAAAACTGGTATCGCTCTTTGCCCAGACTGCCCGCAACAAAGGCAACGCGCTGACCTATGACCTTGGCGCCAAGCTGCCCAAATACGTGATCGCCGACCAAACGCGGCTGCTGCAAATCCTGTCGAACTTGACCTCGAACGCCCTGAAATTTACTGAAAATGGCGAGGTACGCATCCGGGTGAAGCTAGAGGAGAAGCGCGCCAACACCAATCTGATCAAGGTGGAAGTTTACGACTCGGGTATCGGAATTTCGGAGGACGACCAGAAGCTGCTCTTTACCAACTTCACCCAGGTCGACAACTCTTCCCAGAAATCGTACGGCGGCACGGGACTTGGACTTGCGATTTCTAAACAGCTTTGCCAGCTCATGCACGGTGACATCGGCGTGGTGTCGCACGCCCGGCAGGGCAGTATGTTTTGGTTTACGTTCGAAGTGCGGGAAACCGCCATCGCGCCCGCTTCGGTGGTCGAAAACGAGGAGGAAGCCTTCATCGACGATATTTTTGAGTCCTACCATCCTACCATTCTGCTCGTGGACGACAACATGGTGAACCGTAAAGTCGCCAGCGAAATCCTGAAAAAAGCGGGTTGCGTGGTCGATACCGCCGAGAGCGGCTTCGAGGCTATCGAGAAGATGGACCGCGTGATGGCCTCACCTGGGGAATATTACGATGTTGTGTTCATGGACATCCAGATGCCCGACATGGACGGAGTCGAGACGACGAAAAAGCTGCGCGAAAAATATCCTGACCAGACTCCGCCCCGCCGCCTGCCGCCCATTGTGGCCATGACGGCCTATTCCATGAAGGAAGACCGCGAGCGCTTTCTCAGCGAAGGCATGGACGATTACATGGCAAAGCCCATCCGCGCCCAGAAACTCATTGCCAAAGTGCAGCAGATTGTGGGCAAAACTACCGACCGTCAGATGAACGAAAAGCAACTCGCCCTGGCACAGGAAATTGCCCTGCCTGTGTTGGACCGTGAGATCGTGAACCAGCTCAAACAAATCGGCGGCAAGGAACTGGTACTATCGGTTTACGAGGATTTTGTCAACGAATCCAACGAACTGGTAGGGGAGGCACTTACTGCTTTTAAGGTAGGGGACATTGCTACCATAAAAAGTCACCTCCACACGCTCAAAGGCAGCGCGGGTACGGTAGGCGTGATGCAGCTCGCCGAAATAGCCCGTGAGGTCGAGGGAAGGCTCAAAACTGACGATACCAGTACGCTGACCAAAGCGCTGCCGGAATTACAATTGGCGTACGGGAAATTTTTAGAGAACTACAAAGTTTGGCTTGATGATTGGCTATAAAGTTTTGGCGTGAGGCGAATTTGGGTTGCTACGAATACAACTTCACCTGTACCAACGGCACCCATGGTTCAAAAAAAGTGGTAAAGCCGATTTCAGCCTGATGCTCAGGGTACATTTCTTATGAATTGTTTTTCCACCACCCGCGCTCAGTAGTTGAGCGCGGGCGGTAACTTTCTGTGTCATATCAATTGTCCAGGCATACCAAACACAACCATTATGAAAAAGAATAAATCTACTCCACAAGCTACTTCAAAGGCGCCACAGCGTTCGTTGCTGTGCCTGTGTTTCGGGCTAGTGCTGGCGGGCACTTCGCTGGCGCTGGGCGCTCCCGCCGACCGAAACATTACCGGCAAAGTCACCGACGAACAGGGCGGTAGTCTCCCTGGCGTGAATATATTGCTGAAAGGCACGCAGAGGGGAACGACCTCTGACCAAAACGGGCAGTACAGCCTGGCTATTCCCGACGGCGGGGAATCTATGGTGGTGTTTTCTTTCGTCGGCTACGAGCCGCAGGAGGTGACGGTGGGTAACCGGACCAGGATCGACGTGACACTAACACCCGATACCAAAAACCTCGAAGAGGTCGTGGTCACCGCCCTGGGTATCAAGCGGGAAAAGAAGGCACTTTCCTTCGCGACCGGGGAGTTGAAAGGTTCTGACTTCACTAACGCCCGCGAAAGTAACCTGGCCACCGCGCTATCGGGCAAAATAGCGGGCGTGCAGGTAACGAGTTCGGCCGGCGGAATGACCGGTTCCACGCGGGTAATTATCCGGGGTAACTCTTCATTATCCGGCAATTCCCAGCCGCTGTACGTTATCGACGGCGTGCCGATCGACAACTCCAACCGCCGCACCCTGGGTTCGCAGACTTTTGGCGGCGGCGTTGATGGCGGGGATGGCATCTCCAATATCAATCCCAACGACATCGAGTCGGTAACCGTGCTGAAAGGCCCAAACGGGGCAGCACTTTACGGGCAGTTGGGTGCTAACGGCGTCATTCTCATCACCACCAAGTCAGGTACCCGCAACCGTCGTCCGTCGATCCGGTACAACGGTAGTTTTTCGGTGGGCAACGCCCTGGTGCAGCCTGATTACCAGAACGAGTACGGTCAGGGTTTCAACGGTAATTTTACCTTTTATCGCCAGTCCGACGGCAAGGTAGTGCCGTACGACGACAACCTTACGGGCGGAATTCCCAAGCTGAGCGGGGGCCGTAACCCAACCTCGCGCGGTAGCTGGGGACCCAAGATGGAAGGGCAGTCCGTGGAAGATATGTGGGGCGATACGGTGCGCTATTCGCCCATCGCCAATCCTTACGAAAATTTCTTTCGTCCGGAAAAAATGCAGATGCATACGGTCAGCGTGGACGGTGGCGGCGAGAAAACTACGTACTATGCTTCCATCTCCAACCTGAGCAACGACGGTTTCGTGCCGACCAACACGCTCAAACGCAACTCGGCCACGATCAAGCTGTCTACCGAAATTGCCCCTAAACTCACCCTGGATACGAAGGTCAACTATGTCCGGCAGGAAGTCAACAACCGACCCTACCTGGGCGACGACGGGCAGAATTCCGTGTACCGTTTCCTCTATATTCCGCGCAGTTTGAGTTTGGAAGGTCTGAGCCATTATGAATACACGCCGCAGGATATCAAGAATTCGCGCGAACTGGGCGGGCGGGGTTTCTTCGTGGGCGGCGAGAAAATCTTCGAAAGCAACTCGGTGACCTCCAACCCCTATTGGACGATCAATAATAGTCACAACGAAGACCAGCGCGACCGGGTGATTGCCTACGCCCGGCTCAACTACCAGTTGACCAAAGGAATCAATATTCAGGGACGCTACGGTACCGACTTTTACTACGAGCGCCAGTACGGCTGGGACGCCGTGGGTACCCGAATTTCCGAGACGGGCGACGTGTTTGAAAACAACGTATACAACAAAGTAGAAAACGCCGATCTACTGCTGACGGCCAACTACGATTTCGGCGATTTTTCCTTCTTCGGCAACGCCGGGGCCAACCGTCAGGTCAACCGCTACCGCCTCACCGGCAACCGGGGATCGCAGTTGACTATTCCCGGCCTGTACGCCATCGGCCGCACGGTTTTGAATAATCCTTCGCTCGGCGTGTCGGAGTATGACATCAATTCGGTGTACGCGGCGGCCAATATTGGCTATAAAAACGTCGCCTTCCTAGACGTGACGGCTCGCAACGACTGGTCGTCCACGCTACCGGTCAAAAACAGCTCATTCTTCTATCCCTCCATCGGCGGTAGCCTAGTCGTAACCGACGCACTGAACATGGAAAGTTCTTTCCTGGATTACGCCAAGATTCGGGGCTCGTGGGCGCAGGCGGGGCGCTCGGGTGATCCTTACAACACGGTGGGCTACTTTGGGTTGAATTCCAATACCTTTCAGAATCAACCGCTGGCTTCGTACACCAACATCATCACCGATCCCAACCTTAAAAACGAGCTGAAAACCTCCTACGAATTGGGGGCAGAGCTGCGGTTTCTGAAAAATCGGCTGATGGTCGATTTCACGTACTACCATTCCGTGACCAGCAACCAAATTCTGCCCATCACCATTTCGGAAGCCACCGGCTTCAGTACAAAGCTCACCAACGCCGGCAAAATCCAGAACCGGGGCGTGGAGATGCTGATTTCGGGAACCCCCATCAAAACCGCCAATGGTTTCCGCTGGGAGTCGAGCTTCAACCTCGCGGCTAACCGCAACAAAGTACTGGAACTGATCGACGGGGTGTCGGAAATTTTGGTCGGCTCCGACCGCAACGTTCGCATTACCGCCGTGCCGGGCAAGCCCTACGGCGTCGTAAATGGCGCGGATTACGCCTTTGTCAAAGATGAAAAAGGCAACCGCCTGATCGACGACAAAGGGCTGCCCGTGGTCAAATCCATTGCCACCGAAATATTGGGCGATGCCAATCCAAAATGGACCGGAGGTTTTTCCAACGAGTTTTCGTTCAAAGGCTTCTCGTTCAGCTCCCTCATCGACATGCGCCGGGGCGGTATTATTTTCTCGCAGGGTCGCGTGCAAGAAGCGGCTTACGGTACTTCCAAGCGTACGCTGGGAGGCCGGGAAGGTGGTTTAGTGGCCGACGGCGTCAAGGGCCGTAAGGAGGGCAATACCTGGGTAAGTACGGGCGAGCGAAACGACGTGTCTACCACCGCCCAGGCTTATTGGAACCGGATCGCTTCCGACAAAGGATTCGGAGTAGCCGAGGCGTTCATCTACGACGCCAGCTACATCGCCATCCGTCAGTTGCGGCTTTCCTACCAATTCCCCGAGGCTTGGCTGACGACGACGAAAGTGATACGCGGCGCTTCTGTGGCCGTTTACGGACGTAATCTGGGGTATATCGAACGCCACACCGACGGCTTTTCTCCCGAAAACTCTTCCGTGAATGTGAACACGGGGACACTGGGCATGGAAGGGCACTCGCTGCCCATGATGCGTACCGTCGGTTTCGATTTGAACCTGTCGTTCTAATAAAATTTTTATTTGTTTAAAATTTGAGAAAATGAAAAAGATCAAACGATATTCAATAGTGTTAACGGCCAGTCTGATAGCGAGCTTAGCCGCCTGCACGAAAGGCTTTGAAGAACTCAATATTTCGCCCACCCAACCCGCCACGGTACCCGCCGAGTACGTGCTTTCCAACGTGCAACTCAATGCTTTTCTGGCCGAAGGAAGCAACTGGTGGCAGGTAGGCTCGTGGGTGCAGCAGTGGGCCAGCGGTTCGCTGTCGGCCCCCTCGCAGTACCAAGAGGACCGCGATATTTACGAAACCCGCAACTGGTCGGCGCACTACAGCTACGTCAACGACCTGGCCCAGATTCGCAACCGGCTGCTGAAAGGGCAAGAGGATAGCCCGGATGGCCGCACGAAACTGGCCATCGCCCGAATCAACGAAATCTATATCTGGCAGCGGATGACCGATTTTTGGGGCGATATCCCCTATTCGCAATCGACCCTGCCCGAGTCGGAGATTATACTAACGCCCAAGTACGACCCGCAGCAGGAAATATACGCCTCCCTGCTCAAAGAGCTGGACGCCGCTATGGGCAAGCTCAACGCCAATGACGTTTCCTACGGTAGTGCCGACCTGGTGTACAAGGGCAATGTCAATGCCTGGAAGAAATTTGGCAATATGCTCAAACTCCGCATGGGGATGCGGCTGCGCTACGCCGACGAGGCTCTTTCGCGCAAAATTGTGGAAGAAGCGCTGGCCGGGCCGATTTTTGCCAGCAATGCCGACAACGCGGCCCTCCAAACTAATCCGCAGGATGGCTTCGCTCTGGGTTACCACCCGACGATCGGGGGCTACAACGGCAGTAAAGAGCTCAACCAGTTGGCCGCGCCGTTCATCAATACGCTCCTGGAAAAAAACGACCCGCGTTTGCCCAAAATCGCCGAACCTACCGAGAACTCCAAGAAGGCGGGTAAGCCCGTTTACAAGGGTTTGGGTGTGGCGTTGGGCCAAAACGTGATTATCAACCGCGACGACTTTTCTTACGGTACCATCTCAATTTACAACGACCGGAAAAAGACCTTTCCCTACGTCTTCATGGCTTACTCGGATTTGTGCTTCTACCGAGCCGAAGCCGCTTTGCTGGGCTGGGCGGGCCTAATGCCGGCCCAAGCCGAAGGTTTTTACCAGGAGGGCATCCGGGCCACGATGCAAATCGATCCCTACAATATCGCCCCGGACAAGATCACCGACTACCTGACCACCGAGGGCAAACTCAGCGGATCGTCGGAGGAGCAGTTAGCACAAATTATGACGCAGAAGTGGATCAGCCTGTTCATGCGCCACTACGAAGCCTACGCCGAATGGCGCCGCACGGGTTACCCCAAGCTGACGCCCGGCCCCAACCAAGGTACTACCAACGGACAGATTCCCCGCCGGGGCGTTTATTCCGGTAGCGAGCGCTTCCGCAATCCCGAGCAATACGAAATTGCCGCCAAGCGCATGACCAACGGCGATACTTACTTGAGCAAAGTGTGGTGGGATCAGCGTAAGTAATCGCTGCCTGCTACTCTATTTATGCAAGCCGCCCGCCCTCGAAATTTGAGAGCGGGCGGCTTTTTTTATTTAAAAATAATGAACTGGTCGTTTTTTCTGCCTGCCTACGCATTCACGCCATTGGGCTAAAAACGTCAATCGAACGCCTTCTCTTCCAAGTGCGCGTCAAGTTCCAGCTTCGGTACGCCTTGGCTCCACCATAGCGGCGCGGGTTTGCCCTTCAAATAGTAGTCGAAAAACTCCATCATCCTGACCGAGTAATCCTTACGGTTGGGTAGCTTCGCCAAGCCATGGTTTTCGCCTTTGTACTGGATCAGGGCGGCGGGTTTTTTCAAGCGGCGCAGGGCGTTGAAGTACTCGATACCCTGCGTGAAGTCCACCGCGCCATCTCTGTCGTTATGCAGCATCAGCAGCGGAGTCTGCACGTTTTTGGCGTGGTAGATTGGCGAATTCCGCTGGTAGGCTTCCCAGTTTTCCCAGGGCGTGCCGAGGCGGCCCTGCGAAGCTTCGAAGATCGAGCCGTTGCTGCCGCCGCTGTTCCAGTAAATCAGGTTATACATCGAAATCATATCCGTAAGCGGTGCCCCGGCGGCGGCGGCTTTAAACATATTGGTTTGCGTTATCAGGAAAGCCGTCTGGTAGCCGCCCCACGAGTGGCCGTGGATGCCCACTTTGGCTCCGTCCACCACGCCCGTGGCGATGGCGGCCTTCACGCCCGGCAGTACGCACCACACCGCCGACATGCCGGGGTCGTTGTAGCGGTACACGATGTCGGGAATGAACACCGCGTAGCCGTCGGCCGTGTACATTCCGGGGTTCCAGCCCGTACGGCCGTAGCTGGGGTTCGCAAAATTATGCAGGGTCTGGGAAAGCTTTTCGTAGTAATATACTATCGTCGGGTACTTCTGCCCTTCCACGTAGCCCGCGGGCAAAAATAAGGCCCCTTGCAGCGTGTCACCCTTGTCGCTCACGTAGTTTACCAATCGCGTTCCCGTCGACCAGGCGTATTTTTTGAAGTCGGGCGCGTTTTTGGAGATTTGTTTGCCCTCGGCCAAATCCTTGGAGGAAGTACCGAAGTACTGTGTTGGCTTGGTAAACGATTCGCTGCTGTACACGTAGTAATCGGCGTTTTTAGCCTTAGTCAAATTGTTCACGGCGGCATCGTCCCAAAGTAAAATCTTGGCTTCGCCAGACTTGGGGTCGAGGCGCGTGACGCCGCTTTTCTTGGTCCACTCGCCGTAGGTACGGATGTATAGCGGTTGGCTGAGGTCGATGCCTTTTTCATCGGGATCGAGTTGGTAGCGATCCTGATAGCGGATTTGGTCGTGCTTGCCGTTTTGGGTCAGGTTGAGGTAGGGGAGGAGGGTACTCTTTTTACGCAATTTGGTGTCAGGTTCTTCGCCCGCCGCCACTTGCCAAATATCGTAACCGTCGCTCAACAATGCGTACCGGCTGTCGCTGCTCCAGCCCAACACGTCGTAAGGAGGCTTTTGCACATTGTGGTCGTCCTCGGTGTCCACGAACGAAGTCGGAACATCCGCCGTAATGTTCCGGGAAGTTTTATTGGTCATATCGAAGACCATAAATTGTCCATCCTGCCAATACAGAAATTTCGTACCATCGGGTGAAGGTTGCGGACGGGCGCTGCCATTGGGCAGGTAGAAGTTTTCCATGATACGGCTCCGCTCCCCGGTTTTCAGGTCGGTGAGGTAGATGTCGGCGTAGTTCTGGCCGTCGAGATTGCTGTTCAACTCGTAAGGCTGTATGTCCGTGCCCAGGGCATAACGCTGCTTGGGCGCGGGTGATAAGAGCCGCAAGGTGGTGTCGGCCAGTTGAATAAATTTCTGCGTGGCCAAATCGTACATGGCCAGGAAGCTGAACTTTTTATCCTGCGATTCCTGCACCTGCTGCCGCGATTGCAGCCGCTTGTCCTGCCAGTTCCAAATCGTCATATCCGGCTTTTCGGCCTTGTCTTTATCCTGAGTCTCGCCCTTGATTTTAGCGATGGCTTTGGTGATTTGTTCCACGGTCTTCAGTGTGGTGTCGGCTTTTATCCGGGCCAATTGATCGGCTTCCGAAATGCCGCTTGGATTTTCATCTCTGTCTTTCTTCTTCGTTGTGTCAGCCAGCGTAGTTTTTTGCAGCCCAAAAAGCAGGCGCGTCAAATCGTCGGTCCACACCGGGTTACGATCGGGGCTGATGGTCATGCCTTTGGGAAAATTCAGGCTGTCTTTTCTGGGATCGTAGATCGTCAGCGCGGGCGTTCCGGCAAAACCTTTAACGCCCAGCAGGCTGTACAATTTTTCCTTGTACTTTTTGTCTTTTTTGCCTTTCACCAGGGCCAGGCCGTCGCCGTCCTGTGTCCATTTCAACGATTCGTAAGTCGCCTCGTCGGTATCCAGCGGCAGCATCGTGCTGGTGGCCATGTTTTGCAACAAAACCCCGTTGCCCGCCTGATTGCGCGCGTCCAGCGTCAAAGCCAGCCAGGTACCGGGCTTATTAAACGTATATTCCGCTATATTACCAATATTCTGGGTGCGCTGATTGGTTAGGTCGTAAAGTAGCAGGTTGGTACCCTTGGGGTCAGTAGGTTTGGTACCATCTTCGGGCGCGAGCTGCACGGCCAGGTGCGAGGACTTTTTGCCGTTAAAGACGTATGATTTTACCTGCAAGAATTCTTTATTCTTGGTCGAATCGGCCAGGCTAACCAGGATCAGTTTCTCGTCTTTTTTCTTGGCCTTCTTCTCCTTTTCAGTGGGCGAGACTTTGAAGGCAAAAAATTGTCCGTCGTCCGAAAAGGCAATGTCGGCGCGGGTCGTTGCGCCTACTTTAAAGGATTTTTTGGTCGCGTCGGTGGTATTCTGCAAAATCAGCTCGGCATCGCCTTCGTCGGCGCGTGCCAGCAGGTAGGCAAACCATTTTCCGTCGGGGGAAATCTGGGTGCTGGACGCGGACGGGATAGCTTTCCAGGAAGCAATGCCCTTCCAGGTGGCGGTTTGCGGGGCTACGCTTTGGGACTGCGCTACGAAAACAGTGAATAACAAACAGATTGCCAGCGCGCGACTACGGAGAAATGGGCACATAGGAATAGCGTAAAAAGTATTGGATTGAAACCTAGATTGGTGCTGTAATTTGTAAAAATACCGAACTAAGGCCGAAAGGCCAAAGGCGGTGCAATCGACTTGCTGGGTTAGCTGCTCTGAATGGATTTATTTTCTTTGCGCATAAAGAAGCGCTTCTTCGGTAACGAAAGAAAAAGTCATACTACTTTTTGAAGTATTCTTAGGTGGTTTGCCGTTTTAAGCGTCAAATTTGTACTAATTGCTGACCATCAATTTTCCTTTCCGAAATTCATTTCGCCTGCCTCGATCTTTACTTTTAAATGATTCGCCTTTGGCGGAATCGGGCAATTGTAGCCCGCCGAGTAGGCGCAGTATGGGTTATAGGCTTTGTTGAAATCCAAAGTGCATTGCGACCCCTCGATATCCGCCATTCTGAAATCGAGGTAACGCCCGCCGCCATACGTTTCGCGGGCGTTGGTAAGGTCCTTGAAAGGCACAAAAAGATAGTCGCGGTACTGCGGCCTCCGGCGCAGATCCAGACTTTGGTAC
>JBBSSJ010000114.1:0-13864 GCA_038242095.1 Cytophagales bacterium
AACCCGCCCCCCCGGGGGTCACGGCCTTCGCCGGCGCAGTGAAGGGATGGAATGCCTGCGGGTCCAATCCCCGTACTGGCATGTTCTTTATAATACAATAGTGCTATACAATATAAAAGTGCTATGGACCCTTCAAATTACAACTGCGGAAAAATCGCCCGCCAGGCGGGTGCGGAGTTTTCCGATTGCCGGAAGTACCGCTACGCCTTGTGGCGGGTCTGGGACGATTCCCGGCCCAAAGTGATGTTTGTGGGCCTGAACCCTTCCACTGCCAGTGAGTACGCGGATGATTCCACCATCCGGCGTGTAAAGGCGTTTGCCCGCGGTTGGGGCTACGGCGGAGTGTATATGCTCAACTGCTTCCCCTACATAACCACGGATCCGGCCGAATTGGATAATTCAGGCAACATTGTCGAAAACGATGGCTGGCTGCTGCATTTTGCCGCCTTGAGCCAGGAGGTTGTCTTCGCGTGGGGAGATGCTCCCCAAATTCGTCAATCGGGCCGTGAAGCGGAAATGAGTAAGCTGATTCCACAGGCCAAGGTGCTCCTCACCGACCAGGACGGCTCTCCGCGCCTTCCGCTTTTTGTCCCCTGCAATGTCGTCCCCTCAGCATGGCAATGCCCGTGAGGCCCCGGCTAATGCGGTGCGGCTTGTTGCTGATCATCCCGGGTAAGGAGCAGCGAAGAACCATTGAGATTACAAGCCGATCCATCAAAGCACGATGCTTCCCGCTCCCTTCCAGTGGCATACTATTTATATCAGAATCAACCTATACTTTCTGCAAACAGCAGAGCAGGCATTCGTTTCGACTGGTGAATAATCGCACCAGGGAAGGCATTCGCATTTATACATCCACCATAAAGTAAGACATATGCTGGCAATGAATTACCGGGGCCCCTTGCGGGTCCGCATCGATCAAAAGCCCATGCCCGAGATCCAGCATCCTGAGGATGCCATCGTGCGGGTGACGCGCTCCTGCATTTGCGGGTCCGACCTGCACCTGTATAACGGTCTGGTGCCCGACACGCGCGTGGGATCCACCTTCGGGCATGAGTTCGTAGGCGTAGTGGAGGAAGTGGGTGCACAGGTGCAAAAGCTGAAAGTGGGCGACAACGTGCTGGTGCCCTTCAACATCGCCTGTGGCAAGTGCGCCTTCTGCAAGCAAAAACTCTACGGCAACTGCCACGAGTCCAACCCCGAGGCCACGGCCGTGGGTGGCATCTTCGGGTATTCGCACACGGCGGGCGGATACCACGGCGGCCAGGCCGAATACGTGCGGGTGCCCTACGCCGACGTGGGCCCCACGGTGATTCCGCCCGGCATGGACCCCGACGACGCCGTGCTGCTCACCGACGTGGTGCCCACGGGCTACCAGGCCGCCGAGATGGGCGGCATCCAGCCCGGCGACACGGTGGTTGTCTTCGGGGCGGGCCCCATCGGCATCATGGCGGCTAAGTGCGCCTGGCTTTTTGGGGCGGGGCGCGTCATCGTGATCGACCACGTGGAGTACCGGCTGGAGTTTGTCAGGAACTACGCGCAGTGCGAGGCCTACAACTTCCGCTCGCTGGAAGACCCCGTGCTGTTCATCAAAAAAACCACCGACTGGATGGGTGCCGACGTGTGCATCGACGCCGTGGGGGCCGACGCGGCCGGCAACGCGCTGCAGACCATCACCGGCCGCAAGCTCATGCTCCAGGCCGGCTCGGCCACGGCGCTGCACTGGGCCATTAACGCGGTCAAGAAGGGCGGAATTGTGTCGATTGTGGGCGTGTACGGTCCCACCGACAACCTGGTGCCGATCGGTAACGTGGTCAACAAGGGCATTACCATCCGGGCCAACCAGACCTCGGTCAAGCGCCTGCTGCCCCGGCTGATCGAGCACGTCCAGAGCGGAAGGCTCGACCCGAAGGGGATAATCACGCACCGGGTGCCCCTGGAGGAGGTTTCCGACGCCTACCGCATTTTCTCCGACAAGCTCGACAATTGCATCAAGACGGTCCTTATTCCACCATCAGCCAGAACGTAAAGAAAATCCTCATGGAAAATTTAGCAAAAGACTACACCCACATCAAGGGGTGGGGCATGGACGCCGACCCTAAAAACGACCCCACCTACCCGATCAAACACCGGACCAACGAAGAGCACAAGGGCTACACCTGGGAGCGGCCCACGCAGCAGCCCGTCACGACGGAGGTGCTCCACTCAATCGAGCGGCCCAACATCACGGCCGTCTTCGGAACGCCCCTGCCGCCCCGGGGGCTCAGCGGCAGGATCCGGCGGTACGCCTTTAAGTTCAGCGAGAACAGCTACGTCCACTGGCTGCCCCTGCTGCTGGCCGACCGCGTCGACGAAATAGAGGGAGTCATTGACGATCTCCGGCAGGGCCGCGTGCCCAACGTCTTTGCGGAGAGGGGCTGGAAGGCCCAGATCAGGCATAACCCCAAAGCCGTAGCCACCAAGGTAGTCATAGGGCTGCTGCTGGCCACGGCCGCGGTTTCCTACCTGCGGCGGGATAAGGAATAAAGTGCCTACGGACGTACTCCGAAAAAGACAGGAGCCATCATGAACTTTATGATGATTGGGTAGTCATCATCCCTCAGAGCCGTCAGTGCGACTCTGAGATGGCAAAGCGGTGCTGGCGTAAGCCGGCACCGCTTTGCTTTTAGATGGGTTCCTCGGCATCGCAAGGCGGTGCGAGCCTTTCAGGCTGTTTAGGGTTGCCAGAACAATCGCCCCGGAGGTCTAGCCACCAGGGCACTGGTGGCACAAATTTAATAGGTTAACCCGGTATGTTCCACCATACCACAAACCATCATGTTTTATCACGTTAAGGAATTGCAATTCAATGCGCGGGTGTCAAAGCCCGATCCCAAGTTCGCGCGCCTGCTGCTTGAGCAGTTTGGCGGCAGTAACGGCGAACTGAAAGCCGCCATGCAGTATTTCGTGCAGGCTTTCAGCTGCCGGAATCCGTATCCGGATAAGTACGATCTGCTGATGGACATCGCTACCGAGGAATTCAGCCACCTCGAAATTGTGGGCGCCACCATTCAGATGCTTTTGAGTGGCGTCAACGGGGAGCTGAAAAACGCCTCCGAAGAGTCGGAGATCACAAAACTGCTGGATGGGAAGGCGGCCAAGGAAGACTTCATCCACGAAGCCATCGTCAATCCGCAGTTCGGTGTGCTCACCGGCGGCGGCCCCGCCCTGACCGACAGCAACGGCATCCCCTGGACAGCCGCCTACGTGACAGCGAATGGCGATCTGACCGTGGACCTGCGCTCAAACATTGCCTCGGAATCAAGAGCCAAGCTCGTCTACGAGTACCTGATGAAGTTCACCGATGATCCGTCCGTCAAGGAAACGCTTTCGTTCCTGATGACCCGGGAAATCGCCCACTACCAGATGTTCGAAGCCGCGCTGAGCACCATTCAGCCCAATTTCCCGCCCGCAATCCTGCAGGGCAATCCTCGGTACAGCAACACCTATTACAACATGTCCAGCGGGATGGAGGCCAGGGGCCCGTGGAACCAGGGCACCAGCACCCAGCTCGGTGAGACGTGGCAATACATCCGGGACCCCCTGCAGCAGGTCATGGATACCGCGGGCCTTACCGACCTGCAGCCAACCGGTACGGACAGGACTTTGGAGGGGGTGTAAAAGATGAATGAATCACTAAGTGAGATCAGAAGCAAGGAGGTCAAACGCGCATCGGATGAGATCGACATGCAGTGGAGTTCCTATACGAAATCCGGTGATATTGTAGAGGATGGCCGAGCGTAAGGCGGAATTTGAAGACGAGGCCAATCAGCGGGCGGATCGGGTGAGTATCGTGTACTACACCGATCCGCTGTGCTGCTGGAGCTGGGCATTCGAGCTGCACTGGCAGCGGCTGATCGCCGAATACTCCGGGCAGATATCGTACAGTTACTGCCTGGCTGGCATGATTTCGGATTGGGAAAGGTTTGACGATCCGGTGAACGGGGTGAGCCGGCCCGTCCAGATGGGGCCCGTCTGGATGGAAGTCAGGCACTTGACGGGCACCACCATCGACGACAGCATCTGGGTGAGCGATCCGCCCTTTTCATCATATCCGGCCTGCATCGCGGTCAAGGCGGCAGGGCGGCAGTCAAAACTCGCCGAAGGACTCTACCTGAGCTGCCTGCGGAAAGCGGTCATGACTCAGGCCAGGAACATAGCCCGGTCCGAGATCCTCTTGGACCTGGCCAGGCGGACCAGCGAGGATTTTCCCGAGGCTTTTGACCTGGCGGAATTCACGGCCGATTTAGCCAGCGAGGCCAGCCGCCAGGCGTTCCGCGAGGACCTGGCGAAAGTTAGCTATCACCGAATCGGGCGGTTTCCCTCGGTAACGATTACCCGGCCGGGGGGGCCGGGCCTGATTATCACGGGGTACCGTCCGTACGAAGTGCTCGTACAGGCTTTAGAAGAGATCCTGCTGCAGAGCCCCGGCCCCACCAACAGCCGCTGAGGGACACAGCCCGCAAGGTTTTAATAGTAACGGCTTAAAGATGCCGTTATCCGGGAAGAGTTAGAATAACCGTGGGTTGATTCGTCCGTACTTATTTCATGGGCCAGCCCCTTTTCCTGGGACGTTGGCGCTTTTATCCTTTGTTCTCGGCCCCTGCCGGGTAAGGGCGGTAGCCAGGCCTGCGCAGAATACCTGTCCGGTCGGCAATTGGATATAAGTCCAGGTTTGAAAAAAATTTTAGGCAGTTAATGGTGGAATGCACAATTTAGCGCAATACAATACTATGGAACAGAACGTTGAAGATCGGCAAGGCGGCTATTTCAAGGTAGCCACGGGGGTGTGGGGGATAAAGGACATTTTTGTGAATGTGTATTTTATCTTGAATAGTCACGACGATAGCTGGGTTCTTTTGGATGCGGGCCTTAGCACATCTTACAACAAAATCAAGGATACCGCCGCCCAGCTTTTCGGTGCCAACGTGCCGCCTGTCGGCATCATACTGACTCATGGGCACTTCGATCATGTGGGCGCGCTTACCAGGCTGGCCCGGGAATGGGATGTCCCCGTCTACGCCCATCAGCTGGAATTTCCCTACCTGACCGGCAAGTCTGATTACCCGCCTGCTGATTCATCGGTTGGTGGCGGGCTGATGTCTTGCCTGGCCGGCCTCTACCCGAACAGCCCAATCGACCTGAGCGGAAGGGTGAAACCGCTGTCCAATGGCCAGCAGGTTGAAATACTGACGGAATGGCAATACTTCCATACACCCGGGCACTCCCCCGGACACATTAGCCTGTGGCGGGCAAAAGACAGGGTTTTGCTGGCGGGGGACGCATTTGTCACCACGAAGCAGGAATCCGCATTTGCGGTGATGGTCCAGGCAAAGGTGTTATCCGGCCCGCCAAAATATTTTACCTGCGACTGGGGCCTGGCCGGCAAATCGGTTCAAATTCTGGCTGACCTGGAGCCCGATGTAGTGGCCACTGGGCATGGCTTGCCTTTAAGCGGGGAAAAAATGCGGAATGATCTTTCAGAGCTTGCCCGTAACTTCCAGATGAAGGCCATCCCTTCCCGTGGACGCTATGTGCCTGAACCTGCGGTCACAAACATGGATGGTGTAGTTTCACTGCCCAAACAGACCTCCACTCCTTTTTTAAAAATCGCTTTAATCGGTGCGGTAAGTGTTGCGGCGGTAATCGGGATAGCCCTGTTGTGGCCTGGTAAAATCAATAAATCTTAAATCAAAAGCGATTAGTAATACCTTAACATTAGGTAAATCGACAGCATCGGGCAATCTACGAAGCACCCTACACGGTCCCTCGTTAAATCCGACGATGAGAGAAAATAATATTCAGATAGCAGCATCAGGCTGCACTATTCCCTATCGTGCGAAATCATAAACAAAATCCCCATCAGGCCATGCAACGGCGCGCTTGAAATGATTACGGCAGCCCCCCCGGCGATCAGATTTCCAAGGGAAGGGGCTTACCGGTGCTTACCACCAACTCACAGGGCAGGCGGCAGGTATTGCAGAAGGGCATTTACATGACCACGTCAACCGATCATTCAAGGTGGCACTTCAACACCAGCACCGATCGCCCCTGCACACAGACCGAACACCCCTCCAAACACGCGTGGGGGTCTTCGCCAATAAACCCGTCGCTTGTATCAATCACCTTATGCTAGCCCCGACCGCACTTTTCAGCTGGAATGGTGTATTCCAGCAGTTGATCATGCGCGTTGAAAATGACATAAAAACTGTCGTCGGTCATTCTTTCGCCCATCTCATTTTCACACCGGATGCCCTTGCCGCTCAGATAAACCCCGAGTGATTTAGCTAGGTCGTTCGCCCAGCGTTGTTCCGTAATCAGATCCACTTCGGGAAGGTACCACCGGATGTCCTCCATTTCGGAACCCCGGGCCGGCAGGCCCTGAAACCAGCGCCGGCGTCGGAAGGAGGGATGGTCTTTGCAAAACCAGGTCAGGCGCCGGGTGAAATCAAGCAGTGAGTGATCGGCCCTGTCCCAATCAATCCAGGAAAGCCCGTCATCGTGGCAGTAGGCGTTGTTGTTGCCTTGCTGGGTCTTGCCGAGCTAATCCCCCGCGACCAGCATGGGGACCCCCTGGGACAGAAACAGCGTGGTCAGCAGGTTGCGTTTCTGCTTGTCTCTCAACGCCCTGATATCCTGGTCCTCCGTCGGCCCCTCGACGCTGCAATTCCAGGAGCTGTTATCATTGGCCCCATCGCCATTGTCCTCCCCATTGGCCTCATTGTGCTTTTCGTTATAACTGACCAGGTCATGGGGGGTAAAACCGTCATGGGCCGTGATCAGGTTGATGGTGGCGGTGGGGCTTCGTTACCCGCCCTGACACAGATCCGCACTACCGGTGAACCGCTGGGCGAATTCTGCCAGTTTGCTTTCCGCCCCCCGCCAGTAATCACGTACACAATCACGGAACCGGTCGTTCCATTCGGCCCAGCCCGGGGAAATTTGCCCACCATGTGCCCGTCTTCATCTATGTCCCACGGCTCGGCTATGAGTTTCACCTGGGAGATAATCGGATCCTGGTGGATAATGTTGAAGAACGAGCTCAACGTGTCGGTTTCATGCAGGGTTCTGGCCAGGGAGGACGCCAGGTCAAAGCGGAACCCGTCGACGTGCATCTCCGTGATCCAGTACCTGAGGCTGTCCATGATCAGTCCAAGCACAAAGGGAACTACGATTTTCTGATCAACCTATGTTGAACCGCTTTCTATGCAGGTGGGGTGTTTTCCTGATCATAGTTGTCGATGAGAATTGTGACCGAGTCGACAAACGGAATGGTTTGCCTGAAAGAGCGGTTAGTAATCTGTAGAATTTGCTCTGGTCAACTTCAAGTACTATCTCTAGTGCAGATTCCATATATGTACCAATACGACCGTTTATGTATTTGGTTTTGTACAGTACTATGTTATGTGATAAATAGAACTGCTTTAACATAATCCGATTAATGTATTACCCCTGATTTTACCTTACAGATTTTTCGATCGTTTATACGAATACCGCATCTGCTGCTTTTTGTACTTTCCCATTATGTTCCCTTTTTTTTCTCTTCCATTTCATTTTCATCGGCCCACTCCGCTGGTGGGCCTGATCCGGCGTTAGATAGTCGCAGCTCGCATGCGGACGGATGCTGTTGTAGTAACTGACGGCTTTCCAAGTCTCGCGTTTGGCTTGGTCGCTGGAAAAGAAGGTGCGGCCAAGCGAAAACTCCTCAACACCGGCTGCCCGGCTTCAAAGTTCGGTTTACCCGCTCCGCCATAGCATTTTCGTAAGGGTCGTACTGCTCGGGCATACTGATGCGTATCTCGTTCTTTTTCAACAGCTTGGTATATTCCTTGGAACAATACTGTACCCCGCGATCAGACGGGAATTTATCGCCTTCCTGCTGAGCCAACACGTCGAAACGGGCGTCAAAGAACTCGATCAGGAGAAACCGCCACTACCGCTGACCAACAAATACCAATCGCTGGAAGACGGCCCGAGCATTGCTGGGGGAGGTATCCGCTATCAGTCGGCGGCTTATTGAGTTTCAGCGGTATTTGTACGAGGAGAAGGGGGCGTAAGGTGGGAATTAGGGCAGAGAATAAATTGCCAGCCCTACCGCATACTAAATTATGCCGAGTTTCTTTGTCATCTTGACCACTCGACCTTATTTTAGCTGGGATATTCCTCGACAATCAGCCTCCCTTACATGAAAAGTCTTCTTGCTCTTCTGGTGTCTTGCCTCCTCCTTTCTTCCTTGATTTCCTGCAAATCCGCCAAGAAATCCCTGAAGCGCGGCGACTACGATCAGTCGGTACTGCTCGCTGTGCCAAAGGTGAACGACAATGCCCGATCTTCGGCGGTCGACATCCTGAAAGAGGCTTATCCACTGGCCGTGCGACAGCATCTGGATGATTTGCGCAGAATCGAGGGGTCCAAAGACCCTTTTCACCACGAACGTGCCGTCGAGAGCTATACAAAACTGAACATCCTTCATGACGCGGTGCAGAACTGTGCGCCCTGCGCCCGGCTGATCACATCCCGTGGCTACCTCGATCAGGAAAACGAAGCACGCGACCTGGCGGCCGGCATTCGTTACGACGAGGGACAGCGTTCGCTGGCGTTGGGCGAGCGGGAAAACGCCCGACGGGCTTTTGAGCATTTTGAGCGGGCCAACGAAGTAGTGCCTGGTTTCCGGGACGCGTCTCGCAAAATGGACGAGGCCTACGCTACCGCTTCTTTCAAAGTGGTGGTGGAACAAATGTTGGTCACCTCCCGCGCCTACCAGTTGAGCAATGCGTACTTTCAGGATCGCATCAACGAATTTCTGCAAACCAATCGCCGTCTCAACAAATTCGTGCGCTTCTACACCCCTCAGGAAGCCACAGATGACAAGGTAAAGCCCGACCACGTGGTCACGCTCCAGTTCGACGACTTCGTGGTGGGCCAGACACTGGTGGAGCGGGATACCGAGGAAGTGACCAGCAAAGACAGCGTCAAAACGGGCGAGGTTACGGTGGACGGCAAGAAGGTTGCCGTGTACGGGAAGGTGAAAGCCAAGCTAAGCCGCAACCGCAAGACGGTTGTATCGCGCGGGTTGC
This sequence comes from Cytophagales bacterium, assembly GCA_038242095.1. Lineage (GTDB taxonomy): Bacteria > Bacteroidota > Bacteroidia > Cytophagales > Spirosomataceae > Persicitalea. The sequence continues at coordinate 9,117 of JBBSSJ010000114.1, forward strand.
TGGATATGCAGATTCAGGATTTCAATTCCAGAAAGATCGTTTTCCAGGACAAATTTCCCGGCGAGTACCGCTGGGTATCAGAATGGGGCAGCTACAACGGCGACGAACGCGCGCTCGATGCCACCCAACTTCGCATGACCAGGTCGCGGGAAACGAACCCGCCCCCGGCTCAGGATCTTTTCGTGGAGTTCAGCAAGCCGATCTACAATCGCCTCACGAGCAGACTGCGGAGTTTTTATGAAAAGTATTGACCGAACTCCGCTCGCCCTGATTTGCAATCGGGGCGGACATCACCCCGCTTAACCGTTAACCCCTTTTTCAATCGCCACCCCCAAACCTACCCGAAGAAATCTGCGAGCCAAAAAACAGCGCGTTTAAAAATATCTTGTTCGTTCCGTACCAAAAAGCCCGGAAATTGGGGTTATCGAGTAGGGCAATGACTTTGCCCGAACCCAGGTTGTTGCACACAATGGCCGGCGAGTTGCGGATCAGCTTCTCGTTGCGAGCCGATATGTAGCCGCTCACCAGCGGGCGGTCCGTGTAGATGGCGGGAGCGCCGTAAGGGTCTTCGAGGGGCTGCACAAAATTGTTGTGGTCGCGAAAAACGTTCAGCGTCGGCTCCTTGTAGCCGTAGGCCAGCGGGTGGGTGAGGTCGAGATTCACCTGAAAAATGGCCCCGCCCGTCACCTGGGCGCCCTGGTAGAAGTTAGCGAGGGCGTAGGGTTTCGGTCCGGTGGTGTCGTTGGCAATCGTTTTCATTTTTAGGGTAGAAAGTCCTTTTTCGGCGAGCCACTCATTGGCATTTGTCATGGCGATCAGGACGCCGCCCGCCCGCACCCAGTCGCGGACTTTGTCCACGGGTAGGCTACTATAATTGCCGCTCACCAAAATCAGCGTACTGTACGCGCTCAAATCCAGACGATTGAAGCTACTCATGTCGGCCATCGTCAGCGGTACCTTGATGCGCTGATCCAGCAGGTGCCACACTTCCCCGGCGTCGTTGCTGTTGACGCCCGCGCCGACCAGCATCAGCGGCTTGGGCTGGCGCGTGGTCTTGAAGTTTTCGCTTCCAAAGTCGATGCCGCTACTCGTGAGGCCCGTGCCGGAAGCGTAGAAGTCCACGCCATCGCGGGCGGCGAGGCGTTGCAGCAGTTGGTAGGTGGAGTCCGTGTTGTGACCGCGGACCTGAATTTGAATCGTGCCGTAGTCGAATTCGCGCGGCTTGCCGTCGATGCTTGCCGTAAGGGGCTGGGCAGCAGTTTTCACCAGGTAGCCCAGTTTTTGGAGTTCATACAAGGTACGCGGCGCGAAGTAGCTGTCCCACTCAAAGAGGTACGAGTAAGCCGTTTTGCCCACCACTTTCCCCGCCGGGAAGGGATTGTCCACCAGCTTCTTGCCCAAAGAAATATTGGCCTTCGATTCCACGTAGGGCACGTTGAACGTCAGCGGCATGGCCCAGGCCGAAATGTCGTAAAACAGACTGTCCTCAAACTCGGTGCGCTTCTCAAAAATGGCTTTCACCACTTTCCGCTGTGACTGATCGAGCGGTACGACGAAGGCATTGTCCATGGGAAATTTGCGGCCTTCCAAAGTCTCATCTTTGGTAAGTTCGTGTACGGCGATGTCATTGCGGCGCAGAATCTCGACCATTTCCCAGGTGCGGGCGCGGTCGTTGCTGCCGCCGAAAACGTAGGCTTTTACGGGTTCGTTGGGGCTTTTGTAAAAATCCCGCATGTAGTCCAGCAACTCGACCCGCATGGCCCGCGCCGCCCGAAGCGAGGAGAGCGTGGCCGTAAACTGGTTGCGAATCGTGAAGGGGAAAGTCAGCAGTCCGTTGTTTGTTTCCTGCGCGTGACCACGTGAACTAGCCTGCTCGAACAGGATACCAATGCTGCCGTTGATGTCGGGGTAGGTCGAGCCTTTGCCGTAATAGAAGTCGTCGTAGTTTTCCTGGGTGTAGTAATATGAGCCGATTTTGTCGAGTTCCGCGGCGTGGTAGGTGCCTATTTTAGCCGTGAGGTCGATGTTCATGCGCGGCGTGAGCGGGTGGGTGCGCGAGGCCACGCCGGGCTGGAAGAAGAATGTGGAATTGCTGCCCATCTCGTGGTGATCAGTCAGGATATTGGGCTTCCAGGCGTGGTACTTCGCCATCCGACCTTTGCTTTCGGGATGCTGGGTGTAAAGCCAGTCGCGGTTCAGGTCGAACCAGTAGTGATTCGTGCGGCCACCGGGCCACACCTCGTTGTACTCCCTCGCCGCCGGGTTGGTCACGGACGTGATGCTTTTGTGGGTGTTGACCCAACTGGCGAATCGGTTGCCGCCGTCGGGATTGATGCTGGGATCGAGCAGAATGACGCACTCGCGCAGCAGCGAGTCGATGCCTGCGCCCTGCGCCGCTGCCAGATAATAGGCCGCGAGTAGCGAGGCGTTGGTCCCGCTCGGCTCGTTGCCGTGGACCGAGTAGCCCAGCCACACCACGGCGGGCATATTGGCCGTTTTTAGCCCCGCCGACTGCGCCGGATCGGTGAGTTTGAGATGTTCGGTGCGGATATTTTCCAGATTGCCGTGGTTAGCCGGGCTGGTAATCGTGAGCAGCAGTAGGGGCCGCTGTTCGTAGGTACGCGCGTACTCGGCCAAGGTGGTGCGGTTGGAGAGCTCGGCCAGTTTCTTCATGTAAGCCACGCGCTGGTCGTGCGTCACGTGCCACTCCCCGACCTGATAGCCCAAAAACTGTTGCGGCGTGGGAATCGCCGGGTCGTAGGTGACATTGGTCGGAAAATAATAGCTGTCGGCGACTTGCGCATGGGCTGCAAAAGTGCTGATGAAGGTAAGGACTAACAGCAAATATTTTTTCATGCCGATATCGAGTTGGGGTAAGTTTTGAACGAAACTACAAAAAATAAGGGTATTCGTTGGAGTGCCCTTATGAGTAGGCTGGTACAGAGGTTTTTATTTTTAGGTCGTTACCTCATCGTGTACACTTTCGTCGTTTCGCTCGACCGCCACGATTGCCAAATCCAGGGTTTATGTCGATACTGATTCGCAAGGTATGTGAGGACGCAGATGTCGGTAAATCATGGTCAACCAACCTTGGCCCGCTTTTTTTCTGCTACGCCCGGAAACGCCGGAAAAACTCTTCCCAACTCAGGCCGCCCGGCTGATCCCGCCATGAACGAAGTACCGGATTTAAAAGCCAAAACCCTGGAAGCCCACGCGCGGCTGAATGCCCAGTACGGTGTGCAGGAAATCTACGGTCGGGCCGATCCGATGCACGAGTTGATCGGCACGATCCTGTCGCACCGCACGACCCACGCCAACGAAGTGACCGCCTACCGCACGATGCGCGAGCGCTTCCCGACTTGGGAGACCGTGCGGGACGCGCCGCTCGCCGGGCTCACCGACGCCATCAAAACCGCCACCTACCCGGAGGTGAAGGCACCGTACATTCAGCGGGTGTTGGCGCACCTGATCGAGGAGCGGGGCGAGGCCAATATTGATTTTTTGGCGGGTTTGTCCACCGAAGCCGCCATGAAGTGGCTGACTGATTTGCCGGGCATCGGGCCCAAAACGGCTACCTTGCTGCTGCTGTTCAACTTCAAGAAACCCGTGATGCCCGTCGATACGCACGTACACCGCGTCACCCAGCGGCTGGGTGTGATCGGCCCAAAGGTAAGCGCCACCAGGGCGCACGATATTTTTTTGGACTATCTGCCCAAAGACGCCACGGTACTCTTCAATTTTCACAAGCACTTCTACTGGCACGGGCAGCGGGTGTGTACCTGGCACCACCCGCAATGTTCCGTTTGTGTGCTGCAAACCATGTGCGATTTTTACCAAACGGGGGGCACGGCGACGCTGAGTAGTACGGCTAAGCGATCTAGGGCGTGACGGTGCGTTTTTGTCATTGAAATCCACGGAATAATTTCGGTGCGGGTTCGCGTTTCGGCAAGGCTTGTAATGTTCAGTAGAAGAATAGAAAAGTGCATTTGCGCTCATTTCTAGCAGAGAGGCATCTATCGAGGTGAAGACGGCTTCGCATATTTAGTGAAAGCGGGTTATTGAGTTTTGGAATTTCTTCCTATTCGAACCTTGAAAAAAGTTGCCTCATTACTTCTGAAATTCTTTCGTGTGTCTCTACGACCGACGGTAATTCGGGAAATCGCTTAAATAAATCATCAATGGCCTGATAGCAAAGTATGAAATTCTTAATTTTCTGTTCCCTATTGGCTTCGGGATATTCACTCTTCCCAAGATTTTCTCCAAAGAACCACTCTATTATTCCTGCCTTAGCTAAGGCCATCTCCGACGAGTCAACAAACGGGTTCATTACAATACATTCCGCATATTGCGGCCACAACTCTTCACGTGTGGACTCATCTTCTGTAAGTTCTTCCATGACTTCCAGGCAGTGATGAATGATTTCCGATGCTTGTCGAGCTTTATCCTCATCATCCAGTCGTGTGAGGTTCGTATGCATTAGATTCAATATGGCTTCTGCTCTTAGTAAAGCAGGTAAAGAGGAGACGAAAGTTTGACTAAGATGTAGTTCCTCCGTAATTGAAGAGACAGAATAGTGGTCTGCCAATTCAGATAGCATTGATAGAAGTTCTGTCAGTTTAGATTGATAAAGGGGGTCAGTGTGTATTTTTACAATGATACCGGTCAGTGTTTTGGCTTTAATCTTCGCGATTTCAACATTGTGTAAGGGAGCCAGAGCATCAAATTCGTTTAAAAGACTAATCGCTTCC
>JBBSSJ010000115.1:0-13784 GCA_038242095.1 Cytophagales bacterium
ACATATTGTCCGTACCGAAAGTGAAATTGATTTTCTCAGTGCTGAGGTAAGAGGTGTTGCTCAGGTGAATCTGATTTGTCCGGTTGGTCTCAGGGGAGAAACGCTGGCCTCCGAACTGCACGGTTTTAGTCTGAGTGGCGGCGGGATTTTTCTCGGTGGGAAAAGGGGAAGTTACGTTGACGATGGCCCGTGGGATGTTCTGGTAAGGTAGTGGGCTCTGGGGTGTCTTGGGCTTGTAGGAGTAAAGGTACTGCACTTTGAATTCGTTGGTCAACCTGGGTGACAGGGCAGACCGGAGCGAGGCCATCATGGTGGTGGAAATGTCCTTGAAGTTATTGTAAGATTCTAATAACACGATGTTAGAATTGTCCCCGTCATTGTAGGGGGAGAGAAAACTCGTGGTATTACTCCGCAGTGTGAGTTTGTGCTTCTGGTTAATCTGCCAGTCCAATCGTACGAATGCCGTGTTGGTGGTGGTTTTGCGGTTGAACTGGCCGTACTGCTTCCCTTTCAGCCCGTACGATTCAGATGCTATCCGGATCAGCTTGTCCAGCGTGTCTTTCCGAATGCCGTAACGGTTTTCGTCCGCTTCGGTCTGGACATCGGCTATGACCAACGGCTGGCTGGCGTCCTGACGGTCGTAAGCGACAAAAAAGTGGAGCTTGTCCTTAATGAGCGGCCCGCCCAGGCTGAAGCCTGACTGGTAGTTGCTGAAATCCTGCTCGCGTTTTACGCCCCGGATGTCGTTAGGACTCGACAGGGTGTTGTTTCTGAAGTAAAGGAAAGCAGCCCCCTGCAATTTATTTGTTCCGCTCTTGGTTACGGCGGTTACCGCCCCGCCCGACTGCCGGCCCTGGGTCACGTCGTAATCGTTGGTTACTATCTTATACTCCCGAATGGCCTCCAGCGAAATGGCATAGGGCCCTTCGGCCATTGTGCCGTTGGTCCACTGGTTCTTGGCATTCATGCCGTCAATCGTAACGTTGGTTCCGGTGGTCCTCTGCCCGCCGAAACTGAAATCGCTCCCCCCCTGTAAGGGCGACAGGTTATTCAAGCGGGTAAAGTTGCGACCTTCATTCGGCAAGTTTTTGATTTGTTCAGCCGTGATGGAGGTGGCCGCGCCTGCTTGTTGCACTTGTTTGGTAAATCCCCTTTCAGAAACTATCACTTCTTTCAGCTTGGTTTCGGCTCCCGACAGCTCGATGTTGACGGTGAGCTTGTCGCCGAAATTCAGGGAGTAGCCGATTTGCTTTACCGTCTGCAGACCGACATAGCTGGCACTGACCGAATAGGGCTTTCCGAGAGGAAGCTCGTAAAACGCGTACTCACCATTATTATTAGTTACCGTGTTGGTCTGGAAGCCAGTGCTTTCGTTCCGGACGCTGACTATCGCACCCGGCAAGACCTCCCGGTTTTCCGCGTCCCTGATTGTGCCGGTGACAGAGGCCCCCGTGGCCTGGGCCAGGGTCTCAGACATGGTGCCAAGGAAGGTTACGGCGGCAAGCAAGCAGACAGAAGCCAGGTTTCGTCTGGCGAAAACAGAGATTTTGAGTAGTGTTTTCATGCATAAAAAGGATTAAAGGTTTCTAATAGTAAGATTCAGCAAGGGCACTCGTGCAGTTTGAAAATAGGTTTTGGCGACTGCTGCCATGAGGGGTTGTGTGGCGATGGCCCAATCTGGGCGTAACAACTCCTGGAAGTGTGATTTAATCAAACGAAAGTCTTCAATAGGATCTATTCAACATTAACTATCGACAAATAAATAAAGAGGTATTATATGAAACAAATTAAAATAAAAAAATTTAAAATTAGGTTAGTATGAAATAAAAAATAATGTATTGAAAGAAAGCTGTTGAGCTCTGGGAAAGGAACAGGACATCGGATGGGAGCTATGATTTGTAGTTGGCAATACTGCCGGAACTGCTTAGTTTTGCTGCGGTTGCTTATCTACCCCGGCTTACTTGGCATATCGAGCTAGTTTTTCCTTTTTATGACAATTTTATTACATGTGACAATTCATTCGACTGAAAATGACTGGTATAGCTGAGAGACACGAACTGATTTTACACCAATTGAAAGAAAAGGGGCGGGTGTCCATCCAGGAGCTGAGTACCCGATTGGAAGTGTCCGAGGTGACTATCCGAAAGGATTTGAAACTTTTGGAAGACAAAAGCCTTTTATTTCGGATACGGGGGGGCGGGTCTCTCAACAACCCCTACGCCCACGAGAGGCCCATCAACGAGAAAGCCCTCCTCAACGCGGACGAAAAGCAAAGGATAGGCCAAGCCGCCCACCCCCTCATCAGTCAGCACGATTCGATCATCATTGGCTCCGGGACGACGGTTTTCGAACTGGCCAGGTGCCTGCAACCTGCCGCCTCCCTGACCGTTATTACCCCGGCCCTGAAAGTGGCCCAGGAACTGAGCGGTCGCACCCATGTGGAAGTGATGCAACTGGGGGGGCTGATCCGCCCTAATTCCTATTCGGTCATTGGCGCTCAGGCTGAATACATGCTGGAAAACCTGTCGTGCGGTCTGTTGTTCATTGGCGTGGATGGCATCGACTTTGAATTTGGACTATCTATCAGTAACCTAACCGAGATAAGCCTGAATCGAAAGATGATCGAGTCGGCCCAATCGGTGGCAGTCCTGGCCGATAGCTCTAAATTTGAGCGGCGCGGCATCGGAAAAATAGGCGATCTTGACCAAATACAGTACCTGGTCACCGATCCGGGCGTGTCGACACAAACGGTACAGCTGTTGGAAGAAAGGGGTATAAAGGTTGTGATTGCTCGTTAGCAGCAACAGAGGATTTCCGCCAAGGTTAAAAAAACCTTGTCTGAGAAAGAGAGGCAGGGTTTCGTGCCGGGCAGGTCGGAATACCTAACCCCGTGGGCCGTCGGGAAGCGAATTAGTAAAATGCGTCGACAAAGTCATATTTGATCTTCCGCCACAGGGTAGAAGGGTTTTCTTGGTGAGCCGGTACGATGGCAAAAAGTATTAGGAAACTGCATTGGAAATGGATTTGTCCACCAAGGCGGTTGAAATGCATTTTTCCAAAACGCTAGCCAAGCTCAGGAAGGCAATTAAGTCATGGGATGGGAGTAAGGGTGGTTGATTGTGGTAGAGCCCCTTCGTTCTTACCTTCAATTTAAGCTGATTGGTTAGAAAGTATCGGCAAAAAACTTACCATCCAGCAGTTCAATCATACTCGGTTAAATTGCCGCCTGATCTTTTAATTCCCCTCCATTCTCTGAGCCGGTATCTACTTGTCCGGTGTCCTGCGCTTGGGCAATAGCTTGGGCCCCACGCATTTCATTTTCTTTCTTTAAACGGAGGTAACTTTCCCAGTCCTCGGCGGACACCAGCACGGCGACCGCCTTACCCTGGCGGGTGACCAGGGCCGCCCCTTTAAGGTAGGTCTTTAAAGGCAGGGTGTGCACGGCCGGGATTCCAGACTCGAACCGTTACGTCAACGTATTATTTTATTGCTATTGCGTTGGGTAAGGAGCTATTGAAAGAGCAAAAAGTAGAATTAATTTTTATACTACTTTGAACCAATTTCGTGGGAGGTATTTTCATTTTTTTCTGAAAAACAGACTAGAAATTTTTTTGGTGAAGAGCCTACGTTCATTCTTTCTTAAAATAATTTAAAAACAGGTGAGTAAGTTTCACAGAGACTTTACTCTTGTGGTAAGAATGGGGGAAGGCCTCCTAACCACCGAAATGCCTATTCAATAACTCATCTAACAAAATCCAATTGATGGAAAAAGGAATAACAAAACTCAGCGCGGGCAAAGCTTTGCGATCCCGGCGAATGCAGATCTGGGCGCTATTAGCTCTCGTCTGCGGGGGCCATGTCCCGGCTTTGGCACTACCGGAAAAAGTTCTGAGTACTCCGGCTTACGTTGCCCCCAAGCAACTCGTGCGCGGTACGGTCACCGATGAAACCGGCGAGGGTCTGCCCGGTGTGAGTGTCGTGTTGAAAGGGACCGCGCGCGGCACGACTACCAACGGTGAGGGTACCTTCGAACTGGACGTGCCGGGCAGCGAGTCGATTCTTATTTTTAGCTACGTGGGTTACACTAGCCAGGAAGTGATCGTGGGAAACCAGGCCACGATTTCGTTGAGTCTTCAGGCCGACGTAGCCAATCTGTCGGAGGTGGTGGTGGTGGGTTTCGGCACGCAGAAAAAAGCGACCATGACCAGCGCCGTTTCCACCATCCAGAATGAGCAGATTACGGCCCGTCCCGTCAGCAATGTGCAGCAGTCGCTACAGGGGCTGGCCCCCGGCCTCACCGTGCTGGACCGTGGCGGTGCGCCCGGCCGTTCCAGCGCCACCATGCGGGTGCGGGGCATTACCACGCTCGGCGATAATTCAGCCCTGGTCATCGTGGATGGCGTGGAGCAAACGCTGTTCGACATGAATCCCGAAGATATCGAGTCCGTCACGGTTTTGAAGGACGCATCCTCGACGGCCATTTACGGTTCCCGCGGGGCCAACGGCGTAATCCTGGTCACGACTAAGCGCGGCAAAGCGGGTAAAGTGTCCGTGGCCTACAACGGCTACTACGGCATCCAGACCTCGATCAATACGCCTGAGATGATGGCGCTTGAACCCTACATGCGGCTGCAACAGACCGCTTACCGGAACGTGGGGGCCACGCTGCCTGCCCGCTACACCGACCAATCCATTGACACCTGGATTACGGCCACCGACCGGCTGAAGTATCCCCTGCCCAACACCTGGTTCCAGACTTTGCTCAATCCCGCACCAATGTCTAACCAGACGCTCTCGGTGAGTGGTGGCAACGAGAATTTCCGGGCGCGGGCCAGTGTGCGGCTCATGGACCAGAAGGGCGTGGTGCAAAATTACGGTACTCAGGTTAAGGAACTCCGCCTGACCACCGACTTCACGGCTTCGCCCAAAATTCGTTTCAGCGCTGACGCCAACTATCGCTACAATACCTCCACGACTCCGTCGGTCAACGCCATTAACAATTTTTACCACGGTGCCCTTTGGGCCGTGCCAAAGTACCCCGACGGTACCTATGGCCTGAGTCAGCAGGGAAATAATCCGCTGATGTTCCTGGAAATAGGAGGCCTCTCGCAACAAGCGGTAGACCGGATCGTGGGGAACGTGAAAGGGGAATGGGATATTCTTACCGACCTCACGCTCTCCGTGCAGGTAGCCGGCAATTACACGGGAACTTACCAGAAGGATTTTAACAACGCCTACACCAACCGCGACCAGAATACGGGCGTGGTGAAAACCGTCGCCACCAACTCCCTCAACGAAACCCGAAACCAGCAGCGGGAGTACACCATCACCGACCTGGTCACCTACCACCATACCTGGGGCAACCACGATTTTAGTCTCATGGGCGGCTACCAGGAGTACTACTACCAATATTTTGGTTTAAATGCCTACCGTCAGCAGTTTTATAACAACGACATTCAGTCCATCAACCAGGGAATCAACGATGGCACTAAAAACAACGGCGGAAACGACGCGGAAGGCGGGCTGCGGTCGTTCTTCGGGCGACTCAACTACACCTTCGCCAACAAGTATTTGCTGGAACTCAACGCCCGGCGCGATGGTTCGTCCCGGTTCTCACCAGCGCGGCAGTTTGCGTTTTTCCCTTCGGGATCTATCGGCTGGCGCATCTCGGAGGAGGATTTCTTTAGTTCGCTGAAAAATGTTGTCCCTGAACTCAAACTCAGGGCATCCTACGGACAAACGGGCAACCAGGCTATCGCACCTTACCTCTTCTTCCCGCAGCTTTCGGCTAGCAGCTATACCTTCGGCGACAACATTGTGACGGGCTATCGGCAATCCACCCGCATCGACCCTTCGGTAAGCTGGGAAACCAACACCCAGGCCAACTTCGGCCTGGACGCCGCGCTGTTTCAAAAGAGGCTGTCCGTAACCTTCGACTACTACAAAAAGGTAACGGACGGCATTCTGCTCAATTTGCCCATTCCGCTTACCATCGGGCTACTGCCCGGTCCGCAAAATGCCGGTATTGTAGAGAACAAGGGCGTGGAGCTGGGCATTAACTATCAGAATATGGCCAAATGGGGACTGAATTATAGTTTGGGAGGCAATTTCTCGATGAACAAAAATAACGTAAACAGCCTGAACGGCACCGGCCCTTACATTTCTGGTTCGGACATCGATCCGCGCTATATTATCCAGGAAGGGCTACCCATTAACGCCCACTGGGGTTACCAGACCAGCGGCCTCATCCAGACCCAGGATGAAGCCGACAAGACGCCCTATTTCCAGCGGTCAGCCAAGCCGGGCGACGTGGCTTTTGTGGACCTAAATGGCGACGGTATCATCACCACGGCCGATATGACGATGATCGGCAATCCATTCCCAAAGTACTCGTTCAGTCTGTCCAGCGGCCTGGGCTACAAGAATTTTCAGCTAAACCTGCTCTTCCAGGGTACCGCCGATGTTGACGTGCGTCTGTCGGGAGCACTGGCTGAGCAAGGTAACTACGAGGGCTTCACCAGCAAGATATTCACCGACAACTACTGGACGCCAGAACGAACCGATGCGCGCTTTCCCCGGCCTACCAAGCTGGATCTGCGCAACCAGGCCACGACCGACCGCCTGATGATCGACGGCTCGTACTTCCGACTTAAGAACGTGCAGCTGGTGTACAATATCCCCACGGTGTTCAGCAAGAAGTACTGGGTGCAGCGCGCCAGTGTGTACGTATCGGCGTCCAACGTATTTACGATTTCCAAATTGAACGAGTGGAACCTGGATCCGGAGGTGGAGTCGGGCCGGGGCGTGTACTACCCACAGACTGCCATGAAAACCATCGGCCTGAATCTGCAATTCTAATTTTCCCGATCATTCGACCTAGTCCGATATACCTATGAATTACCCAATCAAAACCAAAAAACTACTGGCGCTGGTGCTGCTCACCTCGCTCTTCTCCTGCAAGGAGAATTTGCTGAACCCCGTTCCCAACGACCGTATTTCGACGTCTATCTTCTGGAAGACAGAAACGGACGCGCTACTGGCGGCTAACGCTGCCTACAGTTACCTCTGGGGGCAGAATCTGTTTGCTCTCGACGGGGTCACCGACATTGGGCACACCAACGAAGTGTTCAACGTCAACTCCTTCGTCGAGAGCGGCTCCTACGACGCGTCAAATTCCCGCGTGACCGCCGAATGGACGAATGCCTACACGGGCATTGCCACGGTCAATGATTTCCTGGAAAACGTCGATCGCGTGACGACCACCAATACCGCGCTGATCGAGCGACTGAAGGGTGAAATGAGGTTTTTGCGGGCCTACCATTACGTCAATCTGGCGGGTTTGTACGGCGGGGTGCCCATCGTGACCAAAACCCTGAGCACCGGCGAAGCTAAACAACTCAAGCGCGACGATGTCGACAAGGTCTGGGATTTTGCCGCCGCCGAACTCACCGCCGCCGCTGCGGCCTTACCCGCCACCTATCCGGCTGCCGACAAGGGACGCATTACCAAAGGGGCCGCCCTGGCTTTGCTTTCCCGCGCCAATTTGTACGCGGGTCGGTTCCAGCCGGCCGCCACGGCGGCCAGCGAGGTGATGACCCTGGGCTATGACCTTTACCCCAACTACGGAAAGCTTTTTACTTATGCCGCCGAAAATAATGTCGAGGTAATCCTGGACCACCAGTACGTCAATAGTGCCGGACTAAGCAATAATGTGTTTGCCCAGATGGCTCCGTACAGCCAGAAAACGTCGGGCAATACGTTTGTCCCCACTAAGAAACTGGCCGATAGCTTCGGCATGAAAAACGGGCTTTCCATATCAGATCCGGCCAGTGGCTTCGACCCCCGCGATCCTTATAAGGACCGTGATCCCCGGCTGGGCTTTACCATGTTCGTGTCCGGCGACCCGCTGCCCAGCGGTTCTGCCTTCCGGCCTGAACCCAACAGCGGTACCACCGATGCGGTTGGCAACACCTATCTGGCGTCGACCACGGGATTCGTATTAAAGAAATATATCAACCCGGAGGATTTCGCTACCCCCGGCATCAGCGGCATCAACATCATTTTAATCCGCTACGCCGAAGTGCTACTCAACTACGCCGAGGCTAAAATTGAACTCAACCAGCTGGATCAGTCGGTTTACGATGCTATCAACAAGGTGCGAAATGGTCGGCAGGATGTAAAGCTGCCTTCCATTGCCAGCGGACTTGCACAGACGGATCTCCGGGAAATCGTGCGCCACGAGCGGATGGTGGAACTCGCCTTCGAAGGCACCCGGTTGTTTGACATCCGGCGCTGGAAAACCGCCGAGAAGGTGATGCCCGGCAGTGTGTTCGGCATGACTTGGCTCGACGGTAGCAATCTGAAGACCATTCAGGTACAGGCTTTCGAGCGGGTATTCAAGCCCAACCGTGATTACCTGTGGCCCATTCCCCAGAAAGAGCTGGATCTTAACGCCGGTTTGACGCAAAATCCGGGTTGGTAAAAGGCAAATGCGGTCTGGTCGCTAGTAGATTTAGACCAAAAATAGCTTGTTCCCACGAGCCTTTGAAAGAAAAACTCTTTGAAACGACCGGGGTGTGTACACATCCCGGTTTTATTTTAACACGACTAGACTTATGAAAAAAACGGCTATTCTTCTTCTCAGTTTCATTCTTCCGGCGGGTCTCCTGGCTGTTCAAGAATCGCCTAAGCCGACCACCAAACCCAACATCATCGTCATCTTCATGGACGACATGGGCTACGGTGATATCGGGGTCAACGGAGCCAGTGGGTACCAGACCCCCAACCTTGACCGCATGGCTAGTGAGGGAATCCGCTTCACGAATTTCATGGCGGCCCAGGCTGTGTGCAGCGCCTCGCGGGCGGCCCTGCTGACGGGTTGTTACCCCAACCGCATCGGGATCTCCGGGGCTCTCTTTCCGAACGCGGGGAAAGGGCTCAACCAGAACGAAACGACCATAGCCGAACTTCTGAAAAGTCAGGGTTACGCCACGGGCATGTTCGGGAAGTGGCATTTGGGCGATCAAAAAGAGTTTCTTCCCCTGCAGCATGGTTTCGACGAGTACGTGGGCCTGCCTTATTCTAACGATATGTGGCCCGTTGACTACGACGGCAAACCACTAACCAACGCCAACTATCGAAAAAAAGCCTTTCCCCTTCTGCCACTGTTAAGCGGTAACGACACCCTGCGTACGATCAATACCCTGAACGACCAGGCTGAACTCACCGGTATTTACACCGAAAAAGCGGTAAACTTCATCAAGAAGAACAAAAAGCAACCCTTCTTCCTGTACGTGCCGCACTCCATGCCCCATGTCCCCATTGCCGCCTCGCCCCGTTTCAAAGGCAAAAGCAAGCAGGGGCTATACGGCGACGTAGTGATGGAACTGGACTGGTCGGTGGGGGAAATCCTGAAGGCAGTGAAAGCGAACGGACTTGACGATAATACGCTGGTCGTGTTTACCAGTGACAATGGTCCCTGGCTCAATTACGGTAACCATGCCGGATCCTCGGGCGGTTTTCGCGAAGGGAAAGGCGTCAGTACCGAAGGCGGACAGCGTGAGCCCTGCATCGTGCGCTGGCCGGGCGTGGCCCCGGCTGGGACTGTATGTAATCAGCTGGCCTCCACCATCGACTTACTCCCCACTTTTGCGGCCATCACCAACGCCGAACTACCTGCCCACAAAATCGACGGCGTGAGTATTTTGTCTCTGTTCAAGGGTGACAATCAGGCTACACCCCGGAAAGTGTTTTATTACTACTACCGCCGCAACAATCTGGAAGCTGTTCGCCGGGGTGACTGGAAACTAATGCTTCCCCATGAGGGGCGCAGCTACGAAGGGCAACAGCCCGGCAATGACGGCTATCCCGGCAAAGCGCCCGAGAATGTATCATACCCCCAGGCCCTGTACGACCTGCGCCGCGATCCGGGCGAGCGTTATGACGTCCAGTCCACTTACCCTGCCATTGTGGAGGAGCTCCAAAAAATAGCGGAGGAGGCCCGCCAGGACCTGGGCGACGACCTCACCAAGCGGGTAGGCCGAAATGTGCGGGAAGCGGGGCTTTCCGCGCAGGCCAAAAAATAATTACCCTAAGTCTTCCTTAAACCCTTTGCCTTCATGCGTATTTTCCTAACGACTGTTCTCCTGTTTTGTGCCAGCCTTTCCGGTAGTTTTGCTCAGAAAAAGTCAAAACCTAACATCGTGTATATTTACGCCGATGATCTGGGTTACGGCGAATTGGGTATCTACGGTCAAAAGAAAATCCGCACCCCCAACATAGATCGCATCGGAAAAGAAGGCATCAAGTTTACCGATTATTACACCAGCACCCCCGTGTGCGCGCCATCGCGCTGCCAACTGCTCACGGGTACCCACGGGGGGCATTCCTACATTCGCGGCAATTTTGAACTGGGCGGATTCCCGGATTCCACCGAGCGCGGCCAGATGCCGCTTCCCGCCAATACCGTCACCATTGGTACCATCTTGCAAAAGCAGGGCTACAAAACCGCCGCCATCGGCAAGTGGGGGCTAGGCATGGGCTACAGCACGGGCAGCCCCAACAAGCAGGGCTTCGACTATTTTTATGGCTACTACGACCAGAAACAGGCGCATAACTATTATCCCACCCACCTGTGGGAAAACGGCAAGTGGGATACGCTGAACAATCCGGTGATAGACGTCCACCGCCGGCTCGATCCCAAAACCGCCACTCCCGCCGACTTTGCTTACTACAGGGGTAACGAATACGCCCCGGACAAAATGGCCGACCGAGCGCTGAAATTTGTGCGGGAAAACAAGGACCGCCCATTTCTTCTTTACCTGCCTTTTACCATTCCACACGTATCATTGCAGGCACCCGAGGCCGCCGTGAACGAATTCAAAGGGCAGTTCCCCGAAACGCCCTATTACGGCGGGCAGGGGTACGCCCCCACGCTCTGGCCCCGCGCCACCTATGCCGCCATGATTACCTATATGGATACCAAAGTGGGCGAAGTAATGACGCTGCTGAAAGAGTTGGGGCTGGACGAAAACACGCTGGTGATGTTCACCTCCGACAACGGCACCACCTTCAACGGGGGAGTGGAACCGGAGTTCTTTGAAAGCGTCGGACCCTACCGCGGCCTCAAGATGGATGTGTACGAAGGCGGTATCCGCATGCCCATGGTGGCCCGCTGGCCGGGCAAAATAAAGCCGGGCAGTGTCACTAACCTCGTAGCCGCGCATTACGACGTACTGGCTACGGTGGTGGATCTGGTAAAAGCCCCATCGGTACCCAGCGATGGAATTTCTTTCCTGCCTACCTTGCTGGGTAACACTAAGGCGCAGAAAAAGCACGAGTACCTCTATTGGGAGTACCCTGAAAAGGGCGGTCAACTGGCCATTAGGTTGGGAAATTGGAAAGGCGTGAAGGTGGACATGAGAAAGAACCCACAGGCGCAATGGGAACTTTACGACCTTGAAAAGGACCAGGGTGAATCCACCGACCTGGCTGCAAAGCACCCGGATCTTGTGGCGCGTTTCGACCAGATCGTCAAAAAGGAGCACCGCCCCCCGCGCGTGCCTGCTTGGGAATTTATCAAATAGCCTCGTGTTCAGCAAAAAGGGATCGAAGGATGCGTATGCTACGGAAACGAGTTGACAAGTTGGGGGGGCTGAGCGTCAGCAGGATATTGGACACTTCGGCGCTAGCCTTTAGGTTTGTACAGTGGTAAAATTCCAATAATCAGTAACTTTAAGAAAGAAATGCAGAGCGGGGCGGGCGCCGCTGCGATTCCCTATGGCATACCGGCCAAGTTAACGACCAATGGGGGGAACGGTACGCCGTCGCGGTTAGGACCCGCTCTGTTCCGACTTGTCAAGGTTCGTGCGGGTCGCCGCTGCGATAGAAATTCGGGACATGGGCCCAATAGTAAGGGGGGCGCTCCGTAGTGTATTGAACAGCATGGCAAGTTTTTCATTGCCTTCCAGTCTCAGCGTCGGCACCTTTCTCCCGGCTCTCCTCCGTTTGGTCGGTAGCCTCGGCCTCAGGCCTTCCGTCTTCCTTTTTCAAATGGAGGACACCAGTAAGGCGGTCGCGCGGTTGAGCAGATCCGAAAGCTGGGTACGCATCTGCTGGGCGGTTACGCTGGTGAGTTTGTCTGTTTCCATAATTCAGTTAAGAGTTGGTGTTTTATAAGGAAACATAAATGTAGTGGTAATTTCAAAACACACAATGAATGAGAATTAGCATATCTGCGTAATGATGATATTTGCACGCTTCCTATAAAAGTATCAATACAGTCAATCTGCTAAACCTTACAGAATCATGCTCAATGAATTGATTTTATATTATTTAAACCTCCGTTTAAAATGAGAAAACCGAAATATTACAAACCTATGATGTCCGTTCGTCCTAGGGCTGTTATTTTTCCAGAATCTTCCTAAAAATGCTTGTCTGTGCAGACCCAAGTAGTTTAAACTGTATCGACAGATGAAGCGAACCTGAGTATCTGCGCCTCGTAGCTCGTAGCGATTGCTCTTTATCAGATAGAATGAGTTGGTAGCCGTAAAGGCCGTGATGGGCGAATGGGTAAAGTTTTTGCCATTACGGATAAAAAGTGGAGTCAACCCTTGAAGAGTAGCATTATCGGGCTGGAAGAGTGGAGTAGGGGATACCTGGGCATTCGCCAAAGAGGGGGCAGTCAAAGCAAAGGTTGAGCGGTTATCTTTCAGCTTTCCCGATATGGGAATTGTCTACACACCGCGTAGACAATTGTGCTGGACATACATGCGGATGCTAATTTATCTGGATGCTCCCCCAAGGAGGGGCTCTACCTCGGAATGAGCCAACCAGGAATGAATTTTGTTCAGGCGAAGAATGGGGATCAATTCAGGGAGAAAATTCCTATTGGTGCAGATGAGCGAGGGCGGTGAGGATCCGAGTTCGAATGCCAACCGGCTGAAAAGAATGAGGCAGTGCTAACTCTGCTCATTGAAAAGAACTTGAAAACTTCCAGGAGATGTCGTATGTTTGCAAACATGGATTGTCGTATGTTTGTAAAGTTAATATGCAATGAAAAAGAGCTTAACATTAGAAAAAAGAATTCGCAAAAGAATTGCCAGAAAATCAGCAAATGTTCTTCTACGCGATGATTTTAAGGATTTAGGTGGATACGACCAGGTAGGCCGGGCATTGAAGCATCTGGCCGAAAAAGGGGAAGTAATCAAAATAGGGTATGGCCTGTACGCTAAGACAAAGGTTTCTTCTATAACAGGAGAAGTTGTTCCTAATGCGACACTACCAAACCTTGGAAAGGAGGCTTTAAGCCGTTTAAAGGTCAAGACTGAACCTACCAAGGCAGAGCTGGCGTATAAAGAGGGACGTTCAACCCAAGTGCCCACTGGCCGTATGATAGCCGTGAAAGGGCGGGTCAGTCGCAAAATCGGGTACAAGGGAGCGTATATAGCTTATGAGCATGTCTCTTGATAAAACGCTGCTTGAAGAGGTGGCCTTAGTGAAAGTCGGCATTAATGAGGCATTCATAGAGAAAGATTGGTTTGTAACCAAAGTGATCAAGATACTGGCAGAAAACAGGTATCTTGATTTTTTCATAGTCTTCACCGGCGGGACATCCCTTTCAAAAGCGTATAGATTAATTGAGCGGTTTTCTGAAGATGTAGACTTTAGGGTGATCGCTCCCAGCCTCGACGGACAAGGGGTTTCTAAAGTGCGGAAAATTCTATCGGGCTTTAAAAATCATGTTGCCGGATTGCTGGAAAAAGAGTTCGAGGTTTTGAAAGTCG
>JBBSSJ010000116.1:0-13766 GCA_038242095.1 Cytophagales bacterium
CCCGTCGTAGATGATGAAGCGCTTGCCGTCCACGACGGTGGCGAAGCAATTTTCTGTGTTGGGACACTCGACTACCACAAAATTCCGGGTCAGGCCCACGGGTTGCAGAATGCGCTCCACGATGCGTTCGGCGTGGCGGTTGGACGTATAGGCAATGTAATTACAGATGTCTTGCGGCGATTTTAACTTATTGCCTGTCCCAGTATAATTACAGACAAACGACTCGGCGGGAGCTTCGGCGGCCGACTGAGCCAGCAGCGGACCACTCACCAAAGCAGCAAAAGACACAAGTGCAGAAAACAACGGGAGGCTGGGGTAGTTCATGGGCGGGTCTGGGAAAGCGGCGGGAATCTGAAACCTCATACTTTTCGTAGTTGATAACGGTAAAACGTAAATTGTCTTATGCAGCCTCCCGCCAAAATTAGCTTTACAGCCGTTTCTACCTTATTTCCTTGCCAGTGCAGTGCCGTAATCCGCTGAACCAATACGGAATACCAGCGGTTTACGTTTCATAATGCCACTTCACTATCTTATTCCTAAAAGACCTTTTTTGAAATGAAGAAAAGTACCTTAATACTGTTTGCGGGCATGTTTGTGTTCCTGGTTTCGTGCCGCGACCGGACCGTCGTCGCCCCGGTACCAGGCAATCCGGCGGATACCGAAGTAGATAAGTGGATTCTCGACAACATGAAGTACTGGTACTTCTGGAACGACAAGCTACCCGCTAATTCTGATCTGACCCAGGAACCGCAAAAGTTTTTTCAATCGATCCTCTACAAGTACGACGCCACGCTGCGCCCCGACGGCGACCGCTTCTCGTGGTTGCAGGAAAGTGCGGACGAACTAAAAGCCTCCCTGAGCGGCGAAAGCACCAGCCCAGGTCTGGAATTCCGGCTTAACCGCTACACAAGCGCCGGCAACGATCTTTTTGGTACCGTAACCTACGCCGTAAAGGGCTCGCCCGCTGAGAAGGCTGGGTTTAAGCGCGGGGATTTTTTCACCGGCGTTAACGGCCAGGCGCTGACGATCGACAACTATCGCGCCTTGCTCTACACGGGTAACGACGCCAAGGTATTTACGATGGGCACGTTGGACGATAGCAAGAAAGTCGTCGCCGCAACCGCTACACGTTCGGTGTCGCCGACCCTGCTTCAGTCCAACCCGGTGTACTTCGACACCACCTTCGTAAAGGGCGATAAGCGCGTGGGCTACATTGTGTACCATCAGTTTGTGCCCGGACCCAATGGCAGCAACAATAACGCTTATGACCAGGAACTTGAAAAAATATTCGCCGATTTCAAAGCGAAGGGTGTCAACGAGCTCGTCTTTGATCTGCGCTACAACCGGGGCGGCTACGTAAGCTCGGCCACGGAAATCGCCAGCCTGATTGGCAAAGGCGTGACTAACAACAATGTCTTTTATTACAAGGAGTACAACAAAACTGTAACACCCGATTTGGAAAAGCAGTACGGTAAAGATTTCTTTCACGACAACTTCCTGACCAAGAGCCAGAACCTGGGTGCGAACCTAAGCCGCGTTTTCTTCCTTACTTCAACCTCTTCGGCTTCGGCTAGTGAGTTGCTCATCAACGGCTTAAAGCCATTTATGCCCGTTTTCCTGATTGGTGGCGTCACCACGGGTAAAAACGTAGGTTCCATCACGCTATCCGACAAGTCGAACCGCATCAAGTGGGGTATTCAGCCTATCGTATCGCGTTCTTCCAACAGTCAGCGCAATTCCGACTACACGGCAGGGTTTGCGCCCGATGTTGCCAGAACCGAAGGATTGGTACTGTATCCCTATGGCGACCCGCGCGATCCTTTGCTGGGCGAAGCGCTCTTCCAGATTTTTGGCGTACGCGCCCGCCAGGGTGTGGAAGCGGTCGACGCCCAGAAAGCCGGTCCCGAGGTGTTTTCTACCATCGACCGGCAAGCCGGGGGTGGGAATATGTTCTTTACGCTTCCCAATCAGTAAGCGTGCTCGCATGGTTAAAGAATAGGACCGTGCCTTTCGGGGCACGGTTTTTTTGTGGAAAAATCCGCGTACATTGTACATGCACTTTTTTCAACCTCACATTATAAAACAAAAAAATTATGGGCATTTTGGCTTGGATTGTTATAGGACTCATTGCGGGCGGTATTGCCAAAGCTATTCACCCCGGTAAAGATCCCGGAGGTTTCATTGTTACGATGCTGATTGGCATAGCCGGAGCCGTCGTGGGTGGCTTCCTTTTTTCGCTCATTGGCGTTGGTTCAGATACCGATTTTAGCATTGGTAGCATACTCATCGCTATCGTAGGAGCTGTGCTGTTGCTATGGTTATATCGCAAATTCAGCAGCAACAAAGCCTGAATAATATTAGCACCCTGAAAAAGGCCACAGAAAATTTCTGTGGCCTTTTTCTTTATTAAAAACCAACCCATTACACCCCAGAAAATAGAAGCGACTCAGTTATGAAAATGCGAGGAAAATGCGTTTTTGCGTATCAGGTATACAACCCTACGCCCGTATCCATGATGCTGCGCCCCCGGCGGCAGGGCGGCCAGGCGATCTATAAGGAAAATTTTGATATTAATCCCTCCGCCCACTTTACCGAATTCATCGACAGCTATGGCAATTCGTGTCAGCGCGCCACGCTGCCGCCGGGTCAGGTAACGATCACGGCTGAGGTAGAAGCCGACGTAGTCGAGAC
Organism: Cytophagales bacterium; assembly: GCA_038242095.1. Classification (GTDB taxonomy): domain Bacteria; phylum Bacteroidota; class Bacteroidia; order Cytophagales; family Spirosomataceae; genus Persicitalea. The sequence goes on from JBBSSJ010000116.1 coordinate 2,692, forward strand.
GCCGCCGCTCCCTAACCCGCTGCCCGGCTTCGTGAACATCGAAAACCTGCCCGACGACGTAATGCTTTACATCCTGCCCAGTCGCTACTGCCAGTCGGATCTGTACCAGATCTACAACCTGGCATCGCAAATCGTCGGCAACGCCACGCCAGGTTACCAGCAAGTCGAGGCGATTCGCAACTGGGTGCATCAGAACATCAATTATCAGTACGGCGTAACCAATTCCACGACCACCGCGCTGGACTTAGTCAACAACCGTACGGGCGTCTGCCGCGATTTCACGCACTTAGTTATCGCCCTCTGCCGAAGCCTGAATATCCCGGCCCGTATGACGGTCGGCTACATTGACAAGCTGGAAGTAATGGACTTGCACGCTTGGGTGGAAGCCTATCTAGTGGACCAGTGGTATACTTTCGACTCGGTCCAGGAAACCACCCACGGCTACCGCATCGAAATCGGGCACGGCCGCGATGCAGCCGACGTGGCGATGGTCACGCAGTTTGGCAATATGCAACTGCAGAATATGACGGTCGAGACGGAGTTGTTAGAAGAAGAGAAAGTTTGATTATTGGAGGAAGGGAGAAAAGGAAGATGGACCGGGCTGGCGTACCAGGGAAGGGTGCTTTTAGCTTGACTTTTTTGAAAACAAACGGCCCGCTTCCAAGTGAAGCGGGCCGGCTTTCATACAGGCTAAAATAATGGGTAAGAATCTGCTACAAATCGCTGAAATCGAAACTCTCCAAAAACTTCGTTGTGAAGTTCCCGGAGCGGAAGTCCTCATCGTCCATGAGTTTGATGTGGAAAGGAATGGTTGTCTTGACGCCCTCAATGACGAATTCCTGCAAGGCCCGCTTCATGCGTGTGATGACCTCAGAGCGGGACTGTCCGCTCACAATCAGCTTGGCGATCAACGAGTCATAATTAGGGGGGATGGTGTAGCCGCCGTACACGTGGCTGTCGATCCTGACGCCATGACCACCCGGGAAGTGAAGGTTGGTAATTTTGCCGGGGCTGGGCCGGAAATTGTTAGCCGGGTCCTCGGCGTTGATACGACACTCCATCGCGAATAGCTTGGGTGTGTAGTTACGGCCCGAAATGGGCTCGCCCGCAGCAACCTTGATTTGTTCTTTGATCAGGTCGAAATCCGTCACCTCTTCCGTAATCGGGTGCTCGACCTGGATGCGGGTGTTCATTTCCATGAAGAAAAAATCGCCATGCTTGTCGACTAGAAACTCCACCGTTCCCGCCCCTTCGTAGCCAATAGCCTGCGCACCTTGGATGGCGGCTTCGCCCATTTTTTCGCGTAGCTCGGGCGTTACGATCGGCGAGGGTGTTTCCTCAACTAACTTTTGGTGGCGGCGCTGAATGGAGCAATCGCGCTCGGAAAGATGGCACACTTTGCCATACTGGTCGCCGATAATCTGGATTTCAATGTGGCGGGGCTCTTCGACGAACTTCTCGAGGTAGAGCGCATCGTTGCCGAAAGCCGCCCCGGACTCCTGCCGGGCGTCGTTCCAGGCTTTTTCAAAATCAGCCTCCTTGGCAATGACGCGCATGCCGCGGCCGCCGCCACCCGCCGTGGCTTTCACGATCACGGGATAGCCCATGCTTTTGGCGAGTTCCTTTCCCTCTTCGACCGATTCCAGCAGCCCGTCGGAGCCGGGAATCACCGGAACGCCCGCCGACCGCATGGTAGCTTTGGCCGTGGCCTTGTCGCCCATGCCGTTGATTTGCTCGGCGGTAGCCCCGATGAATTTAATGCCGTAGTCGGAGCAAATTTGCGAGAATTCGGCGTTTTCCGACAAGAAACCGTAGCCGGGGTGGATGGCGTCGGCACCTGTTACTTCGGCGGCCGATATAATGTTCTGGATACTGAGGTACGATAAACGACTCGCGGGCGGACCGATGCAGACAGCCTCATCGGCAAAGCGAACGTGCAGGCTGTCACGGTCGGCAGTGGAGTACACGGCCACCGTTTTGATGCCCATTTCGCGGCAAGTGCGGATGATGCGCAGTGCGATCTCGCCCCGGTTGGCAATGAGTATTTTTTTGAACATGAGGGTCTGGGTTAGATTCCTATGGACTCAACCAAAAACAACGGCTGGTCGAACTCGACGGGCGTGGCGTTTTCTACCAACACCTTCACAATCCGACCCGATATTTCCGCCTCGATTTCGTTGAACAGCTTCATGGCTTCGATGATGCATACCGGCTTACCGGGCTTAATCTCGTCGCCAATGTTGATCAAAGAAGGTGTTTCGGGACTGGAAGCCCGATAGAAGGTACCAATCATCGGCGATTTGACAGTAATGTAGCTGGCGGTGCTATCGACGGCGGGCGCAGGGGCGGCAGCCGAAGCTACCGGGATAGTAGCAGCGGGCGCAGCGGCAGCAGCCGGGGCGGCAGGCATGGGCATTCCTACCGGGGAAGCAGCTACGGGCGTGGCATTACGCTTTACCTTGATTTTGAGATCGTTGGTTTCAATATTAACTTCATCAAGGCCTGACTGGGCGATGAAGTCGATCAATTTTTGAATTTCTTTGGTTTCCATGATGAATGTAGGTTGGGGAAATGGAAAAAGGCTGTGGGGTTAGGATTTTACCCGCTCGACGTAGTCGTAGGTGCGGGTATCGACCTTGAGTACATCGTCTTGCTCGATAAATATCGGGACCATTACCGAGGCACCCGTCTCTAACTCGACCGACTTCTTGGCGGCGTTAGCCGTGTCGCCCCGAATGCCCGGCTCGGCGTAGGTTACCTTCAACTCCACGAAAGGCGGCAACTCGCAGGTCAGCGGCGCGTCGTTTTCGGTATTGATCAAGATCTCGACTTCTTGACCTTCCTTCATCAGATCGGCGCCGGTCACGAGATTTTCGTCCAGCAGGATTTGCCCGAAATTCTCGGTATTCATAAAATTGTAGCCGACTTCGTCTTTGTACAAAAACTGAAACTTCTGCCGCTCCACCCGGACAGGCGTGATGGTGGCCCCGGAGTTGAAGGTGTTGTCCAGTACTTTGCCCGACGTGAGGCTCTTCATCTTAGTCCTGACGAAGGCATTGCCCTTACCGGGCTTGACGTGCTGGAATTCCGTGATCTGGAAGAGGTCGTTGTTGTACTCGATGACCAGGCCATTGCGAATATCTGAGGTTGAAGCCATATTTTTTAGTTGACAGTGGCGAGTTGATACAGGGCCCCCTGAGCGGTTGACAATGCTTTTAAGACTGTTTTATCCTTATCAACAAGTGAAAGTCAATAGTTTTAAAGGTTAATATATATATGCTGGTTTCTATCAATAAGCAGTTGAGTCTTTTAGCAAAAGAACTGTCCACTGTCCCTTGTCAACTGTCAACTGAGGAATACGCCCACTTCACGTACGCGGTGCCCCAAGTGAAGCCGCCGCCGAAGGCCGCGAACACCAGGTTATCGCCTTTATTTAGTTGTGATTCGTAGTCCCACAGGCAGAGCGGGATGGTGGCGGCGGTGGTGTTGCCGTATTTTTGGATGTTGAGCATTACCTTGTCCATACCCACGCCCATGCGGTTGGCAGTGGCCTCAATGATGCGCTTGTTAGCCTGATGCGGTACCAACCAAGCGACATTATCGCCCGTCAAGCCGTTCTTTTCCATAATTTCAGCAGAAATATCAGCCATTTTCTTCACCGCAAATTTGAACACCTGTTGACCATCCTGATACACGTAGTGCTCCCGGCGGTCGATGGTCTCGTGGGTGGGCGGGTAGCGGCTGCCCCCGGCTTTCTGCTGAAGATAGGGCAAGCCCACGCCGTCTGAGCGGATAATCGAATCGAGCACGCCGTAGCCTTCGGCGTTGGCTTCCAGCAGTACGGCTCCGGCCCCATCGCCGAACAGCACGCAGGTCGTGCGGTCGGTGTAGTCGGTGATGGCCGACATCTTGTCAGCCCCTACAATCACTACTTTCTTGTATTTACCCGTCTCGACAAATTGCGAACCGATAGTAAGGGCGTATAAAAAACCCGAGCAGGCAGCCTGTACATCGAAGCTACCTACGTTGCGGATTCCCGTCATGTCGCAGATCAGATTGGCAGTGCAGGGAAAAATATAATCGGGGGTGGTAGTGGCGCAAATGACCAGATCGACTTCTTCAGGCGTAGTACCGGTTTTTTCCAGCAGACCGCGCACGGCTTCTGCCCCCATATGCGAGCTACCCATGCCTTCGCCTTTTAATATGCGCCTTTCACTGATACCCGTCCGGCTCAAAATCCATTCGTCGTTGGTATCGACCATTTTTTCGAGCTCGGCGTTTGTCAGCACATAGTCGGGTACGTATCCGAATACACCGGTGATGGCAGCATGTACGTGGGTCATGGTATCTTGCTTGAATGTACGCTCAGGACAGGGCCTGGGCAATGTGTACGTAGGCGTTGGCTTCCACTTGTTGGCGCGCCCAGGAAATCATGTTCTTGATGGCCAGCGGGGAAGACATGCCGTGGGCGATCATGACGTTACCGTTGACACCCACAATGGGGCTCCCGCCCACGCCCTCGTAATTGGTACGGGCGATAAATTCATCCTCTACGCCGCGGCTTTTGGTCACTTCGTAAAGCGACTCGCCCAACTTGAAAAGAATATTGCCTGTGAAGCCGTCGGTTACGATAACATCGGCTTTATTGGTGAAAAGGTCCTTACCCTCGATATTGCCGATGAAATTGATTCGTTTGTTATCTTTCAGCAGTTGGTAAGCAGCCTGAGCGGCGAGCGAGCCCTTTTGCTCTTCCTCCCCGATGTTCATCAGCGTCACGCGCGGACGATTTATCTTGAAAGTGTGCTGCGCAAACACCGAGCCGATCTCACCAAACTGTCCCAACACGTCAGGTTTACAGTCTGCGTTGGCCCCGATATCGATCATGATGGCGTAGTCGCCGTTGACCTGCGGGATGAAACCCGCAATGGCAGGCCGAAGAATGCCCTCGATGGCGCGGATGCTGAATAGCGCGCCCACATGCATGGCACCGGTGTTGCCCGCACTGCAAAAAATATCGACGGATTTTTCCTTTAAAAGCTTAAACCCAACTCCAATGCTGGAATTGGGTTTCTGCGAGAGCGCCTTGGTGGGGTGCTCGCTCATGTCGATTACTTCGTCGGCGTGGATGATTTCCAGCGCGGGCGATGAAAAATCCTGCGCGTCCAATATCTCGCGGATGCGGTTTTCCTGCCCAATCAGTACGATTCGGGTATCGGCAGGAAGATCGGGAATCGCCATGATGACTCCCTCAACTATTGCCTGCGGCGCAAAATCGCCACCCATCGCATCGACTGCAATCCTCATTTATACACTTTTTGTTAACTGAAACATTGAAAACATGGGTGTAAAATTAGCAGATGCACCTTAGTAAAAAAGAATTTCGCAACAACTTTTGCAAAGCCATTGCGAAATCGTCACGCCGGAAGGTGCAAAATCAGGCTACTTTGGCGTAGTCTTCAATCATCAGTTTGCCCTTATAGTATAGGTTGCCCTCGTACACGTGCGCCCGGTGCGAGCGGTGGATCTCCCCCGTTGTAGCGTCGACGGAAAGTTGCTTTCCGGTCAACTTGTCGTGGGTACGGCGCTTGTCGCGGCGAGTGGTGGAGTGTCTTCTCTTTGGATGTGCCATCGTTAATTATGAATTATAAATTATGAGTGATGAGTGAATGTTCTTGCGACGATCCACTCGTCTTTTAAAAGCTTTAACTTCCTGATTCAGAACCAAAGGATCTAAATACCTAACACCTATTTTAACTTTTTCAAAGCCTCCCAGCGGGGGTCGGTTTTTGGTTCTTCGTTCTTGGTTTCAACCTCGTTTTTTTCGGAACTGTATATAATGGCACCTGCCTGGTCATCGTCAGTTGCTTCATCGTCCTCCTCGCGCAGGTCAGGATGAATCTTTCTCATGGGCATGGCCAGCGCGATGAACTCAAATATGTAGTTCGCCACGTTGATGCGCCCCGTATTACGATTGATGATAGAGATCTCATCCGTCAACTCCTCGTAATGATCGCCAAATTTCAGAATCAGCTTGTCCTTGGTATGAACAGGCTCCTCGAATGGTTCTAGCGAGCGATCACAGGTAAGTTCGGCTTGGCCGTCGATCGTAAACCAAAGCTGAATCATCGTGCTGGACTTTTCCAGGCGCAAATGCACCTTGAAATCACCCCGTTCGATAATCTCTTGCGGCATTTGCTCGAAGAACGCCTCCCCCAACGCGTAGTCGAATTCGTAGGGCCGTTCTTCCAGCCCGTAAATGTCTATGTTAAATTTACTTAGCGCTTTCACTTCATTCTGCAAAAAGGACTGCAAAGATAGCGGCTTTTTGTAATAATTAAAAAGCCCAGCAGAAATGAATTACCCGAATCATCCATCGCCTGGGCTAAGGCATCGGTTGGGCTGGGTTTCCAAAGACCGTTTTGCCTGCCGCCACATCCGCAATCACCAGCGATCCGGCCCCAACGCGCGCGTTTTTACCGATGCGAACACCCGACACGACGGTTGCCCCCGAGCCAATGAAGGCGCCTTCTTCCACCACGACACGATCGTTCAGAATCACGCCCGCGCCGATACTGACGTAATCGCCCACGGTCGCGAAGGCCTCAATGATGGCCCCGCTCTGAATTTGCGTTTGCTGGCCCACCTCAGCGTTCGGCCCGATCGTAACGCGCGCGCCCACAAAATTACCGTGGCCCAGCGTCGCCATGGCCGACACCACCGCGCTGTCGTGGATGGCGTTGACTGGCATGGTCTTGCGACGCTCGTTGAGCATTTCGACCAACTGATGCCGCACTTTGCGCTCACCCACGGCCACAAAAGCCTCGCACTTGGTGCCAATTATTTTCAGGAAACCGCCATCATCGGTGTCGCCCAGCACGCTCACCGAATCGATTTCCGTGCCGTGCAGTTCTTTGTTATCGTCCAGGAAACCGTAGACGACGACATTGTTGCGTTGAAAAATATCGAGCGCCTGGCGGCCCAAAGCCCCCGCGCCAAAAATAAGTACCGGATTTTCCATAGGTCAATTTTGATTTTTAGAGGAACGTTACCCTAAACACGAAAGGACTGGAATAGGGCGAGATGTTGCGGCCGCTAGTGGGGTTGAGCTGGCTTTCGAAAGCCAGGTTGTAGAGCAGTGTCATGTGGACGCTTCGGGTAAAACGCCCGCCAATGGGCTGGGTATAGGCCGCGCCGACGAGCGGTGAGCCAAGCCAGGTACGATTGAACCGTTTTTCAAAGCTATTGTAGTACTTCACATTGAGGCCCTCATACTCGGCTTGAAGCGTTACGATGGGCAACGGCGTGTACATCACGAACACGCGGCCGCCGAAACTGCTATTGGTTTGCCGTTGGCTAGGCCCGTAAATGTAAGACTTATAGCTGGTCAGGATGTAGGTAGGGCCCGCCCCAACCAGCAGATTGTCGGTTAAGTTGAGCCCCGCCATGGGCGATAGGTTGATGTTGGTGTAGGAGCCAAAAGCCAATCCGAAGCTTCCGCCCAGCCGCAGACGGTCAATAATCGGCAGTGGAAGGCGGTTCTTTTCAGCGGGCGAGGCGGCCGGCTTGCGATCCTCGGCATTCGGAATCAGGATGGTGCTTTTGCGTTCCTGGTCGCGCAAAGTATCCTTTTTATAATAGTCCTGATTCTGGGCAAAAGCCGTCGAACTAAGCCCTAGGACGCTGAAAAATGCCAATAGAAGCGGGAAAAACCTTTTCATGTCAAAAACGATTTGTAATTTTACTCAAACATCACAACGCCATAAGTGAGGCCTTTGGTTTGTATTTGGCCAAACTGTCGCTTTGCCGGGAATCCCCTCACCCTATCCTCCTGCCATGCACTACTATATTGCCGTCCCTGATCCCGACGCGCATTTCATAGAAATAATCTACACGTTAGCCACCAACAACCAGGCCAGCCTCGAGCTGCAGCTGCCTGCCTGGCGACCCGGACGCTACGAAATTCAGAATTTTGCCCGCAATATCCAGAAACTGGAAGCGCGCGGAGGATCGGGTGCCCAACTGGAAGCGCGTAAAACTACCAAAGATCGCTGGGAAGTGACCACAGCGGGCGAAGAAACCCTGGCGGTAACCTATAATTTTTACGCCACGATCCAGAACGCGGGTAGTAGCTACGTGGATGGTGCCCTGTGGTACCTCAATTTTATCAACCTGGCACTCTACGCCGTTGGGCGGACCAACGAGCCATGTTTGGTGGAATTGGGCATGCCCGCTAATTTTCAGATTGCATGTGGTCTGGCTTCTACCGAACAGCCCCACGTATTAAGCGCCGACGATTACTACCAACTGGTCGATAGCCCATTATTGGCTTCAGCTACCCTGCAGCATGAGACGTACGAAGGAGCGGGCGTCCGGTTCAATGTCTGGATGCACGGTAATCTGCATCCCAACTGGAAGCGCATTCGCCGCGATTTTGCGGCTTTTTCGCGGGAGCAGATTGCCACGATGGGCGAGTTCCCCGAGCCGGAATATCATTTTATCAACCTCATCCTGCCCACGGCATTTTACCACGGGGTGGAGCACTACAACTCCACGATGGTGGTGCTGGGACCCGATAATGAGGGCGAAGGCCTGTACACCGACTTACTCGGCGTGAGTTCGCATGAGTTTTTTCACGCTTGGAACGTGATTCGCATTCGGCCTAGGGAACTCCTGCCCTACGATTTCACCAAAGAAAATTATTTTAATACCTGCTTCGTCGCTGAGGGCTGCACGACCTTCTACGGTGATTTTTTCCTCCGCCGCTCGGGCGTGTTCGACGACGCGGCCTACCTCAAAGAACTGCAGGTGTACATGAAGCGGCATTTCGAGCACAATGCCCGCGCGTCTCAATCACTCCTCGAATCTTCGTGGGACTTGTGGCTCGACGGCTACGACAAGAGCATTCCCAACCGCAAGGTGTCGGTCTATCACAAAGGGGCGTTAGTGGCGTTGATTCTTGATTTATTTTTAAGGAAAAAATACGACCACGAGCGTTCGCTCGACGACGTAATGCGGCAGCTTTGGACGCGCTTCGGTAAGCCCTTCGTGGGCTATACCTACGAAGATTACAAGAATATTGTAGAGGAAGTTGCCGGGGAACCACTCGACTGGTACTGGCGGGAGTGCATCGAGGGTACCGTATCCCTGGAGGCGCGCCTCAACGAAGCGCTGGCCTTTGTGGGCCTACAAATGACGACGTTCAGCAATGGTACCATTCAGCTAAACGTCCACGACGACGCCCGCGCCGCCGGGCAGTGGAGCCGCTGGCTGGCCTCGGTAGCAGTCCCCACGCTTAATCCAGAGATTTGATAACGTTTGATTTGAGATCTGACAACTCTTGAAGAATTGTCAGATCTGAGCAATGCCAATAACAAAAAATACATGCGCGATATCCCCTGTTTACTGAAAACCACAGTCTGCGTACTGCTGCTCACCCTGGCGGGTTGCCAGTTGGCCCGCACGGTCACCTTCCTGCAAATTAACGATGTCTACGAAATCGCGCCGCTCGACAACGGCAACGCGGGCGGTCTGGCGCGGGTGGCTTATATCAATAACCAATTGAAAAAAGAAAATCCCGATGGCACCTTTTTCGTGCTGGCGGGCGACTTTTTGAGTCCGTCCGTCATCGGCACGCTGAAATACGAGGGGGAACGCGTCAAGGGCAGACAAATGGTCGACGTACTTAACCAGGCCGGACTCGACTACGCAACTTTCGGCAATCACGAGTTCGACTACGATGACGACACGCCCGCTACGCTCAATCAGCGGATCGACGAATCGAAGTTTCGCTGGACCGCCGCCAATGTGGAGCAGCGGGCGGGCAATAAAATGATACCTTTTAAGCAAGCGGGTGCCGACGTGCCAACTTCGGTGGTGCTGACCAACGGCAAAGTCCGCGTCGGGCTATTCGGCATTTGTATTCCGGTCAATAAGGATTTTGTGCAAATCACCGATCCCGTCGACGCGGCCCGCCGGGCTTACGACGCACTCGCGCCCCGCACCGACGCTGTGGTGGCCCTCACCCACCTCACCATCGCCGACGACCGCCGCATAGCCGCGCGGGTCCCCGGCCTGGCGCTCGTGATGGGCGGTCACGAACACGATAATACGCTGGTGCACGAGGGCAAGGTACCCATCGCCAAGGCCGACGCTAACGCCAAAACGGTGTACATCCACCGCCTGCGCTTCGATCAGCGGCACCGTTTCATCGGGCTGGATTCGGAACTAAAAACCATCGACGAATCTGTCCCCGAGGATTCTGCCACCGCGGCCGCCGTAATGCGCTGGCAGGGCATTGCCGACGCCAGTTTCCTGGCGCAGGGCTTCGATCCCCACGAAATCGTTTACACGGCCACTATTCCCTGGGATGGGCGCGAGAAAACGACCCGACGGGAACATGGTAACCTGACCACCCTTATCGCACAAAGTATGTTTGAAGCCTTTCCAGGCAGTGATGCGGCGGTGTTTAATGGCGGTTCTATCCGGGTCGATGATATGCTGGAAGGGCCGATTTCGCAGTACGATATCGTGCGCATTATGCCTTTCGGCGGCGGTATTTCGCAGGCCAGCATGAGGGGCGATCTGCTCTACAAAATTCTGGAAGCGGGAAGGCTTAGCCGCGGCAAGGGCGCCTTTCTGCACCACGCCAACGTCCGCTACGACGACGCGGCCAAAATCTGGTCCATCGGTGGGCAGCCTCTTGACAAAACGCATATTTACAAAGTAGTACTGCCGGATTTCCTGCTTACGGGTAAGGAGTTCGGGATGAGTTTCCTGAATCCGGCTAATCCGGGTATCGTATCCCCTATCGTCACGCCCACCGAGCCCGATCCGCGTACCGACGTACGGAAGGTGTTTGTTAATTTTTTAAAGAAAATGTAGAGACGGACTCAGGTATTTGCCCTAAGTCCCTGTGAGCAATTGTAATGGCATCTATCCTAAAACTATAACCCATGAAATTAATTTCCTCCCTACTCCTGCTGCTAGTGATTTCCGGCTCGACCTTTGCCCAATCCTGGATGATCGGTCCTTTTCGCAAACATAATGCCGCCAATCCGGTGCTCACGCCGCTGGCC
>JBBSSJ010000117.1:0-13733 GCA_038242095.1 Cytophagales bacterium
TCGATCCCGTCCTTATGGCCGCTTATCGCCTCACGACGGTCGATGTTACGGCCGCGCTGGCCAAGCAGAACGTTGAGTTGCCATCAGGTACCATCGAAGGGCAGAATATGGAGCTTTCCGTCAGGACACAGGGCAGGCTGCGAACGACCGAGGACTTCGACAACATGATTATCAAGGAGGAATCCAATCGTATTGTGCGCTTCAAAGATGTGGGCCGCGCCGAGTTGGCCCCCGAAAACGAACGCACCCTGCTTAAGCGCGACGGCGTACCGATGCTGGCCGTGGCCGTCATTCCGCAGCCGGGCGCCAACCACATTTCCATAGTCAACGACGTCACCGAGCGGATGGAACAGATCAAAGCCGATCTCCCGCCCGATATCGTCGTCGAGTTGGGCAGCGACTACACCCGCTTCGTGCGGGCTTCCATCTCCGAAGTTGAGGAAACGATTCTGATCGCCTTTTTCCTGGTAGCGCTGGTGATTTTTATTTTTCTGCGCGACTGGCGCTCGACGCTCATCCCGCTCACGGCTATTCCCATCTCGCTGATCGGGACATTTTTTATCATGTACCTCTTCGGCTTTTCCATCAACGTCCTCACGTTGCTGGGCATCGTGCTGGCCATCGGGCTCGTAGTAGATGACGCCATTGTAGTTCTGGAAAATATTTACGCCAAAGTTGAGGAAGGCATGAGCCCGGTACAGGCTTCTTTCGCCGGGTCTCGGGAAATCTATTTCGCCGTCATTTCCACCACCATCACACTGGCGGCGGTGTTCCTGCCGGTGATATTTTTGGAAGGTGTTACGGGTCGGCTTTTCCGGGAGTTTGGCATCGTGGTGGCCGGGGCCGTCATCATTTCGGCTTTCGTGTCGCTCACGCTGACGCCGATGCTGAGTTCCAAAATCCTGAAAACCCGTCGACAACAGCCGTGGCTTTACCGCAAGACTGAACCCTTCTTCACCTGGTTGACTGATGGCTATCAGGGCGCGCTTGAAACCTTCATGCGCTACCGCTGGCTGGCGTGGGTGCTGATGATCGGCTTCGTAGGTCTCTCCTATTACATGCTGACGGGCAAAAGGCTTCCCTCTGAATTAGCCCCGCTGGAAGACCGTAGCAATATTCGCATCAACAGCACCGCCCAGGAGGGGGCCACGTTTGAATACATGGAGAATTACATGAATGAACTTGGCAAGTTCGTCTACGACGAACTTGACTCCACCGAACGTGCCGGGGTGACAACCATTACTTCGCCGGGCTTCGGCTCGTCAGCCACCAACTCGGGCTACACCCGACTGGTACTGACCGAGCCCTCCAAACGAAAGCGCTCCCAGCAGCAAATTGTGGACGACCTAACGGACAAAGTAAAGAAGTTTTCCGGGGCACGTTCTATTTTCTCGCAAGATCAAACCATCAACTCGGGCCGCTCGCGGGGACAACCCGTGCAGTACGTCATCCAGGCGCCTAATTTTGATAAATTAAAAGAGTACTTACCCAAAGTATTGGAAAAGGCGCAGGCCAGCCCGCTGCTGGAAGGGGCCGACGCAAACCTGAAATTTACCAAGCCTGAAATCCGGGTGGAAATCGACCGTGAGAAGGCGCAAAGCCTGGGCGTGTCGATTCAGGATGTCGGTCAGGCGTTACAGTTAGCGTTGAGCGGCCGCCGTTTCGGTTACTACATTCAGGACGGCAAGCAGTATCAGGTCATCGGGCAGTTGGAGCGAAGCGAACGTAACGATTTACTCGATCTGAAATCGCTTTATGTGAAGAGCAAGTCCGGCGAGCTAATTCAGATGGATAATCTGGTAAAACTGACTGAGCAAAGTTCGCCGCCGCAACTGCTGCGATTCAATCGCTACATTTCGGCTACGATCTCGGCCAATACCGCCAAGGGCGTGACGCTCGGGGAGGGTATCGCCGAGATCGAGCGCATCGGCGACGAGGTGCTGGACGACACGTTCAATACTTCACTTGACGGCAACTCACGCGAATTCAAGGAAAGCTCCAACAGCTTGCTTTTCGCCTTTCTGTTATCGCTGGTGCTTATTTTCCTGATTCTGGCCGCGCAGTTTGAGAGCTTTGTCGACCCGATCATCATCCTGCTTACCGTGCCGCTGGCCGTGTGCGGCGCCCTGCTTTCACTCTGGGATTTTGGCCAGACGATGAATATTTTCAGCCAGATTGGCATCATCGTTCTCGTGGGTCTGGTGACCAAGAACGGCATTCTGATCGTGGAGTTTGCCAATCAGCGCAAGGCAGAAGGACTCAGCAATTCGAGGGCTGCCATCGAAGCCGCCGTATCACGCTTCCGGCCCATTTTGATGACCAGCCTTTGCACCATTCTGGGTATTCTGCCCATTGCCCTCGCCCTGGGCGCGGGGTCCGAGAGCCGGGTGTCGATGGGTATTGCCGTGGTAGGGGGTATGCTGTTCTCGACTGCCTTGACCTTATTCGTAATTCCGGCCGTGTATTCTTACATGTCGCGGAAATACGTGGCGCCACCCGTGGAGGAGAAGCGGGAGGTGGAGATGGTAGAGGTATAGGAAACTGTTTGTTTTATAATACTGGCTTTTTGTTGCTAAATTGGCCCAAAATCCAGTGCCCCACCTCTCAAAAAAATGGAGTTAATTAAAGAATTTGATCGGCAGGGAAACTTCCTGTTTAAGTATCGCGGAACCTTGCCGCTCGTAATTTTGGGCGTTGGACTAGCGGTGTACGCCTTTATGGTTTGGCAGCACGCACAGGTTTCAGACCTACCCTACACCTCGACTGAATATCAGTTTTTGTGTCTGGGGGTAGGTCTTTTTGGGCAGGTAATACGAATACTGACGGTTGGGTTTACGCCAAAGAACACCTCAGGCCGAAACACAGAAGAGCAAGTAGCCGACACGCTCAATACTTCCGGCATCTATTCTGTGGTCCGACACCCGCTATACGTAGGGAACTTCTTCATGTTCTTGGGCGTGGCCATGCTTACGGCCAATGTCTGGTTTATCGTCGCATTCGTATTAGCTTATTGGCTCTACTACGAGCGCATCATGTACACGGAAGAGCTATTTATCGAAGGAAAATTTGGCGATAGCTTTCGTAATTGGGCGGGCAAAACCCCCGCCATCGTCCCCTACTTCGGACAATGGAAAAACGCTAATCTGGAATTCAGCCTGAAGAAAGTGTTGAGGCAGGAGAAGAACGGCTTCGCAGCTTTATTCATCCTGTTTTTTATCTTCGACGTTGTGGGCGAATACCTGATTTATAGTAACATCGCCTTCCGCGATAGGCATTGGCTCATGCTGGCGGTAGCAGCCGGCGTGCTCTACCTCATTCTGAAAGTTTTAAAAAACAACACCAAGATTCTGTCCACGGACCGCTGATTGCTCACCCAAACCGCATGGGGCTGAAAGCATCGATTTGCACGCTGGTTTTCTGACCTGTTACAATTTCCGCCACCAATTTTCCCGTCGCAGGCCCCAGGCTAAGGCCCATCATGCCATGGCCGGTCGCCATGGTCACATTAGCAAAACGCCCCGCGCGCCCGATGTAGGGAAGCCCGTCCGGCGAGCATGGCCGCAACCCGCGCCACACTTCGCTTGCTTCGGGGAATGGCACTTCCAGTTCGGGATAGTACTGATGGATCGAATTATGAATGCCCCGCACTCGGTTCATATTGACGGATTGATCCTGTCCCGCAATTTCAAGCGTCCCGGCAAAACGGACCCCTCCGCCCATCGGTGTGGCAGTAGTGCGGGCTTCGAGCATGATGGCGGGTATCCGAATCGAGTCGGGCATGGCGCTCACGCGGAAGCTGTACCCCTTACCGCCTTGCAACGGCAGTGAGAGCCCGAGTTTCCTGGTCAGTAACGGCGACCAGGCACCCGCCGCCACCACGATTTCGTCGAAACCGTAGGTACCGTTGTCCGTCACGACCCCTTTGACCTCCCGATTTTGCGCTTCAAAGTCCCGGACTGATTCGTTCTCCAAAAACCGTACGCCCGCCTTACGGAGGTAAGCTACCAGATTCTCCATGAGGTCATTGGGATAGATGTGCGCGTCGCCCGGATAATACACTGCGCCCGCCACACTTACCCGCACATCGGGTTCGAGCGACTGCACCTCGGCGGGCGACAGCAATTGGGCTTCCAATCCGGCCTGCGTGGCGATCAGCACCTCCTCGTTCATTTCTTGCCGGGTTCCGGCGTCTTTGAACAGCATCAGTAAGCCTTTCTCCTCCCAACCGAACGTAAAATCAGGCTTGCCGGCCAATTCCTGAAACAACACCTTGCTGAGCAGACTCAGATCCCGCAAATGCGGAATGGCGTACTGTACGTGCTGCCTGGTGGAGTGCTTCCAAAACAAGTACCCCCATTTCACAAGATCGCCACTCAGCCTTGGCTTTACATAAAATGGACTTTGTGCGTCCAGCATCCAGCGCATGCCCTTGGCGATCATGCCCGGTTGCGCGAGCGGTATAATATGACTCGGCACGATCATGCCCGCATTCCCGAACGAGCAACCGTCCAAAAATTCCCCTCGTTCGATGATCGTTACGGCACAGCCCTCTTCTATTAAATAATAAGCTGAGAATAAACCGCTGATGCCGCCACCGATGATACCAATACTTTTCATTTTTTGGATGCTGGATTATGAGCGTTAGACCCGAGCACCCCCGGTCTAACGTCCAAAGTCTAAAATCTATACCACCTGAAAACCATGCACGTAAGGATCATCTTCGTCGAGCATGATATGGTTATAGCCGTGAATGACGGCCCAACCTTCGACGCTGGGAACGATAGCCGGCCGACCGCCGATTTCGGTTTCAGCTTCGATGCGCCCGATAAACTTTGACCCGATGATGCTTTCGTGAATAAATTCCTGACCCAGGCCGAGCTTGCCCTGCGCGTGCCATTGGGCCATGCGGGCCGAGGTGCCGGTGCCGCAGGGTGAGCGGTCGATGGCTTTATCGCCGTAAAAAACCGCGTTGCGTGCCGAGGCAGCCGGGTCGATCGTGGCGCCCGTCCAAAGGATGTGACTCAAGCCGTTGATCGCCGGGTTCTCGGGATGCACGAAGGTGTGCGCGGCGTTGATCCGCTGGCGCAGCGTGCGCGCCCAGGCAATCAGTTGCTCGCTGGTGAAGTGCTGCATACCGGGATAATTAGGCTGCTCGTCCACGATGGCGTAGAAATTACCACCGTAGGCCACGTCGACCGTCAGCGATCCCAAATCCGGACACTCCACCGTTATGCCTTCGGCGGCCAGGTAGGATTTTATGTTGGTGATCTTGACCAACCTGACCTTTTCTCCCGCCATCGTGTACTCGGCTTTGACCAAGCCAGCGGGTACCTCGAGCCGAAGTATACCGGGTACTTTGGGCGTAACCAGTCCCTGTTCAATGGCTATGGTAACGGTACCAATGGTGCCGTGGCCACACATGGGCAGACAGCCGGAAGTCTCGATAAACAGCACGGCGGCATCGTTGGCGCCGTCAATCGGGGGATATATGATGCTCCCCGACATCATGTCGTGTCCGCGTGGCTCGAACATCAGGCTCTTTCTGATCCAGTCGAATTCACGCAGGAAATGCAACCTCCGCTCACTCATGTCTGCTCCCTGCAGCGTAGGGATGGCACCACCCGTCACGACCCGCACCGGATTACCGCAGGTATGGGCGTCGATACAAAAAAAATGCTTTTTCAAGAAAAATCAGAAAGGGTGAAAGGAAATCAGCAGCTCTGAACTTTAATACTCAAAGGCTCAGGTAATCTGGCAATTCGGGTCGCACGGATAAGGCTTTAGTGATAATGTCTTCGACCCGCGCGCGCTCTTCTCCTTCGATTGGTAAACGCGGCAGACGAACATTTTCAGTACCGATGCCGGTATGAACCTCAGCGAGCTTAATGTACTGCACAAGTTTAGGATGCAAATCCAACTCGCATACCGGCAAAAACCAACGGTAAATAGTGCGCGCTTCCTCTAGCCTTCCTGCTTTGACAAGGCGGTAGATTGCCACGGTCTCCCGGGGAAAAGCGCATACAAGTCCGGCCACCAGTCCATCAGCTCCCATCAGTAGTGCCTCCATGGCCAACGTATCCACGCCGCACACAATACTGAGGCGATCGCCAAAACGATTGCGCAGCCGCGTCACGTTGGATACGTCGCGGGTAGATTCCTTAACCGCCTGAATATTGTCAAGTTTCAACAGTTCCGCGAACATATCACCCGTGACCTCGATTTTATAATCGACGGGGTTGTTATAGATCATGATGGGAAGTGGGGTGGCTTTGGCAATAGCCCTAAAGAAGGCAACCGTTTCGCGTTCGTCGGCCCTATAACGCATGGGCGGCAATATCATTAGACCGTCGGCCCCGAGATCGGCGGCGGATTCCGCCGCTTCGATACCGTCATGGGTAGATCCTTCGGCGATGTTGAGAATGACCGGAATCGCACCGTTTACCTGCTCTATGGCATGCTTGGTCAGTGTTTCTTTTTCGCTGGAAGTAAGGGTACTCGCTTCACCCAAAGTACCGCCCAATATTATACCATCAACCCCGGCATCAAGCTGAGCACGTAGGTTAAGATCGAAAGCGGGCAGGTCAAGCGTGTCGTCTTGGGTAAATTTGGTAGTGAGTGCGGGGAATACGCCCTGCCATTTGAAATTCATAGGTGAGATCGTTTATTTGTGTAAGCATCACAAATATAATACGAACTGCTAATAAAGTCGCAAATAGAACAAATGGTAGGGTAAATGGTACGGGATAATCAGGAAATGAATGCAGATGTGTTTACATCATACGCGCAATGCGCTGCAGACGGGAGAAAGTGGACTTCGCATT
The DNA here is from genome assembly GCA_038242095.1 of Cytophagales bacterium. Lineage (GTDB taxonomy): Bacteria > Bacteroidota > Bacteroidia > Cytophagales > Spirosomataceae > Persicitalea. The sequence goes on from JBBSSJ010000117.1 coordinate 6,822, forward strand.
GTTTTGTGCATCGAATCGATACATACTGTTGTGCGATTTGTTGTTGTTTTCCATAAGGTAAGCGGCGAGCACTCCCCCAAAAAGACTTATGAAAAAGAAGATCAACATTTCCATGACAAAGCTAGTTTTGTGTTATTCCAGACCCATATCAAAAATCCGTTCCCATTTAAATTGCTTGTGTTTCGGTGATGAAAGATACTATAAATGGGGAGGCACCTCCCCATCTCTTCACCAAGCGTGTCAATCTGAGGATTTTACCCGTACCTACTCGCTCTCCAGCGGAAAACTCAGCGTGAATACGGTTCCCACGCCCTCTTCCGATTGGACGTCTACCCGGCCGTGGTGCGACTGTACGATATTGAGCGTACTAGCCAGGCCGATTCCCATTCCCGATTTTTTTCCGGTAAAGAAAGGCTCGAACACTTTATTCATGTTTTCCTCACTGATCCCCGAACCATTATCGGCAATCTGGACCTGCACGTCGCCATCTATCTGACGGGTGGATACTTTCAATACCCCCTCCCCTTCTTTCATTGCCTCTATGGCATTGGTCACAAGGTTCAGAAAAGCGATTTTGAGCATGTCAGGGTTGAGCCGTATCTTGGGATCGGGTGCTTCGTACTGCTTTTCAATGCTTATTCTTTTCAGTTTTAGTCGGTCGTACGCCGTAGCCAGCGTGTCGTCCAGGGCAATGTGCAGGTAGCCCGGCGCAAGATTGAACTCGTTGGGACGCGACGACTGAAGCAACTGGGTGATCAGGTCATTGATCCGGGTGCTGTTGCGCTTGATTATATCAGTGTAGAATTTAAGGTCTTCATCTTCCAACTCTGATTCGAGTTGCTCAACCGACAGCGCCACGTTGGTCAGCGGGTTACGTACTTCGTGCGCCAGCATTCGCACCAACCGGCTTGTGACACCGAGCTTTTCAGAAAACAGTCGCTCCCGCTCGGCCTGCTTGCTCAAAGTGATGTCATGCACTCGCCCTTGCACGTAAGTCAGCTCCTGATCAGTTTCTATCGATGCGTAGAACATGCCGGTTTTTTTGTCTCCATCGCGGGTCAGGAACTTAATCTCCTGGCCGTACACATCTTTACCCGAAGCGATGGCTTCCCACAATGGCCCGACCTCAGCCTCATCCAAGAAGTTAGGCAGTTTCTTTTCCAGCATTTCAGTGGCCGGGTAGCCAGTCAGGATGCAGGTGGATTCGTTGAAGTCAATCAGATTCCCTGCCAGGTCGCTAATAAATAGCATGTCCTTCGATTCTTCGAATATCTTGCGGTAGCGCCGCTCACTTTTTCGTAATGCCTTGATTACTTTAGTCCGCTCTAAAGCGTATCGCAAACTGCGGCTTAAAATTATTGGTTCGAGTTCGCTTTTGACGAGATAGTCCGCCGCCCCCATGCGCAATGATTCCAGCGCCACTTTTTCATCTCCCTTCCCGGTAAGCAAAATGATCGGCTGCTCACACCGAAGCTCAATCGCTTTTTGGATCAGGTCGATCCCGGTTTTTTGACCAAGCAAGTAATCGAAAATGTATAGATCGTGAAGGCAATGCGCCAGATCTTCCACCGCCTTGTCGTAGGTGGGACACCATTCGAGTATGAAGTTCCAACCCGTCAAGTCACCAAAACAGGCACTGGTAAGGATGAAATCGTCTTCGTCGTCATCGACGATCAGGATCTTTAGTGGTTTTTCCAATTCTGTAAGCTGGACAGCCGGATGTGCCATTATGGATTTTCAAAAGGAAGGACAATTGTGAAAAGCGCCCCTTCGTCCGGTTTGGCCGACGCCATGATCACGCCCGAATGGTTTTCGACTACCTTCTTGCACACCGAAAGGCCGATTCCGGCCCCTTCGTACTCAGAACGCCCGCGTAGTCGCTGAAAAAGCGTAAAGATCCGGCTTGAATCCTGGTTTGCAAAACCGATGCCATTATCGGAAAAAAGCAGGCGCAAATACTGGCGATTGGCAGGCAAACCATAGTTGAGCTGCTCGGCCAGATCGATCTGCTGGACACGGACCGTGATGCATGGCGTCGCACCTTCGCGGGTAAATTTGAGCGAATTAGTGAGCAAATTCTGGAACAACTGGGCTATCTGCGTCGGAATTGCCTTGATCTCCGGCATAGACTCCGTCCTGATTTGAGCCCCTGTACGTTGAAGCGTCACCTCCAGGTCACTGAGAACAGCCTTCATGACCGCATCCAGATCGGTGGTTACGAATCCGTCGCGCGAGCGGGCCACGCGCGAAAATTCCAGCAAGTTGGCAATCATGTCCTGCATGCGCCGCGAGGCGCTCAGGATTCGGCTAAGGTAAAGCGTGGATTCTTCGTTAAGCGCCCCCTTACTTTTGGTTTCCAGCCGCTCACCGAATGATACGATTTTGCGCAAAGGTTCCTGGAGGTCATGTGAGGCGACATAGGCAAACTGCTCAAGATCGAAATTGGACCTGTTCAGCTCATTCACCTTTCGTTCCAATTCGGTTCTGATCTTCCTGATGGGCGTCATATCGAAGGCATTGCCATACGATGTGGCGGGCCCTGACTTATCCGCTGCGCGGTACATACCCCGGCTCATCACAAATTTTTCCTCACCACTGGTGGTTTTGACGCGGTACTCCGCTACAAAGGCTTTTTCTTCAATAAAAGAACGTTCAACTGCCCTTTTTAAACTGTCTCGGTCATCAGGGTGCACGTGACCAAAGTAAAGTTCGCTGGAAGGAACAAGCAACTTGGCCTCTTGGGGCGAATAACCCAGCAGGTCGTACAACCCGTCCGACCACCAGTTCTTCGACTGCTTGTCGTATTGGGTTTGGCCCATCCAGCTACCAAATTTCATGGTACGCTCAGCTCTACTCAGTATATCGGCCATCTGTTTGCTTTTCAACTCCAGATTTTTCTGACCCGTAATGTCAGTAAGCGTGCACAGAAAGCGCTGATCGTCCACCGGCTTGCTACTGGCAAGGCACCAAAGTCCGGTCTTTTTGAAGAAAATCTCGAAAGTTTGGGCGTCCGGTGAATCCGATGATCCTCCTTGGCCCATGCCCACAATCGTCCCCCAATCTTCACCCAAAAGGTTGGGCTGACCGGTGAGTTCGACCGACACATCGTTAAAAAGGGTGAAGACGTACAGATCGCCCCCTTGTTCGTGCAGGTTGTTTTTCTGAAAGAGCAACAAGCCCGATGAGGCGGCATTTAAAAGTTCACCGATCCCGAACGCGTGCGACATTTCCTTTGATTCAGCCATGGTTGATTCGTGTAAGTCGATGCGTCATCAGGGCATGTCGAATTGCTTCATTTTATTGTAAAGCGTCTTGCGGTCGATATTCAGTAGCCGGGCCGCTTTGCTTTTGTTATAGTTGACCTGCCGGAGCACTTGCATGATCATATCGTATTCTGCTTCGTTAGCTACGGTCTTAAGGCTCGGATTCGCATCGCTGTCGTTATCCGGCAAGGTGGTTGACGCGCTGGCTGGCGCGCTGTATTCTCCGTCCATCTCACGAAGCTTCTGATAGTTAGCAATCTCAAAGGGAAGTACTTTCTCCTCGATTCTGTCACCTTCGGCCAGGAGCGTCGCGCGCTTAATGACGTTCTTCAACTCGCGCAGGTTGCCAGGCCATTCGTAATTCATGAAGTCTTCCAATACTTCGTCCGAAAACCCCGTCACGTTCTTGTTAAGCTCTTCGTTAGTGGACGCCAGGAACGCATCGGCAAACAGCATGATGTCATCTTGCCGATCACGCAACGCAGGTACCTCCATACTAAACTCATTGAAACGGTAATAAAGGTCCTCCCGGAACTTACCCTGCTTGGCCGCCTCGAGCAACCGTTCGTTACTGGCTACGATGATGCGGACGTCCAGGTCAATCTCCTTATTACCGCCAATCCGACGGACCTTCCGCTCCTGCACCACGCGCAGCAACGCCACCTGTATTTCGTACGAAAGGTTCGAGACCTCATCCAGGAAGAGCGTACCTCCGTTTGCCATCTCAAAGTGCCCGATCTTCATTTGCAAAGCCCCGGTGAAAGATCCCTTTTCGTGGCCAAAAAGTTCGCTTCCCGCCAGTTCCTTCGATATGGCTCCACAGTCCATGGCGACAAAAGGTTTTTTGTGCCTGGAAGAACGGTTATGAATCTCGTGAGCGATGGCCTCCTTGCCCGAGCCGCTTTCTCCGTAGATAATAACGCTGAAATTGGTAGGGGCGACCAAATCGATCTGTTTGTATAGTTCGTCAGAAACCTCGCTTTCGCCGATAATGTAGCCCGAAATATTCTTACCGGAGCTTTTCCGCCCCGTACTGCCTCGTTTGGTGGGCCCACCTGAGTCAGGTTTTTGCGCCTCTTCCTCCGTATCGCTGAGTGCTTTGCGCACCGTCACCAAGATTTCATCAGGGAACAGGGGCTTGGTGATGTAGTCATAGGCTCCCTGCTTCATCACGCTGATGGCTGTTTTGATGTCGGAGTAACCCGTAATGATGAGCACCGGAACGTGGGGCATTTTTTTCTTGATGCTCAGCAGCAGCTCCTGCCCGGTAATGTCTCCCAAGCGAAAGTCCGTCATCACCAGATCGGGCTTAAACTCATCCACAAGCTGCAATCCCTGTTTGCCGTTCTGAGCGGTTTCCACCTCAAAATCATTTTTGGTAAGAAAGCGTTTCAGCAACATGCAGATGTCTACTTCGTCATCGACAACCAGTATTTTTTTCATCAAAATATTAAATGGGGATTTATTAAAAATTATATTTCCACCCGGAGTCGGGAAGTCGGGATGCTGAGCTGCTCACGGTATTTGGCCACCGTGCGCCGCGCCACGAGATAATCACGCTTGGCCAGCAAATCGGTAATCTGCTGATCGTTAAGGGGATGTCGTTTATCTTCGGCTTCCACTATTTCCTTGATCGCCTGCTGAATGGCGCGGTTGCTCACCTCCGTACCATCTTCCCGGGCCACACCCTCGGTGAAGAGGTCCTTTAACAAAACAATGCCAAATGGGGTCTGTACATACTTGTTGGTGGTAACGCGCGAAATAGTGGAAATATCCATGTCGATCAGTTCGGCTACATCCTTCAAAATCATGGGGATCAATTTCTTGACGTTTCCCGTCTGGAAGTAGTCATATTGGAGCTTCACGATGGCCTTCATGGTATTGAGCATGGTATTTTCGCGCTGCTTGATCGCGTCAATGAACCACTTGGCCGAGTTGATCTTGTTCTTGAGGAACTGACGCGTAGCGCGGTCGTTTTTCTCCTCGGCCATCTTGGTGAACATTCGGCTCATGCGCAGGGCCGGGCTATTGCCCCAGGCGAGCTGCACTTCAATGTCGCCGTCATTGAGATAGCGCATCAGGAAGTCGGGCTTGATGCTGTCGTTGATGGTTGAGTCGTTACGCAAACCAGAGGCAGGCTTGGGATTGAGCGACACAATGACGTTGAGGGCCTCTTTGAGCGTCTCTTCCTCAATTTCCAGGGTCCTGACGATCTTGTCGTAGTTGCGCGATCCCAACTCGTGAAAAAAATCCGACACCACGCGGTGGGCAAGCCTCCAGGCATCGGTATCTCTTTGCCGTCGTTCGAGCTGAATGAGCAGGCTCTCGCGCAAATCCCGCGCGGCGATGCCCGCCGGTTCAAGTTGCTGGATCACGCGCAGCATGGCCTCCACTTCGTCGGTGTCGACGTAAGCGCTGTTAGCAAACGATATGTCGTCGGCAATGATGTCACAGTCGCGACGCAGAAAGCCATCCTCGTCCAGTGAGTCCAGGATGAAGTCTGCTACGAGCTGTTGCCGTTCACTTAATTTGAGAAAGTGGATTTGCTCTTTGAGTTCATCCCGAAAGGACACGGTTTCGACCATCGGACGGGTGTAGAGTTCGTCATCGGGAGAATAGTTGTTGGACTGCGTCTTGTAATCCGGAATGTCGTCATCCCGGAATTCGTCCCAATCGGAGTAGTCCTGTACTTCCGGCGCATTGTCGTCGCCAGTGCCTACGGTTTCGCCGGGATCGGCGATGTCTTCGATGGGTTCCTTTTCCTTTGCTTCTTCGTCTTTACCCTCCTCTAAAATCGGATTTTCCTCCATTTCCTCCTTGATTCGCTGCTCGAGCTCAAGTGTTGTGAGATGCAACAAATTAAGCATCTGGATCTGGAGAGGAGAGTATTTCAGCGTTTGTCGCTGAACCTGCGTCTGTCTTTGCATGTTTGCTGGGGATAATTTGAAGTGCGCACAGAAAATCCGATTCCACCGCCTGCCGACTCCTCCTGTACTCGATTCTTTTCAAGACAATCCTCAATCGGCCCCGTTCGGGTAATTACCCAATATAGTAAGTCTTAGCCAGATAAATAAAAATTTAATTTTCGGGCGTCGTCCGGGCACCGTTTTTAGAGGCATTACGTTTTGGGAAAAATATTGCCCACATTGTTTAGCTTTGTGTCGAAGTATCTCCACTCCTACCCATAAATGAAAGAATCGCCCATTTCGCGTCTGTTATATTCTACTTTTAACGACCGACAGATTACCTGGGCCATTCGGTTCTTGTTTGCTATTTCTGTTTTTCTGATCGTCATACTGTCCGTTAGTTATCATTCCATCAATCAGGAGCTTGTTTTCTATTCTGAACGCGTAGACCATACCCACGACGTACTCGACAAAATCCAGAATATACGGATTGCGATATACGAGACCACCTATTCAGGCCGGGGCTTTCTGCTCCTGGGTGACGATTCAAACCGTAAGGCGATGCTTTCCAAGGCCATGTCGCTGCCATTCCTGGCCGACTCGCTGCGCAATATACTTGACGATAGTCAGGCACAAGTCGAGCGAATTGGCGCATTACGTGATCTACTGATGCGTTACCAGGATCGTATCAATCACTTCGCGAATGGCAATCCGCTCGCATTCTCTGCGGAGCAGAAAAACGA
>JBBSSJ010000118.1:0-13538 GCA_038242095.1 Cytophagales bacterium
AGCCGTGTTGAAAATCATCTCGTCTGCGTCCGTAAAGTTTTTGGTAGCGCCTTGCAAGGCGATGCCTTGTAATTGCAGCGATCCGTTTTTGTAGTTATCGACCGACAGGTTTTGCAACAACACGCCTACTTTGTAGGGAGCGGAGAATACGGAGTTATAAATCGAAAGCTTTGTGTTCCGGCGCAGGCGCATGGCTGCGTTGAAGTTAGGATCGAGCGTGCCGGGCGCAATGGTAGCCGTCACATTAGCGAACCTGGCTGAGGTGATGGGCGTGGCAGTCGTGCCGGTACCATCGTTGTCCGACTCGAAGGCATTGGAATCACCCGCTTGGTCAGCAACCTTAGGGTCGCGGATAATCAGGCCGTACTGCACCGTGCCGCTGTACCCGTTGTCGGTATCGAAGTCATCGTCCAGACCACGGTAAGCGATCAGGTGCCTGGCGTTCATCGTGCCGCCAAACCACTCGAATGAGTCGTCACCAGAGTAGGATACCTGCACGTAGTCGATGGTGGTACCAGAGCCTACGGCTCCAAAAGTCAAACCATTGATCTCATTATCGGTCGATAAAGCGATACCTGCAAACTCGATGCGCACGTATTTCAGCGTACCCGAGTTGTCGGCCGCATCGGTCCCTCCATACGTCGCCTTGCCTTCTCCCTCAATTAAGGGTTGGCCGGGCTTATTCTGAGGAGCTTTACCCATAATGATTACGCCGCCCCAGTCGCCCGCCGCCCGCTGGCCTTTGGCATGATTTGAGGTAAAGACAATCGGCTTTTCCGCCGTACCGATGGCGTTAATCTTGCCGCCCTGCTTTACAATAAGCGAACCTTTGGTAGGTTTGTCGCCCTTGATGACCGTGCCCGGCTCGATGGTCAGCGTCGCGCCACTCTCCACGTACACAAATCCCGACAGCAAGTACTTCTTGTCGGCCGTCCAGGTCGTATTGTTCGTGATGCTACCCGTGATTGTTTCGGGCCCCGCTGCTGGCAGGGGAGTCGTCGGGCCCGGGTCCACGGTGTTATTGTTACAGGCAGCAAAGCCCGCTACCAAAACGCCGAACATGAGTACTTTTAAATAATTGATTGCCTTTTTCATACGAAAATGTTTAATTGTTGAACTGTTTAATCGTGTAATTGATGTTGAGTTGTTTAAGCCCCATACGTTTCCTGGTACGCCAGCCCAGTCCTTTCCTCCCATCTCCCATTCCTGCTTCAAATCAAAACTTATACGTCAACCCCACCGTCGAATACGTACCCCGGCGGTAAGTCTGGTAGGTATTGTCGAGCGAAGTAATTTTCTGGTCGAGGGTACTGTCCTGAATCAGGCGGAAGCGCTGGTTGAGCAGGTCCTGCACGCCGATTTTCAGTTGCAGATGCGCGCCGATGGCCTTGATAATGTTCAGGTCGATGACGTTGCGGGACATTTCGTACACTGTGGGCTGCACTTGCTGGTCGCCCACCAGGAAAATCCGCTTGCCTATCAAGTTGTACAAGGCGTTGACCTGCCAGCCGCTTTTGGCGTCGTTGTAGTAGATTCCGGCGTTGACCAGGTAGGGCGACTGTCCCTGCAAGGGGCGGTTGTTGTCTTGCCCGGCAAATCCGGTGGTGACGCGGCTCTTGATCAGCGAGGCGTTCAGCAGCAGGTTCAGGTTGTCGACGAAGCCCGACGAAGTAAGCGATTTCAAGGATTTGCGGATTTCGATCTCGGCACCCAATGCGTAGGCCTCTTTGGCATTGTCGACGGTGAACAGCACGCCCGAACCGGCGTAGCGCACCCTACTTTCGATAGGATTCTTAAAATGCTTGTAGAATCCGGCGATGGTAATGATTTCGCCTTCCGAAGGGAAGGATAGAATTCGTACCGCAAATCCATGTTTTGGATCGAAGGCGTTTTCAAATCAGGGTTGCCGACCCGCGACACGTCGAAGCCAAAGTCGTAATAGATAAAAGGCGCCAATTCCCGGAACTCAGGGCGGTTAAGCGAAACGCTATATGCCGCCCGCAGTAGGGCTTTTTCCGTCAGATTGTAGGCAAGGTTGACCGAAGGCAACGGCCGGAAGATCGGGTTGTCGACGTTGACATTGACGCCTGAACCCCGCAAACGGCTCTGCAATTGCTGACGGCTGTACTCAGCGCGGAAGCCGACAGAAGCATTGAACTTGGGCGTGATGGGATAGTACGCTCCTACGTACGCGGCGGCCAAAGTACTTTGCGCGTCGTAGCGATCGTCGAAGTTGGTACGCTCGCCGTAGTAGAGTTTGTTGGGGCCAATAGAGTTAGGGCTAAACAGTTGGCCGAAGAGCTGTGTCAACACTTCTTGAGATACGCCGCCGGGATTGTAGAGGTTGAACCAACGCGCCTGAAACGAGCGGTCTTTGTATTCTCCGTAAGCACCCGCCCGCAGTTTGATATCCATCTTGTCGTTGTCGGCGTAGCCCTTGCGCCGAATGCGGTGCTCGATGTCGGCCCGCAATGAGGAAGTGTATTCGTTTAGCGTCGAGTAGAAGCGCGCGCCGCGCGTCAGGCTGGCGTTGGCTCCCGGCACGATTTCCACCCGAAAGGGATCGTTGGTACCGATGTCTCGACTGGACACAAAGCGGCGGTAATCAGGCTCATCGCGATGGGTGTAGCCAAAGGCCCCCGTCCACTTTACCGTGGTGGCGTCGGACAGGTCGTGGGTACCGCTGAGTTGGCCGCTGTATATGCTCTTGGCTTCGTAGCGGAAGGCGTAGTTCTGCACATCCCGGCCGTTTTCCTGGCTGTATCCCTGCCGGAAAGTCGTTTCCTTATTAGTCAGCTGATTGAACAGATTACGAAATTCAATTTTGTTATTGGGATTTAAAATCAAAGCCCAGTTGGACATCACGCCCAGCCGCACGTTTTCAGCATTGAACTGATCATGGTACTCGGTCAAAATCGGGGCTTCCTTTTTGTCAGGATTATAAGCCAGGTAGCGGTACTGATCCGTGTTCAGGAACTGGTGCGTATTGGTGTAGCTGATGTTATTGAAGGTCGTCATCGTCTTATCGCCCACGTACATCTTCCGATTGTAGCCCAGCGACAGGCGTAAATCAGGATTATTGCTGATGGTTTTGACATCGTAAAAGTCCGGCAGATTACGAAAAGCCTGCAACGTAGCTTCGGAAGGGCGGTTTTCGTTGTTTAGGGTGTTAAAGCTCGGAAAAGAAGCGGGGAGCTTGTGGCCACCTGCGCCAAAACCAATCCAGTCGCCGGAGGTACCCTGATAGCTGAGCGCATTCTGGAAAGTGGTACCGGCACGGTAGCTGGTGTTCACGCTCACCGAAAGCCCGTTGTCGTCGGGGACGGTCTTGGTGTAAATCTTGATAATGCCGCCCGCAAATTCTCCGGGTAGTTCGGGCGCGCCCGATTTGTAAATCAGCATCCGGTCGATGGCCGAGCTGGGGATGAGGTCGAAAGAAAACGACTTTACATCCACCTCGGTCGAGGGCGTGATGGCATCGTTGAGCATCACGGTGTTGTAGCGCTCGTTGAGGCCCCGAATAATGACGAAGCGGTCGTCCTGAATGGAAACGCCCGGCACGCGGCGGATGACCTGCGAGGCGTCGCGGTCCTGTGATTTCTGGATTTGCTGGGCCGAAATTCCGACCGCGATTTGCTCGGCTTGCTTTATTTCGGTGATCACCGACACATCGGTGAATGTAGCGCGCTGGCCAATGATCTTGACCTCGTTCAGCGTGGCGACGTCTTCTTCCAGGGTACTGTTGATCAGGACCGCCTGGTTGGGATACACCGTCACCTCGACTTCCTTAGGCTTGTAAGAAACGTAGCTGATGACGACCGTGTGCTTGCCGGTAGGAACTCTGCCGAGCTCGAAGTTGCCTTCGACGTCGGTGGCAGTACCGACGGGCGGAGTAGTTCCTTTGAGCACAACGCTGCCGCCGATGATGGCCTCCTTGCTGGTAGCGTCGAGGATTGTGCCTTTGATGGTACCCGTCTGGGCGATTGCCCAGGACGAAATTCCGATCAAAAGTAGAGAGAGTAGAATGCGTTTTTCCATGTGGGGTGTCAGTGTACTTTTGTTTTCGACGCAAAAGTACCCTAACCATGTTACCCCTATGTTAAGCCAAGATTACGGCTTAATTATATTCTGTTGCTGAATGTGAAGTATAGTTTTCGAGAAGCCTACAAAACCTCAAAAGCAGAATTTACTCCACAATACCGTTGCCCTTCCGGGCGAAAGGCTTCTCCACGTCATACACGAATCCATTGATTACTGCGTAGCGTACTTTTCCGTCCTTTTTGAGCAGGAAAGTGGCAGTATCGCCCATATCGGGAGCGCTGGTTGGAGCCGAAGCGGAGCGCAAAATATGAAACGGCTGCACCGTGAAGTACATACCCAAACTCCGGCTGGCGTTGGGATTGGGCGTAAGTGTCAGGTACAGGTACCCTTGCTTCCACAATTCCGTGGGATCAAGTTTAGCGGCCTCGCTGATGTTTTTCAACGGCGTGGGATACACTTTTCCGCGTTCGAGCGTGTAGCCGTCGGCATCGATTTCCTCGGAGCCGTAGTGCGTCGAGAGATCGCCGTATTCTTCGATCTTGCTTTGATTAAAAAACTTCGTGGCGTCGGCGTAATTGACTTCGTTTCGGTTGATGCCCAGGTCGGTTTGGTAGCTTTTGCCGCCCGACTTGACGGTGGCGTTGCGCACCAGCAAATCGAATACGTAGCGTTCGTTTTCGGGGATTTGGTAGTAGTCGTCGCGGTTTTCGGCAGCCAGCGAGCCGTCGGCCACGGCGGCCAGGCCCGACAGAATTGCCACAAAGTTGAGCTGCCGAATGTACTGCTTCTCTACGTCACCGACGTAGCCGCCCGATTCGATCAGAATCAGCGTGGTGCCCCATTTCTGCACGTTATCGCCGAAGGCGCGCGGCTCATGCTCGTCACTGTAGCGGCCCACCTGGCCGGGAATGAATGTTTGCAGCAGCCGATTCATGCGCACGATCATTTTCATGGACTTCTCGCGGACCGGATTGATGTTGCGGTCGTAGTCGTAGGCCGTCGCCAGGAACGAAATCGTGGCCACCTTAGGACTGCGGCCCGCCGAATAGCGCGGACTTTGGTCGTGCAGATTGAAGCCGAACTCGGGCTTGAGTGTTTGTTGCAGTTCTTTCAGAATACGGCCTTCGGGGGTCTGGAGGTAGAGCGCGTCGCGGTTCATGTCGATGCCCTGCGCGGTGCGGCGCTGGTAGCGCTCGGCCCCATCGGGGTTCAGCATCGGCACGATGTAGAGCGTCAGGCTGTCGAGAAGTTGCGCACGAAGGCCGTCAAAATCGTCGTTCTTGGCCGCCAGGAAATTCAGGATATCGAACACCGCCATTGTGGCCGTGGGTTCGTCGCCGTGCATTTGCGTCCACAGCAGCGCCGTGTGCGGGCCTTTGCCTACCTTCACCATACTGATGTCGCGCCCCTCGAAAGATTCGCCCACTTTTTTTATGTCAAAAAGCGGGTTCTTACGATGCTTTTCCAGCAAGACCTGCACATCTTTGTGCTTAAAGCGGCGCTGGGTCAAAGCCGCCTCGCGGTAGCTGGCGTGGGCGGTGTGAAGTTTTTGGGCAAGGGGAATGGGCTGGGCCGAAAGCATGACGGGGAACAGGAAGGCGATGAGGAAAAGTGTTTTCATGATCTTCGGAATTTTCCCCAAAAGTAACGACTGCTTTTTACATATGAACTTATAAACTCCTAACCGGTTTTTTATACGAAGCAGCCGCAATCCGCACGGCAAAAACGATCTCCATCCATAAACCAACCATGACCCCTACTCCCAAACCTCAGTCCACGGTATTCATCGTCTTCGGTGGCACCGGCGACCTCAACGCCCGCAAAATCACCCCGGCGCTCTATAATTTATATCTGGAAAGTCGGTTGCCCGAGCAGTTCGCCATCGTGGGCACAGGCCGCACCGAACTCACCGACGCACAATTCAGAAACAATCTGCTGGAAGGCGTCGACCAGTTTTCTCGCAAGGGAAAGGCTGAAAAGGCTTCCTGGAAAACGTTTTCGGAGCATATTTTTTACCAATCGTCCAACATTAAAGACGCCAAAGCCTACGACCAGTTCGCGGACCGGATCGCGGAATTCAGTCAGGAATGGGGCGAGACGCCTTCGGTGGTACATTATCTGGCGGTGTCGCCCAACTTTTTTCCGGTCATCGCCGAGAATATTGCCAAGAGCAAACTGGCCGATTTCCTGCCCACGGCCCGCATCGTGGTCGAAAAACCCTTTGGCCACGATCTTGAAAGCGCCAAAGCGCTCAACACCCTGCTGCAATCCATTTTCGACGAGTCCCAGATTTACCGCATCGACCATTACCTCGGCAAAGAGACCGTACAGAATATCCTGGCTTTCCGCTTTGCCAACGCCCTTTTTGAACCCACCTGGAACCGCAACTACATCGACAACGTGCAGATTTCGGTATCCGAAAACCTGGGCATGGAAGGGCGCGGCAGCTATTACGATACCGCCGGGGCGCTGCGCGACATGGTGCAAAACCACCTGTTCCAGTTGCTGTGCCTGGTCGCGATGGAACCGCCCGTGTCGTACGAGGCCGACGAAGTGCGCAACCGCCGCGTGGATGTCGTGAATGCTTTGCGCAAAATCGGTCCCGACGAAGTGAGCGATTACGCCGTGCGCGGGCAGTACGGGGCCGGTTGGATCGAGGGCAGGGAAGTGGTGGGCTACCGTCACGAAGAAGAAGTACCAGCGGACTCATCGCAAAATACGTATGTGGCCATGAAGCTTTTCGTCGACAATTGGCGCTGGCAGGGCGTGCCGTTCTACCTGCGGACGGGCAAGCGAATGCCCGAAAAGAAATCGCTCATCACGATTCAGTTCAAGCCCGTACCGCACCAGTCGTTCCCCAAGCAGGCCGCCGCCAACTGGCAGAACAACCGCCTCATCATCGAGATTCATCCCTGCGTCGGAATTCGGCTCGAGTTTCAGGCCAAGCGGCCGGGACCCGAAATGCTGCTGAAGCCAGTCGATATGCAGTTCAACTACGACGAATTCGATGCCGCCGAAACGCCCGAGGCCTACGAGACGCTGCTGCTCGATATCATGGAGGGCGACTCGACGCTCTTCATGCGCGCCGATCAGGTGGAAGCCGCCTGGAAAGCACTCATGCCGATTATCGACGCCTGGGATCACGAAACGGCGGGCAATTTCCCAAACTACGAATCGGGTACCTGGGGACCGGCAGAGGCGGATGCGCTCATCGCCAAGGACGGTCATAGCTGGGCCAATACGCGTATCGAGGGTTAACTCCTCACCTTATTCAAACTGAAAAGCAAAATACGTACAAGCTGCTTTTCCGACGTTACGAATCGCGTGCGGCACCTCCGATTGCAAGAAAATAATGTCGCCCACGCGAGCGGGGACCCACGTACCGTCGATGCTTTCCTCAGCCTGTCCTTCGATCAGGAGCAGAATTTCGGCGGCTTTGTGCGTGTGCGGCGGGTGACTCATCAGCCCTTCGTTCAACGTCGTGATGTGCATCTCGAACCGTTCCGCCTGATTTGTGGCAGTGTCAAACACATTTCGTCGTCCGCCTTTTTGGTTGGGTTGGTACGCCAAATCCTGCCAGTGCCGCACGAAGGAGCCGCTTGTTTTGTCTCGGGCAATGGTAGCATCCTTGGCCTGGTAGGCCATGATGTAGTAAGTCACGGGCTTGTCACTAAGGTTTTCGATTCTTTGTACATCGCCGGGCACGAGCAGCGCCACACTGCCAGATTCGAGAGTGTCGCGCGCTCCTTTTCGGGTCAGCGTAAGCTGGCCTTCTTTTACAATAATAAGCCGTTCTTCACCTATGTTCCTGGTGGCTGGTTCGGTTAATTTCGTCGGCAGAATGTGTACCGACACGCTCAGATGAGCAAAAGCTGGCGTACTTCCTTCCAGTAGCAGACGCGTGGCCGCACCGGAGGGTTTATCCCACGCGTACACGTCGGCCGCAATCGGGGCATTAGTTTGGGCGAAAATGGCGTTCATGCAAAATAAAAAATAGCCGGTGATGACAAGAAAGCGAAACATAGTACCGATTGTTTTTGGTCTGAGTACGCGTAAAAGCGAACGTAGCTTTTCTTTTACTTTTCCAGCCTTTTCGCTTTCCATTACCAAAACGACGACGTTCCAGAAAACCGAAAAAATTTACTAATTCATTATGCTAAAAAAACTCATTTTACTTAGTCTGGTAGCCCTGATGAACAGCGCTCTGGTGCTCGGACAAAGCACCAATAGCGCCTCCAAACCCGACCAGGCAATTTACGCCCTCATCGCCAATTACGCTCAAGCGCGCGAAAATCAGGACTCGCTAGTGCTCCGGCAGATTTTGACGGCCGACGTCGACCAACTGGTATCGACGGGCGAGTGGCGCGCGGGCGTCGAGCGGGCCATGGCCGGGATGGCGCGCAGTACCAGCGGCAATCCCGGCACCCGGACCTTGGAAGTGGAACGCCTGCGCTACCTGACGGACAGGAGCGCCATCGCCGACGCGCGCTATGTGCTCAACAACGACGACGGCACCCGCCGCGAGATGTGGAGCACTTTTGTGGTAGTGAAGCAAAAAGGAAAATGGAAAATCAGCGCGATTCGGAATATGCTGCCTGCGAAGTGAGGGGTGTTTGACAAGCATATCACTATTCGCCAGCAGAGCTGAGTTAGTTAAGTGTACTCTTATGACTGGCGAACCGTTGAATCCCTTCGCGATTGACTTTCCGTTCCGCGTGCCACACTTCATAGTTCTTTTGCAAATTCACCCAGAACTGGGTCGAGTTGCCAAAAGCCTCCGAAAGCTTTACGGCCATCTCAGGACTTATTCCTGCCCGTTCATTCAATATGGCAGAGAGGTTTCCTCTCGCCACCCCCAGACCCTTGGCTACCTCGGTGACCGTCAGGCCTCGTTCTTTAAGGTATTCCTCTCTTAAAATCTCGCCTGGATGTAAAGGCGGCAAATTGCGTTTTAACATTTTCTGGGATTTTAATGGTAATCAACAAAATCAATATCTGAGACTTCGCCATCAGCAAAGCGAAAAATTATTCGATAGTTTGGCGTCACTTTGATCGACCAAAACTCAGATAAGCCGCCACTCAGTTTATGAATGCCTTGGCCGAATTGCTTAATGTCCTCCTCTGTCGAAACAGCTTCCAACTGGTCAAAAATGCGGTTGATCTTTCGCAAATACTGACTCGGTAATTTTGAGCCGTCTCCTTTCTCATAGTAAAGAAGTAAACCCTTGTGCCGAATTGATACGATCATAACACAATTGTAATGCGTAATATTACACAATACAAGTATTTGGGAGTTTTTTTTTGAAAAAAGGTCCTGAACTTTCAAAACCCGATTTCTTCCATCAATCACAACCAAAAACCATCACCTTTCTGTTTAATTTGCGTTTCAATGACAGAAGGCAGGTGAACGCGCCTTCCCAATCAACCCTGATTTTCCATTTCCACCATGAAAAAAGCCAAGTACCTAATCCTGTCGGCGCTCATTCTGAACAGCCTGGCGGGATTTGCGCAGAAAGAATACCAATTTTCCGTCGACTTGACTCAGCCGAAAAACGATCAACTGACCGTCAATCTCGAAACGCCGTCGCTCAAACAGAAGACGGCCGTGTACCACCTGCCTAGGATCGTGCCGGGTACTTATTCAATCAGCAACTTCGGGTCCTACGCCAGCAATTTCAAGGCGTTCGACAAAAAAGGACGCACGCTGAACGTCAGCCGCACCGACAAGAATAGCTGGACCATCAAGAAAGCCAACAAACTGGCGCGGATTTCGTACCAAATCGACGATACCTGGGACACACCGGGCATTCAGGAGGACATCTTCGAGCCCAGCGGTACCAACATCGAGCAGGACACCGTTTTCATCCTGAATCCCTTCGGATTTTTTGGGTACTTCAAAGGCCAGGAAAAGCTGCCCTACCGCGTCAGCATCACCCGGCCCGCTGCTTTTTACGGCTCTACTTCGCTGGTCAACCAGGCCAAAGATGTCAATGGTAACCAGGATCTTTTCGTGACCGACAACTACTTCGATCTCGCCGACGCGCCCATCATGTATTGCCGTCCCGATACGGTGTGGCTGCAAGTGGGCAACGCGCGCGTGCTGGTGTCGGTGTTTTCACCCAATAGCAAATTCGCTACCAAAGACCTGGCCGCTGACATTGAGCCGATGTTGGAAGCGCAGCGCGCCTACCTCGGCGGTACGCTGCCGATCGACAAGTATGCCTTTATCATCTACATGTCCGACAATCAGAACCTGACGCGTTACGGCGCGCTGGAGCATTCGCTATCGTCATTCTATTACCTGCCTGAATCGTTCTCAGCGGCGAAGCTTTCCGAAAGCATCAAGAATATCGCCGCCCACGAGTTTTTTCACGTCGTGACACCGCTCAGCATCCACAGCGAGGATATCGGCAACTTCGACTTCATCAACCCGCGCATGTCGGAGCACCTGTGGATGTACGAAGGACTGACCGAATACGCCGCTCACCACGCCCAATTGCAGGCCGGCATCATCGACCTGCCGACTTATCTCGACCGCCAAACCAAAAAAATTGAAAGTGCCCGCACGATGTACAACGACACGCTGTCGTTCACAGCGATGTCGCGGGGAGTTCTGGAAACGTACAAAGACGAATACGCCAACGTCTACGAAAAAGGCGCGTTGATCGGCCTGGCGCTGGACTTGAAGTTGCGCCAGCTTTCGGACGGCAAGTACGGCACCCAGATGCTGATGCGCGATTTGGCTAAGACCTATGGTAAGACCAAATCGTTCAGGGACAACGAATTATTCGACAAAATAACGGAACTTACGTATCCTGAAATGCGCGACTTCTTCCGGCGCTACGTGGAAGGCGGTCAGCCGCTGCCATTAAAAGAATTGTTTGAAAGAGTGGGCATCGCCTACGATCCGCAAGGAGAGAAGAGCGAATTGGAAAAGGCTTTCGGCGTGAATTTTGCCCTCGTGCCCGGCACCAAAAATATTATGATCGCCAGTGCCGAAAACGCCACCGACTTGGGCAAGCGCCTGGGCCTGGAATCCGGTGATGAGATTGTCAAAATTAACGATCAGCCCTTCGACGCCAGTACCTACGCCACCGTGCTGACCAGTTACGACGATGAGTTCAAGCTGGGCGACACGGTATCGTTCAGCGTAAAGCGCAAGATGCCCGATAACGAGGTGCAGGAAAAGAAACTCACCGCCGACCTCCGCGAAGCTACCATCACCTATCCGACCCTGACGCCCGAGCCCAACGCCAGCCCGGAACAGTTGGCTTTGCGGAAGGCCTGGATCGGGCGGCCGATGCAGTAAATCTTTAAGAGATACTTTTTAGCCTCTTTTTATGCTTTGAATCGTTCGAAGGCGTCACGCTCCAACGCCTCCTGATGATCAGGATGCGCGATTGCGATGAGCGCTTGAGCGCTTTGTTTTAAAGTTTTCCCGTACAGATTGGCCACGCCGTACTCCGTCACGATGTAGTGAACGTGGGCGCGGGTGGTTACCACGCCCGCGCCGGGTTTTAGCAGCGGCACGATCTTGGATTCGCCGCGCGAAGTCACGGAGGGCATGGCAATGATCGGCTTGCCGCCTTTCGACAAAGAGGCGCCCCGGATGAAGTCCATTTGTCCGCCCACGCCGGAGTACAATCGGGTGCCAATCGAATCGGCACAAACTTGCCCCGTCAGATCGATCTCGATGGCGCTGTTGATGGCTGTTACTTTAGGATTGGTGCGAATCACGGCGGTGTCGTTGGTGTAGGAGGCTTGCAGCATGGCAATCATGGGGTTGTCGTGTATGAAATCGTACAGCCGCTGGCTGCCCACCGCAAAGCTCGAAACCAGTTTTCCCCGATGTTTCTTTTTCTCCAAGCCCGTAATGACCCCGGACTCGACCAGGTCGATGATGCCGTCGGAGAACATTTCGGTGTGCAGTCCCAGATTTTTATAGTTGTTGAGATAGCGAAGCGTGGCGTTCGGAATACCGCCGATGCCCACCTGAAGCGTGGCCCCGTCCTCCACCAGCCCGGCCACGTTACGACCGATGGCCATTTCAGTTTCCGAAGGTTCCTGCGGGTCGTGGGTGTAGATGGGCGCATCGTGATAGCACAAAGTGGTAAATCGGCTCACGTGGACCTGCCCGTCGCCGTGGGTGCGCGGCATCTGCGGGTTGACCAGCGCGATCACCGTGCGGGCGGTGTCCACGGCGGCCCGCGCCACGTCCACCGACACACCCAGCGAGCAGAAACCGTGTTGATCGGGCGGTGAAACTTGCACCAAGGCCACGTCGAGCGGCCAGATGTTGTTTCGGAACAACAACGGCGTTTCACTCAGGAAAATGGGAAGATAGCTGGCCCGCCCCGCCGCCACGGCCTCCCGTAGATTGGCCCCGATGAACAGCGCGTTGGGATGAAACGATTCTTCGAGCCCCGGCTCGGCCAGCGGCATGGGGCCTTCCAGGTGCAGGTGGATGGTCTGGACGTTACGGAGCTCGGGCGCGCGCTGCGCCAGTGCTTCGAGTAATAAAGTGGGCGTGGCAGCGGCGGCGTGGACAAAAACGCGGTCGTTGCTGCGGATTGACTTGACGGCTTCGGAGGCTTCTATGTGGGGATATTTCATAATTCTATTATTGGAGATAAAATGGCGGATCGGGTTTTCAGGCGGCAAAACAGCAGAAATTCTCTGCAAACCGGTATGAGTAAAGTCATGCTCATCACAAATTCTGTTCCTTCGCTGATTAGATCGCTGAGTTGCTGCTCTTTTTCCAGAATGAAAAGAATCCTGATCCTGTCCGCTTTGCTCCTGCTTTCTGCCCGGCCGGGCTTTTGCCAAGAGCAAACCAATTCCGAAGCATTCGAAACTATCCCGGTGGCCAAAGTATGGTCGGGCCATTCGGTAGGCTTCGATCTACTGACGACGGAGCAATTCCAGTACGTCGGCTACTACGACGAAGGACAAAACATGGTCATCGCTCAGCGACCGCTGAATTCCAGGGTTTGGAAGAATACCATCCTGCCGACTAAGGTTGGCTGGGACAGCCACAACGACATCGTGATGGCGGTGGACAAAAATGGTTTCCTGCACGTGTCGGGCAACATGCACGCAGTACCCTTGGTTTATTTTCGCTCCGAAGCGCCTGAGAATATCGACCATTTTGCCCGCCTTCCTATGACGGGCAAAAAGGAGGAGCGGGTGACGTATCCTGTTTTTATCAAGAATAAAAAAGGCGACCTCTACTTTCAGTACCGTGACGGCGGGAGTGGCAACGGCAATACGCTCTACAACCGCTACGACCCCGTCACCCAAACTTGGTCTCCGCTCTTCGACACGCCTTTTTTCGACGGCGAAGGAGAATCCAACGCATATTCGACTAATCCGACCCTCGGCCCGGACGGTTATTTTTACATCGTTTGGTCGTGGCGGCTGACGCCCGTCGCCAACACCTGCCATAATCTTTCCTGCATCCGCAGCCAGGATATGTTGCACTGGGAAACGATGAGCGG
>JBBSSJ010000119.1:0-13486 GCA_038242095.1 Cytophagales bacterium
AGGCGGTAGGCTTCTTCGGGATAAAGCGGCGCTTCTACTTTTCCTAGTCTTAGAATAATTTCTCGCTTGCTTCGGGCAGAAAACTTACCGCCATTTTCCTGTAATAAATCTTTGGCTCGCGCCGCCAATCCGTCCAGAGCCGGCTCGTGCCGGACGGAGAACTCAGCAGGAATCGAAAAGTGCTCGTCCGTCCACTCTACCCGCTGGGGCTGGGGAATGAGGGCAGGCTGCGATTGGACATTGCCGCCAGCCAGCAGCAGCATAATTACCGCGAAGATATTTTTCATACCGTTTTTCATACTTCGTGAATTGTCAATCCGGCCAGCGATTTCTTCGGCGCACTAAACACCAGGCTAAACAGATACCCAAACAGCAGGCTCGACACCAAACCGGTGAAGGCGTACATCAGAAGGTTCAGGCTAGTGTACTGACTCACCCAAAACTGAAAAATAGTACTCAGAATCAGGCCCGCGACCACGCCGGGACCATTGGCGCGGGTGGTGAAAATCCCCAGCATGAACACCCCTCCAATACTACCCGTGAAAAGGCCCAGGATCACGTTGAACTGGTCCCAGAGTGAGTAGGCTTTCCATTGCGCCATCAGCAACGCCACCACCATACCGAAGACGCCGACCGTGAACGTCACCCAGCGGGCGGTGCGGAGGTAGGTTTTTTCGGGTAGATTGGGAGAAAATGGTCGGAATAAATCATTGGTAAATACCGTCGCCACGCAGTTGACGCTACCGTTGAGCGCGCCCATCGCTGCCGCAAAAATAGCCGTGATCACCAGACCCGCGATGCCCACCGGCATCTCATTGACGATGAACCAGGGATAAATCGTGTCCTGGCTATCGAGCGCGATGTTGACCATGCCGGGTTGTTGCTGGTAATATAGGTAAAGCAGCGAACCGATGGCGAAAAAGATAATCGTCGAAGGTACGGTGAGCCAGGCGCCCAGACGCAGGCTGTCCTCGGCGGTCTTCTGATCCTTGGTCGTCAGATACCGCTGCACGACGGTTTGGTCGGCTCCGTACTGAATGAGATTGAGCGAGAAACCGCCGATCAACACCACCCAGAACGTGGAACTTTGCCAATCGAAGCTAAAATCGAAGACGGTGAGCTTGTCGTAATTTTCGAGGGTTTGGTAATGGGATTGCCAATCGCCCTCCAGTAAAAACGGAATCAAAATCAGGGTCAGAATCGCCCCGCCCAGCAGGATGATGACCTGCACGACTTCCGTCCAGATGACGGCCTCGATACCGCCGAGCACGGTGTAAAAAATGCTCACGACGCTCATGATGACGATACCCGTGACTACGTCGATGCCCGTCACGACCGATAACGCGATACTCGGCAACAGCAGCACGATGCCCATCCGGCCCAATTGCAGTAAAATGTACAGCACCGCGCCCAGAAAACGCGTGGTGTAATTGAAGCGTTTTTCGAGGTACTCATAGGCCGAAGTGGCGTTGATGCGGCGATAAAACGGAATGAAGTACTTGATCACGAACGGCATAACCATCACAATCGTCATCAGCAGGAAAAAGTAGGTCCAATCTTTGGCGTAGGTTTTGGCCGGAATGCCAATGAAGGTAATGGCGCTGAGTTTGGCCCCAAAAATACTGAGGCCCGTAGCCCAGCCGGGGATTTTCTCACCGCCCCGGAAAAAGTCGTCGGTCGAATGCTGGTGCCGCGAGGTCCACCAACCGATGAAAATCATCAGCAGAAAATAAATGATCAGCACGCCGTAATCGAGCCAGGCGAAGTAGGTTTTTTGCAGCAGCGTACCCTGCCAGATTTCCGGCGTCCGCACGCCCGCTTTTACTTCGCCGCTGGGCAGGTAGATTTCGTGGCCCCACCGGACCGCCGTGGTCGTTACCTGACCCGCGCCCGGAAAATCATCCAGATGCGTCCAGCGGTCGGTGATGGTATTGTAAAACAAAATGCCGCGCCCAAAGCCTGGATGTCCGTTCAGTAGTTGGCTCCGTTGCGCCAGCAGCGTGTCGGAATCGGGCGAATCGGCCAATTGCCGACTGACCTCCTCCACTTGTCGGAAGGTGCTGCCGTCGTCGCCGCTCACCACCAAAATGTAGGTGGAGCCGACTGCCAGGCTCGTTCCCGCCGACAGCCCCGCGCCGGGCAACGGTTGGCGGGGCTGCCAGTTGTGTTTCTTGATGTCGTAGGCAAAACCCTCAGTATGGAAGGTACTTGGTCCGTCGGCGTTCCGGCTTCTTCCCCCAAAAATAAAGAAAGAATCGCCGTCGCCGTTGGACTGGATGCCACCCACGGCGTGGGACACCGCCACGGGCAGATCGGGCAGCTTTTGCCAGCCCGCCGCCAAATTATTCAGATCCAGCGTCAGAAAATCGGCTACGGTTTGGCCATTGCTTTCGCCGCCCGCCAAATACAGGCGTCCGTTGGCCGTAGCCAGCAGCGCGTTGCTCAGGGGACGGGGCAGGTCGGGCAGCGATTGGATTTCGAGGACTCCCTTGCCTGAATTCCAGCTTAGCCGGAAAACTGATTTTAAAGCTCCGCTCTCGTTTTCGCCGCCCGCGCACACCGTCCCGTCGGGTGTGGATACACTAGAACCGTACGCCACGGCTTGTGGCAATTGCGTAGACACAGGGACGCTTTGCAGCGAATCACCCGCTTTTTTAAATATAAAAACATCCCGATTAAAAACCTTGGCTCCTCCTTCCCAAGGCAGTTTGCCAGGAAAATTGGCCCCGCCCGCCACGATCAAAACCTCATTGTCCACTCCCACAAAAGCGCCCGCTACGCCCAGATTCGCTTTTCCCGCTACTGCGGGCAGTTGTCCGGCTTTCTGCCAAACAATCTGCTCATCGGCCTTCTGGGAAAAAGCGTGGACGGATAGCAAGGTGATCAGAAGGGTAACGAAGGCTTTTTTCATGGTGCTGGTTAGGAACGAAGTTCAGGAGGGGTTAAACGGTTAATGGCTAAAATGTTAAGGAGCCTACTTCTATTTTTTTCTCTCTCCCGTTGTAATTTAATCTTTGAACCGTTGAGATGTCCCACCTAGCCCCGCTTAACCAAAAAATTAATACCCCGGCGTCTGCGTCAACTTGGGATCGCTGTTGAGCATGGATACCGAAATCGGCAGCAGCAGCCTATACGACTGTGCGGGCGTGAGGTACTTGGCGTCGATACGGTCATAGACGTAGGCATCGCCAGCGCGGCGCTCCGCCCACCAGTAGTGGCCCTCGCCGATAAACTCCCGCTGGTACTCGTCCAAAATCGCGTTCAGGTTTTCAGTTTCTGAACTACTTACGAAAGGCACGTAATTCGGTCCGTAAGCGCGCTTGCGGATGGCGTCGATTTCGGCGGCGGGGCTTTCGCCCAGTTTAGTTTTGGCCTCGGCCAGCAATAGCAGCACGTCGGCGTATCGGTAGATCGGGAAATCGGTATCGTAAATCTGCGACGAGCTGATGGGATCGGCGCGGCCCAGGAACTTGGTCAGCAGCACGCCGCGTAAAGCGTAGGGGGCGCTGTTGTTGTGCAAGGTACGGAACGTAGCCGCAATCCGGCTGTCGGATGGGGTGGTGCCGGTCAGTTTGGTGATTAGCGCGGGCGAAAGTCCGACGCGGTTGGCCCCGCCCACGTAGGGATAGGCCGACACGACGGAAACCGGATTCTCGGGATTAAAAATCAGCGTCGAGCGCTGGGTGGTATTGACCAGAAAACTGCCATAACTGCCCAGGTTGGCCTGGTCTTTCTCGTAATTCAGAGCGAAAATAATCTCCTTGTTGCCGTTTTCCTTTAAGGGGTCGAAAATGTCGGCGTAGTTGGGCAGTAAGCCGAAGAGTGCATTATCGCGCACTTCTTCCAGGGCAGTTTTGGAGGTGGTGAAATCGCCGCTTCCACCCCCCATGTTGGTACCCGACCACAAGTACACGTCCCCTTTGAGCGTCAGCGTGGCGGCGCGGTTCCAGTAAACGCGCTTGTTGTTGCTGGGGTTGGCGGGCGTGGCATAGGTCACCGTAGGGCCAATCAGCGCCAGCGACGAGTCGATGTCGGCTTTAATCTGCTTCATGACCATCTCGGGCGTGGCGCGTTCCCGGTACAGCGACGACAAATCCCCGATTTCTTGCAGAGGTTCGGTCGTGAGCGGTACACCGCCCCAGGTGCGCAGCATGTTGTAATAGACGTAAGCCCGGAGACCGAACATCTCGCCCCGGTAGCGGTCACGGGTAGCGGCGTCGAGCGGGGCTTTTAGAAACAGCGTGATGACCGTATTGACGCGGTTCAGCAGATTATAAAATCCGCCCCAGTTGCCAAAGGGCGCGGTGGCTTCGCTGAAATCCTGCGCCCAGAATTGCCGGAAGGTACCGTCCTCTGACTCCGTAAAAATGCCGTTAGACCAAATTTCCGAGCGCATTTCGCCCAGCGTGAACAGCGTATACTGGTAGCCTCGCAGACTCACGTACACGCCATTATACAACGCGTAGGCCGACGAGGCATCCGCCAGAATCACGTTCGGATTGAGGCTCGTTTCGGGCCGTACCTCCGCCAACTTGTCCTTACAAGCCGCCAGGCCCACAAGCAAAGTAGTGGTGAGGAAGATGATGTTTTTGATTAGTTTCATTTTATATTTAAAAAAGGATGAAAGGAGCCCTTCGACTACGCTCAGGGTGACAGATGGGAAAAAGCACTTTCAACTTTCAACTCACCACTATAAGGTAGCGCTTACGCCCAAAGTTAACGTTCTGGGCAAAGGGTACTTGCCGTTATCGTAGCCGCCTTCTTCGGGGAAAGTGCCGGAGTATTTGGTGATGTACAGGATATTGGAACCCGTCACATACACCTTCAAGCCCTTGATCCGGTCTTTCAGGACGGTGCTAAGCATTTTGCCCGGCAGTTCGAAGCTGAGCGTTACTTCGCGCATCATCAGGTAGTTGCCCTTTTCCCAGAAATTGGCCGCCGGGCTACCCGAGCCTGCGCCGGTTTCGTAGTTACGACCGTAGTTGGCCCAAATGTAGCGGGGCAATTCGGCGTCGGGATTCTCGGGCGTCCAGGAATTTTTGATGTCCACCGGGCTGTTCTGCGAGCCCTGCACCTGGCTGAGACCGCGCATCCGAATCTGGTTCATCGACACGAAACCAAGGGCATAGTCAAACTGCCCGAAGAGCGACAAGCCCTTCCAGCCCAGCGCGGTGGAGAATCCGCCCACGATGGTGGGCGTGGTGCGGCCCACGTACACGAAGTCGCGGGTATCCAGCGTATCGTTGCCATCGAGGTCGCGCCAGCGGGCGTCGCCCAGTTGCTTGAGGCGCTTGTTGGTAGTGGGCAGGAAGGTGTTGAGCAAGCCGGCGCGCTCGTCCAATTCGCCCTGCGTTTTGTACACGCCATCGAAGATTGGAGCGTAAACCTCGTCGCGCCCTACGCGGTAGCTTTCCTGCAAACCACCTACCCACTGGTAGGCGTTAGTGGCGGGATCGAAGACGCGGACGGCCCCCTGGCGGTTGCGCTCCAGGCCGTTGTCGAGGAGTTTTTTGGCAAAAGTCTTGACGTGCGAGATATTGGCCGACACGTCCAGGCTTAGTCCGTCGGCGTCCTGCGGGCGCAGCACGTTGCCGCGCAGTTCCAGCTCGAAGCCGCGGTTTTGCAGCGTGGCCAGATTGGTTTGGTAAGAGCCAAAACCCGTCCAGCCGGGAATGGCGATGCTCTGCAATTTGTCGTACACATCCCGCACGAAGTAGTCGGCGATGACCGTCAGCCGGTTGCGCAGCAAACCGACGTCAACGCCGAAGTTGAGCGTCGTGGTTTTTTCCCAGTTCAGCCGCGGGTTCACAAAGTTAGTCTGTCCGTAGGCACCAATGCCGTTGTAAAGCCCCAGGTTGTAGTACTGCTGCACGGTGCCAAAGTCGCCCGAAGCCAGCGTGCCGTTCTGGCCCCAGCTCAGGCGCGTCTTGATGGTGGAGATGACATTGCTGATGGCCGAATTGCGAAAAAAGTCCTCATTGTGAGCATTCCAGCCGAACGAAATACCGGGAAACAGCGTGTAGCGCGCCGATGGGTCGGTAAGTTGCGAGGTACCATCGTAGCGCAGGTTGAGGTTGAAAAGGTAGCGGCCGTCAAAATTGTAGTTGACCCGGCCGATGGCCGAAGTAAAGCGGTTCCACGAATCCAGGCCCGAGCGGGCGCGGGTTTCGATATAGATCGAGTTGTCGAGATAAGGTAATTCGTCCGACGCGCTGCCGATGCCCGAACCCGATTGATCGTAGGCTTTATAGTTGAAGTACTCGCCCCCGGCCAGCACATCGAGGCTGTGCTTGCCAAATCCGCGGGCGTATTGCAGGAATCCATTGTAGGAATACTGCCCCGCCCGGTTGTTGGAGAAGTTGGAAGCCCGCGCCGAATTTACGGAACCGAAGGTGCCATTCTGGTAAATCTTGTTAAAATTCTCGGCATTCCGGTAGCGCAGGAATCCCGAACCCGTCGCCAGTACTTTCAAATGCTCGGTAATAGAGTAGGTCAGGTTGACAGAGCCCGAAAAACGCTGCTCCTGGGTATTGCGGATAAATTTGCCGTTGAGGTACCGGGGGTTGCCCAGGCTGCTGCCGTCCACGCCGGGCAGAATTTCGCCCATGATGTCGTCGGTCAGGCGCACTGTGGGCGCGACACCCGCAAATCGCTGGATGACGCCGTCGTCGCCCGCCAGGTAAGTCGGGTGTCCGTTGGTGCTGTAAGCGGCGAGGTTGGTTGTTATTTTGAGGTTCTTGCCCACGTTTAGCCCGCCGTTGAAGTTCATGTTGAAACGCTTCAGGTCCGAGCCGATCAAAATACCGACATCCTTGATACCGCCGAGGCCCAGCGCAAAATTACCCTGCTCGTTGCCGCCGGAGAAGTTGACGTAATGCTCCTGCAGGCTGCTGCGCTGTAAAATCAGATCTTCCAATTCACGCTGCGAAGTCGAGCGGAACAGCAGGCTGTCGGTTTGGTTGGGATTGAACGGATTTTGATCCACCAATAAATTCCACATTGGATCGCCGATGAGCTGGCGGTTGGCGTCGGTCACATTTTGGGTAGAATACAGACCATTGGAGCGGGTAAAGCTGGAATTGGCCGCAAAACCCCACGAGCCGTTGAGCTGGTTGCGGGTGTTGTTCATCTCGCTGGTATTGTTGTCGGCCTGGGCCAGCAGAAAGCGGTTTTTCAGGCCAATACGATTATAGCGGATGTAATCCTCGGCGCTCAGGTACTGCAGGCCATTGCGCCGTACGTAGTTGGTGGCGTTACGGTAGGTGTAGGTCACCTGGGTGCGGCCTTCCTTGCCCCTTTTGGTCGTAACCAGCACCACGCCATTACCCGCCCGCGCGCCATAAATGGCCAGCGAGGCGGCGTCTTTTAACACGTCCATCGACTCGATGTCGGAAGGGTTTATTCCATAGAGGCTGGGGACGATCACGCCATCGACCACGAAAAGCGGGGAACCCGAGCCGTCGAAGTTGGTACCACCGCGCAGGATTACCCTGGGCGTAGAGCCCGGCTGCCCGGTGCTTTGCTGTACCCGGACGCCAGCGGCGGTACCCTGCAAGAGCGTAGCCGCATTGGTGCGCGGTACCGATTTCATAACCTGCTCGTTCACGCTGGAAACGGAACCCGTCACGTCGCGGCGACTCTGTTGGCCGTAACCGATGACAATCACTTCGTCGAGCAGTTGGTTATCCGGCGCCAGCACCACGGTCAGGTTCGTCTGGTTACCGATCGCAACTTCTTTGGACTGGTAGCCGACGTAGCTGAATACCAAGGTAGCAGCGGGAACCACGGCGATCGTAAATTTTCCCTCGACGTCGGTGGTGGTTCCCTGAGTTGTGCCTTTGACCACCACACTTACGCCAGGGAGTGACTCGCCCTCGGCGGTCACCGTTCCTCGCACGCTATTCTGCGCAGAGGCAGTCGAGCAGGCCAGAATTAGCGCAATAAGTAGGACATAATGTCCCCTTTTACAATACTTAGTAATAGATTTATACATAAAATAGTTTTTTTAGTTCATTATGTATGATTTGACAAAAGTATTAAATATTATTTAATACCAAAATTTTTATTAGTAATTTTATTTTTACCCTTTAAACTTTGCTTATTCTAAGTGGATAGGCTTACTTTGCATCAATATTCCATATTAGATATTACTTAATAGTATATATGAACTACTCCGATATCCAGAGCGATTTGCACGAAGCTGATAGCTTTTCGCTGGTCGATAAAGCCGAAACCAGCATTCTGGATTTATTCAGTACCAATGATTATAAGGTAGGCGACTTAATACCGAAGGAAATGGAGTTGGCCGCGCAACTGGGCGTGAGCCGAACGGTGGTGCGCGAGGCGGTGTCGCGGCTGCGGATGCGGGGCCTGCTGGAAACCCGCCGCAAGCGCGGCACGATCATCACCAACCCCGACGTGATGGGGCTTTTGGAAAAAAACCTCTACCCCGGCATCCTGGACGACGCCACGCTGCGCAATATTTTTGAACTAAGGATGGTACTGGAAATCGGGATGGGCGACCTGATTTTCGAGCGCGTGACTCAGAATGATATCGATGAGCTGTACGCGATCGTCGAGAGCGAGCCCGCCAACCCTGAAGAAACGCTGCTCGATGTGGATCAGGAAGTGAAATTTCATGGCAAGCTGTACCAGATCACGGGCAACGCAACTCTAGAACGCTTCCAGCAAATGCTGCTGCCGGTGTTCGAGTACGTCCACAAGAGTGGCATCCTGCGGCGTCCGATCACGAACAAGCGTTTCGTGTCGCACCGTGGGATAGTGGATGTCATTCAGCACGGCTCGCCCGAAACCTTTCGCAACGCCATGCGGAACCACTTTGAGAATCATTTCCAGCGGATATTTTAAGGGGGGACGTTTGACTCTGGATTTTAGACTTTCCAAATCATCCAGCGAACATATTCCAATATCCAACCGCACCGGCGGACCGGTCTAATACCCCACCATGTCCACAATCCAACATCCAATGTCCAAAATCATAGCAATACTCCTAATAAGCATCTGCCTTGCGTCCTGTAACAAGTCCATGCAGTCACCCCGCGATATGGGTAACAGTTCGTCCAACGGCGAAGGCATCACCGAAACCGTTGTTTTTGAAAATGGCGATGACGGCTACCAGTGCTACCGCATTCCGGCTATTGTGAAAGCGCCCAACGGCGACCTATTAGCCTTCGCCGAGGCCCGTCGCACCGACTGCGGCGATTTTGGCGATGTAGATATGGTCCTTAAACGCAGCACGGATAACGGCAAAAGCTGGGGCAAGCTGCACATGGCCGTCGATTTCGGTGACAACCAGGCTGGCAACCCCGCGCCCGTCTACGATCTCACCGATCCGACTTTCCCGAAGGGCCGGTTGTTTTTATTTTATAACACTGGAACCGCCCACGAAGCGGACGTCCGCAAAGGCAAAGCCGTGCGCGAGGTTTGGTACAAGACCAGCATTGACGACGGCAGAAGCTGGGGCGACGCCGTGAACATCACGCTCCAGACGTCCCGTCCCAATGCGCCCACGGCTAATCCGGCCTACACCTTTAAAGAAGACTGGCGCTCGTACGCCAATACGCCCGGCCACGCGCTGCAAATCCAAAACGGCCAATACAAGGGTCGGCTTTTTGTGGCGGCCAACCACTCCGCCGGTCCTCCACAGGAAGCGTACCGCGACTATGCGGCCCACGCCTTTTATTCCGACGACCACGGCCAAACATTTAAATTAACCCCAAATCTGGACTACGCCGGGGGTAACGAAGCTACCGCCGCCGAAACGTCCGACGGCAGTCTACTTTTCAACTTCCGCAACCAGTCGGGCGATGCCAAGTACCGCTTGCAGGGTTTTACTAAAGATGCGGGCGAAAGCTGGGACGAAGTGAAGGTCATGAAAGACCTGCCCGATCCTGTCTGCCAAGGCAGTATCATCAGCTTTACGCCAAAAAGAGGGCAGCACGTCCTCCTTTTTTCCAACGCCAACAGCCAAACCAAACGCGAAAACCTCACCGTCCGCAGCAGCACCGACGACGGCCAGACCTGGTCGGCGGGGAAAGTCATTTACCCCGGCCCGGTGGCCTACTCTGACCTGGTCGTCCAAAAGAACGGTAACATCGGCGTCCTCTACGAAAAGGACGGCTACAAGCGGATCACCTACGCGCAGTTTGGGTACGAAGGGAGTCTATGAGTTTAAAGTCTATGAGTTCACTACGGACCGGCTCCTGCCGTTCATGAGTTCATCGAAAAATTCCTTCTCCCAGACGCCTACTCATAGACTCTTGAACTCATGAACTTTAAAGAATACGCCGCCCAATACCGCGACGCGCTACTGAACGACGTCCTGCCGTTTTGGATGAAACATTCGCCCGATCGGGAGTTCGGCGGATACTTTACTTGTCTGGATCGGGCAGGGAACGTGTTCGATACCGATAAATTTATCTGGCTGCAGGCGCGGCAGGTCTGGACGTTTGCCATGCTGCACAATCGCGTGAAGGCGCGGGCCGACTGGCTCGAGATGGCCGAACACGGCGCAGATTTCCTGATAAAGCACGGTCGCGCCGCCGACAAAGGTTGGTACTTTTCGACCACGCGCGAGGGGCAGCCGCTGGTGCAACCCTACAATATTTTTTCCGACTGCTTCGCCACGATGGCCTTCGGTCAGCTTTCGCGGGCCACGCAGAACGCCGAATATGCCGATATGGCTAAAGCGACCTTTGACCAAATTCTCGCCCGTCGTGGTAATCCCAAAGGCGCATGGAATAAGGCGGTAACCGGTACGCGGCCGTTGAAGAATTTCGCCCTGCCGATGATTCTCTGCAACCTATCCCTGGAAATTGAGCATTTGCTGGATAAGTCACTGGTGGAGGAAACTATTGCGGAATGTCTGCACGAGGTGATGGACGTGTTCTACGACGCCGATTCGGGCCTGATCCTGGAAAACGTTACACCCGAGGGGCAGCTTTCGGACAGCTTCGAGGGGAGGCTGCTCAACCCCGGCCACGCCATCGAGGCCATGTGGTTCGTGATGGATCTGGCCGTACGGCGGAATGATCCGGCGCTTATCGAGCGGGCAGTGAAAATCACACTTACCACGCTGGAACACGGCTGGGACAAGGAATTTGGCGGCATTTACTATTTCCTGGATCGGCAGGGCGCGCCGCCTCAGCAACTGGAATGGGACCAAAAATTGTGGTGGGTTCACATGGAAACCCTGATCGCGCTTCTGAAAGGCTACCAACTCACCGGAAATCAGGAATGCTGGCGCTGGTTCGAGAAAGTCCATGCCTACACCTGGTCGCACTTTGCCGATCCCGAACAGGGCGAGTGGTACGGCTACCTCGACCGCCGGGGTGAAGTGTTGCTGCCGCTAAAAGGCGGTAAGTGGAAAGGCTGTTTCCACGTACCGCGTGGCCTTTTTCAATGTTGGCAGACGTTGGAAAGTATCACAGCAGCTCGTTAATCCTAATCAAATAAAAAAAGCGGTGAGACGTAAATCTCACCGCTTTTCATGGAGGAGTAGGCTATTTTTACAAAATGACAACGGAATTCTCGTCGGTTGAATCACCCACGGACACGTACTTGTCGGCATCCCAGTCATTTTCCCATTTCTCACCATCGAGTAGATAGCGGAACTGATATTCGCGGCCCGGCTCCAGTTCGATGATCGCCTTATACGAACCATCCTTCTGCTTTTTCAGCATCGTGGCCTCAGAAGGATTCCAGCCGTTGAAATCACCCAGTACCGTTATCTTTTTCGTGTCCCCCACGGCCTCGGCGGGCAGCGAAAAGGTCACTTTACAAATGTTTTTGCTCTTCAAATAATTTTTTACCAAAGCCATAATGTCGTTAGGTTTTATTGGTTGACCCGGCAAAGGTATAAAACTATATTTTTAAACCAATGATTTTCAGTTCAATAAATTAAATTACCCTTGAAATAATCATAGCGCTCCAATTTTTTTGGAGATAAGTGCAATTTACACTTTTTTGTTCTTGGCGACATTCACAAAAAACAATCTGACTTCAATAGCGTAGGTCCTATCCTTTATTGGCGCACCCCTAGATCAGTCCTGCAATATCCCCAGCAAACTTTTAGCGTCGAGGTACTGAAAATAACGCGCTTTGGCGACAAATTTTTCGTCAAGCAAGATCATCGCCGGTTAGGAAAAAGGTTTTCCTTTCTGACTGGCCATCATGAGCGGAATCTGGTGTACCGGATTAGGCTTCTTTACCCTTTCGTTCACAAACCGCTGATTGCTAAAAAAAACGGTGCCCTTAGTCTCTACGTCCATTCTGACTGCGTAATAGTCTTGGTTGAGGCGAGCCGCCACCAGGCTATCTCGGAAAGTACCTTTCTGCATTTGGTAGCAAGCTCTACACCAATCGGCGTAAAAATCAATAAAAATCGGTTTGGGGTTTACCCGAAGCGAATCCTCTAACTGTTCGAAAGTCAGCCAGCGAATAGGCTCGGCTGGCTGGGCTGCCGCCTTCCGGTTTCCCGCAAGCAGCCCCAGCCAGCACAAGCTCATTAATAGCACTTTGGTTTTCTTCAAAAAAAACCTATTCATCCTCTTATTTACAAAGTTTTAATTCGTAGTCCTACAAAGAAAGTGCGGGGTAAGCCCGGACCGTAGATGTAGTTACTATCGCGGTTTTTTCCAGTGTCGAAGTCCGTTTGGTAGGCGTTGAAAACATTTTTTATTCCCCCGAAAACTTCCAGACCAGTCTTGCTCCGCTCAAAATCGAACGTATGCCCGATTCGGAAATCTGCTTCGGTATAACTTGGGCTATTGAAATATTCATCTTCAACTTGCCCGGTTCCCTCGCCACCATAGTGGGCCAATTTCATAACTCCCGTGTAAACGAAGTTAGTGCTGGCGCTCCAATTTTTAGTGGGCGTGTAAGTGAACGTAGCATAGCCGTAGTCGTTGGGGGTGCGCAGAAACTGACGCAGCGGCTGAAGATCATTGATGGTAGCTACCGGCTCATCGTAAAGGCTGGTCTGCACCGTAAAGCCCGCATCTAACTGGAACACATAATCGAAGTTAGCCCGCGCCTCCAGCGTGATACCTTGCACCGTGGCACTTTTGCCGTTGCGCTTTTCGAGCCGCTGGCCGAATTTGTCCTCTCCGATCGGAAACAGGTAGAAAGCATTTTTAAGGTAGGTATGGAATTCTTCCAGCGTAAAACCCGCGATGAAATGTTCGGTCACTTTATCGTAATTGATCGAGGCCGTAAGACTATTCGAACGCTCCTGGGTTAGATTCTCGCCCAGCGAAATCCGCGATACTCCGCCTCCGGCGAAGGCAATGTGCAAGTCGTTGTCAAAGGCCTGCGGAGCGCGGAAACCAGTTCCCCAACCAAACCGGAACTGCGTGTTTTCACGCATTTTATAGAGCAGAGACAATCGGGGACTAAATATCACATGATCCACCAAGTTATGCTTATCCAGGCGGAAACCCGACAGGAAGTTGATCTTTGGCGTAAC
>JBBSSJ010000120.1:0-13453 GCA_038242095.1 Cytophagales bacterium
CTCCAAACTTTGAATATTCGTCCTCATGCCAAGCGCGACCGAATTATTTGGATCGAGTTTTAAACTTTTTTCAACGTATTTTCTAGCGGCAGTAGCATTAGCAAATTCCAGATAACCCGCCGCCAGTTCATTGTTCAACTGCACATTGTTCATATCTTGCACGTACAGTTTTTTTAAATTAATGATGCGCTCTACTAATTTTAAAAGCCCGGTCAGCGCATGTGGATTGCCATTTGCGGCGGCGGCAATGCGGAGGTAAGGAAGTGCTTCCTCGGGTTGGTCGGCTTTAAGTAGCGCAATGAACAGTTTCTGCACTGTGGCCGGATTGGCGTTCAGGCGGAAAGCGCGCTTGAGATAAGTGATGGCCAGGTTATTTTTATCCAAATCAAGGCTCAATTTCCCGGCTTGCTCAGAAAAACTGGCATCGAAGGGGTATTCCAGCACTAGGGCTTCGGCCACCCGCAACGCGTCGGCGGGCTGGTTCTGTTCGGTGAAGCTGACCAGCAGTTGGTTCATGGCTTCAGGCCAAGTGATTTGTTTTACGACCATGGCACCTGCCAGTTGCTCTTCCGGGGTTTTAGGTTCTTTTTTCGCCGGGGGCATTGGCTGGTTAAAGGGCCAGCCCTCCTTCAAAATACTCACTTCGTAAGCACCGGCTAATGAATCCACCGCCGTGATAGGCATTTGTCGGCGTAGCTGCGCCAGTGAAAGCTCTGTTCCTTCTTTGGCTTTCCAACCTTGTTTCTGTACAAGTATCCGATAAAAAGCATCCGATAGCAGTGCGTAACCTAACAAGTTGGGATGCACGTGTTCGAGCAATGTTTCGTCGCCCAGAATACCGTGCGGCGAATGTTGTTCAAAGGTTTCTCGAGTATCCACCAACGTGACATTGGGAAATTGGGATGGCAGTTTCTGAATGATTTTGTTCATAGCTTCCGGGGCGCGGAAGCGGAGTAAATCCAGGTCTTTTGCCCGAATAAAATCTTTTTTTGCCCGATTGAAATCTTTTCGGGCGTATGCCTTTTTGCCCACCTCGTACTGCGCTCGGGCCGAAAGCGCAGGATCCCCCGGGGCGCTAATAAATGGTTGCAGGTCTTTTTCGTTGCTAACCAAGCCGCTGATCAATACTGGAATTTGACGATCAGCCAGTGCCTGGCAAAGGTCGTTGAGATTGCGATCGAATTGGGCAATTCCTGCCTTGTATTGATCCGAACCAAATGAGATCTGCTGCTTGGCGGCCATGCGCTTCATCAGGTTTTCACGGGTGTCTACTGTATTCTTCGGCATCAGCTTAATTGTTCCGTTTACCAAATTTCCCATCAACTGCACTAGCCGCAGCTGCCGCAGCCGCACGAGTAATCGTACCAAACTGACATTTCGGCCTAGTGAACTTGAAGAACCGACACCCAACGCGCCGTAATATTCATTGTGACCAACATAAATCATCACGGCGTCGGGGGCGTAGGGGGTAATTTCCCGACCCATGTCATAAACAGTGTGCGAATTGACCGCCGTGAGGGCGAGGTTGATAATTTCAAAATCCCGATCTGGAAAAGTGTGCATCAGTCGGTAGTGTAGCCACCGGTGAAAGGAGCCGTTGTGGAAGTAGGGATAACCGATGGTGGTAGATTCGCCCAGCACGAAAATGCGGAACATACCTTCGGTTTTCTCTGCCAGAAAAGGTTCAAAATTGCCGATGGTAGCGTTTTCGGTTTCGTTGAAATAGCGTTCAGATACGTAGCGATTCATCACCAGGTAGCCTTCGTGCTGCGGGTCTTCCACAAAAAGACGCAAATCGTGGCCGTAACCGAACAACTGCAACGCCATTTCTACCAAAAACAAAAAGATAAAAGACAGCAGCATCGCCAAAAACCGAAACAGTCCAAGCCGCCGCACGCTCCGTCGAGAATTGTTTTCTTTACACATAAATCAAAAAACTACCGACACATTGCGCATCGGCAGTTAGAATCTTACAAAAAATAACTATGAGTAGCAAATTGCTTAAAAATTCGGCATTTTCAACTAATACCCCGGATTCTGCTGGATGCTTACGTTAGCCGTGGTCTCGTTGTTAGGAATAGGCTGGGCGTAGTCCCATGCATCGAACTGAATCGGGCCGCCGCGCACCCGCTGGTAATAGCTGGCTTCCTGCGGGCCGATTTTCCAACGGGCCACGTCGAACCACCAGTTGCCTTCGGCGAAGAGTTCGGCCCAGCGTTCGTAGCGGAGCGGGTTATTTTTCAGGACCGCGTCGGTAGCCATCGTTTTGTCGGTCAGACTTTTGTAATCCCTGGCAGAAGGGGTGTTGACGGGTAGACTGTAGGCTCGTCGCTTCACCTTATTGACGTATTCGAGAGCCGAGGCGTTGTCGCCCGTGTGGGTCAGGGTCTCGGCGTAAAGCAAATAAATGTCCGCCAGCCGCAGCCAGAGGATATTGGAGCCGTTGGCAAAATTGACCTCCGCTTCGGTGCCGTTTAGCTTCGTGTATTTGCGAAAACTCCACGCCTCCATGTCCAGTTCTGTGATGTCGAGATAATGCGAGATGGGCCGCATTTTACCCGACACGACCATCGAGTCCACGTAGGGCTGAAAGCACGCCACCCATAGCCGTGGATCGACGGTCTTGTTTTTACGTGCTTCTTGAGAGCGCGTGATGTAGCTATTGTCCACGTTGGCGATATTGGCCACGGTCACATCGGGCTTAAAATAGTGGCCTTCGTTGAAACCGAAGCGCTCGATGTTTTTGGCATGGGGAAAAACGTTGGACCAAGCCGAAGCCGCCTGCCCACCACTGGCGCCTACGTAGGTGGGGGCCAGGATCATGCCGATGTTGGAACCCATCGACTGGTCGCCGCCACCCCGGATCACGTCCTCGTTAAAGGACACCTCGTACAGCGACTCGGAATTGTGTTCGTTCTGGCCGTTGAACATCGTCTTGTACACGTCGAAAGGCACCAGCGATTTGCCGCTGTTGTCGATCACGTCGCCGAGGTACTCCTTGGCCTCGGGCCAGTTTTCCAGATACACGTAGGTCTTGCCCAGGAAGCCCTTTAAGGCCCAGCCCGATACCTTGTGCTTGTCGGCGGCATTGGTCCAGGTCTTATTCCCCAGCAGCGTTTCGGCTTGCTTCAAATCACTAACAATGAAATCCCATACTTCTTTGACTGTATTGCGCTTAACCTGCGTTTCGTCCAGGGTCAAGGACGCTTTGGTGATGATGGGAACGCCCATTTTCTCGCCGCCCTTGCCGTCGACGATAAAGGTTTCGCCCCATAATGTTTCGAGGTAGTAGTAGTACCAGGCCCGCAAGAAGTGGGCCTGCCCTTTGATGAGGTCGATGGCCGCCATCTGCTCCTTGGGTGCTTTGGCGCGGTAAGCCTCGATGCCTGCCAGCAGGGTGTTGCTGCGCTGAACGCCGCGGTATAGTTCCCGCCAGGTACTGTACAGAAAGGGGTCTGAGGGCTGCGAATTGTTCTGGGCCATGCTGATCCAGGTGGGCGTTCCCTGCCAGCTCAGGTTAGCGGTATGATCCCACAGGTGGATGTTTTTGTTCAGCATGTGGTGACCGAACAGGCCGTTGGCCCCCTGCGTGGCGTACGCGCCCGTGAGCAGTTGCTCGAGGTCGGCTACGGAATTGGGGTAATTGGCCGGAGAAAGTGCGCCGGGATTGTCAACTTCGATGAAATCCTCCTTGCAGGAAGCCAGTCCCACCAACAGCATGAACAGCGAGAGTTTAAGGTATGTTTTCATTGCTTAAGTATCTTTTTTGGGTTGAAAACTCAAATTAAAAATTGGCGCTCAGACCCACCGAAGTGAGCGTGGTGCGGGGGTATGAATAGATGGTGTCGATGCCCCGGGCGGTGGTGCCGTTACGGCCCAGCACTTCTGGGTCGAGGCCGGAATACTTGGAGAGCGTCAGCAAGTTCTGGCCCTGCACATAGACGCGGATGTTGGCCAGCCCCTTGAACAAAGTGCTGGGGATCGTGTAGCCCAGCTGAATGTTACGCAGTTTCAGGAACGAACCGTCTTCCACGGCGTAATCAGAAATCCGGGTGTAGTTCGAGTTCGGGTCGCGGACGTATTTGCCGGCAGCATCCGTGTATCCCACGCGGGGCTGGTCGGTCAGGCCGTTGCCATCGAAAAATGAGGTGTTGAAAATGTCACGCGTCGTGTTGTAATCCCCAACAAAAAACTGGGTGTAGTACTTGTTGGCGTTGAAGATCGACACGCCCTGAAGGCCTTGAAACAGTGCCGACAAATCGAAGCCTTTCCAGCCCAGGTTGAGCGTGAGGCCGTAAGTCAGCTTCGGGAAAGGGTTGCCAATAAACGTTTTATCGTCCACAGTGATTCGTCCGTCGCCGTTTACATCTTCGAAGTGCAGGTCGCCCGCACCGGTACCGGAGGCCTGGTAGAAGACGCCCAGCGTCGAGCCGCCATTGACTGCGGCCTTTTCCTGGGCGCTTTTGTTAAGGGCGGCGACTTCGTCCTCGGACTGGAAAAGGCCCAACACCTTATAACCGTAGAACTGGCTGAGCGGCTGTCCGGCCACAGTGCGGGCCACCACACTTTCGAGGTAATCACCCCCCTGGCCGTCGTTGATCGGATTGTTGTTGGTGCCGCTCAGTTGCTTAACCAAATTGCGATTGAAAGCGGCATTGGCATTCACTGAATAGGTGAAGTCGCCCTTTTTGCCCCGGTAGTCCACGGCCAATTCCAGGCCCTTGTTACTCATCTGGCCGATGTTGGTGTACACGCTCGACCCGTAGAAACCCGCCGAGGCCGGAACCGGCACCTGATAAATCATGTCCACCGTTTGGCGGCTGTACCAGTCCGCCGTAAAGTTCAGGCGGTTCTGGAACAGCCCGAGATCCAGGCCGATGTCGGCCTGGTTGACCTGCTCCCATTTGATGTTCTGGTTGGCGAGTTGGGCGGTAAGGGCGTAGCCCTTCGCGGCGCTGCCGTCGGCCAAGCCAAGAATGTTGGTGCCGCCGCCACCGCCGTACGAATTCTGGTAGGTGTACTGCGGAATGCTACTGGTGCTGCCCAGCTTGCCATAGCTGGCCCGCAGCTTAAGGTTGGATATCTGGGAAATATCCCGCATGAAATCTTCCTCCGACACCCGCCAGCCGACGGACACCGACGGAAACACGCCCCACTTGTGTTTGGGGCCGAAGCGATCCGAACCGTCGCGACGGATGTTGGCCGTCAGCAGGTATTTGTCGGCAAAGGTGTAATTGATGCGCCCAAACTGCGACAACAGCCTGGTCTGAGGAAACTCGCCGCCGCTGGTGCGATAAGTCGTCGGATTGGTGGTCATACCCAGGTTATAGGTGATGACCTGAAACCCTTGCGCCTGGCCGTTAAGACTGCTCAGATCCGATTGGTAGGACTCGTAGCCCGCCAAGACCTTGAAGGCATGCTGCCCTATCGTCTTGTCGTAGGTCAGCACCAGGTTAGCCGTCAGGTTGCGGGTAGTATTGTTGTCGCGGCTCAGGGAGGCATTCAGGTTTTTGAGGGTGCCAAAATCGAAGGCTTCCGTGAAACCGTAGTTTTTAGCGTTAAAAATGGAGGCTCCGAAGGTTGAGCGCAGGTTCAAGCCTTTGATGATCTCGAGGTCGAGATAAACGTTGCCTTCCAGGGCGTACTGTTGGTTTTTGGCGTGCTGGATGTACTCGTTGCCCACCAGATTGGGTCCGGTGAAATAAGTGCCGGTTTTGGCCCAGCCGCCCACGGGGTTGGTTTCGTCTCGCACGGGAACCACGGGAGCCGAGCGGAAGGGGAAGGTGGTCGTCTGGGTGGGGTTCGTGTTGGTCATCCAGGCGTAAAGCGTTTCGCCCACTTTCAAGCGCTTGTTGATATTGAAATCGGCGTTGGAACGAATACCG
The DNA here is from genome assembly GCA_038242095.1 of Cytophagales bacterium. Classification (GTDB taxonomy): domain Bacteria; phylum Bacteroidota; class Bacteroidia; order Cytophagales; family Spirosomataceae; genus Persicitalea. The sequence continues at coordinate 5,886 of JBBSSJ010000120.1, forward strand.
TAGCGCTCGAAGGAGTTGTCGATAATAGTACCCTCCTCGCGCTGGTAGTTGGCCGAGAGGTAGTAGTTGGTCTTGGCCGTAGCACCCGAAAGCGACAGCGAGTAACTCTGCTCCCCGGCGTTGCGGTAGATGTCGTCCACCCAGTCGTTGTCGGCCAGCGTGGCGGGGTCGCCCCAGCCGCTGGTGTTGACGCCGAAGGCCGACTTGGCCCGCACGTAATCAGCGGTATTAAGCAAATTATAAAGATTGCGCGGCTTGCGCACGCCGTAGTAGGTGTTGAAACTGATGTCCATCTTGTCTTTGCTGGTGCCGCGCTTGGTCGTGACCAGCACCACACCACCGGCGGCCTGCGCCCCGTAAATGGCGGCGGCGCTGGCGTCCTTCAAAATCTCGATGGATTCGACGTCCTGTAGGTTGAAATTATTGCCTGAGGACATGCGGATGCCGTCCACGATGTAGAGCGGCGACATGCCGCCGATGGAGCCGACGCCCCGGATCACGATGTCGGAACCCGACCCCGGCGCGCCGCTGCTGCGCGTAACCTGTACGCCCGCCGCCCGGCCCTGTAGGGCTTCGCTGACGCTGCGCACGGGCAGACTGCTGATTTCTTCCGCTTTTACCGACGACACCGAACCAGTCAAATCCGAGCGCTTTTGGGTGCCATAGCCCATAACCACCACTTCGCTGAGCAGTTTCTCATCCGCCTTCATACTGACGTTCAGCATTTGCCGGTTGCCGACCGTCTGCTCCATTGGTTCGTAGCCGACGAAGGAAAACACCAGAATAGAACCCGCATTCGGCACTTCCAAACTGTACTCGCCATTTTGGTTAGTGGTCGTCCCCCGTTGGGTGCCTTTGATGAGGACGTTTACCCCCGGCAGACCGTTGCCACTACCGGCGTCCGTCACTCGGCCCGACACGTTGATATCCAGTGGAATCGTCAGCGTGGAAACCCGGCCCCCGCGTTCGAGCGTACCCTGCGCTTTCTCCCGTGTCAGGATGATATACTTACCCGAAACGTCGTAAGCGAGCCGTAGCGGATTCAGGATTTTGTCCAACACCTGGCCCAGCGGCTCGTTGCGAGCCGTCAGACTTATTTTGTCGGCATTTCGGATCAGCGCAGGGTCGTAGCTGAACTTCACATCGGCGGATTTTCCAATCCTTACTAACGCGGTGCGCACATCCTGTTTTGCAATGTTGATTGAAACCGGACGAGCGAGTAGTTCCTGGGCGTTGCTTTCCTCCGCCAGGCTGATCCCGAAGGTCAGCATCATAATGAACAGATGAAAACAGGAGAATTTAAGCATAGCCACGAATAGTTCGACGGGTAGTCGTTGTTTTTTCATAGTTTCAAAGGTTTTGTTGGTTAGGAAAAGGCGTTTTACTTTCTATAATGACCTTTGCATCCACAATCTGGTAGGTCATCCCCAGCGTCAGGCAAATCAGGTCCAGTTTCTCGTAGAGCGTTTCGTCCTCCATGCTTACTGTGAGGGCGCGGTGGGCGGTCAGATCAGGGTCGGTCACGATTTCTACGCCATAGGCGCATTCCAGCACATCGAACACTTTTTGGAGAGGGGTGTTATTAAAATCGAATAATGATTTCTGGCTGGGAGGCATCAGCAACTCCGGCGTAACGACGAGCGATTTGCTGAGCTGCGTTTGGCTTTTCAAAAAAACTGCCTGTTGGTTGGGCGTCAGTACCACGCCATTGCGTTTGGCTTTGGTGGGTTGGTTCTCGAAATCTTTTTTGGAAAATACCGACACCCGGCCCGTCTTTACTTTCACTTTAACATCCGGTGCATCATCATAGGCCTCCACGCGGAAGCTAGTTCCCAGCACTTTCGTTACCGTCTCGTTGGTATAGACTAGAAAAGGCCGGTCGGGATTTTTCTGCACTACAAAAAACGCCTCGCCGCTCAGTGATACCACGCGCTTCGTGGCGTCGAATCTTTTGGGATATCTCATGCGGCTGTCTTTGCCTAGGCTCACCACGCTGCCATCGTTGAGGTGAACTTTAATGATCTTATCCGTACGATTGACCTCTTCCAGGGTCTCCGCTGGCTCTGATTCCTCGATCGCTAACGGGGGTAGTACGCGGTTATCTTCGCTCCGAAGCCACCATGTCGAAACCCCTACACTGACAACCAGCAACACTGAGGCCGCTATGCGCCATACAGATGGCGATAGCCGCCGAATCTTGGTTTTAGGCTGTGTACGCTGTTGAATATTCTGCCAAATGGTATAGGCAAAAGCCTTGTCGGGCGGGGCCTGCTGGGCGGATTTCAGTTCCAGCACCAATTCTCGCGCCGCCAGTATTTTATCGGTTTTGTAGGGGTGAGTGGCCAGGAATTGCTCCCAGAAAAGGCGATGCTCCGAAGCGGGCAGCAGCACCCAATCTTGAAAGGTTTCGTGGAAAGCGAAATCTTCAATTTCAAAATTTGAAAAATTATCGAGCATGAAGGAACAGAATTGCGTTTTTATTCTCTAGTGTAAGAAAGGACTCTTTTTAGTCCATTTTATTCTAAGTATTTTTACTGTTTTAGATAAAAAAGGTAAAAACCAGCGGTATGAATGCCGAGAGACGCATTTTTTCTCGCAAAGTATTCAGGGCTGTATAAATAAATTTGCATGCCGACTGGTAGTTGACACCCATAACCTGGGCCACTTGCTCATTGCTAAGTTCCTGAAAATAGCGCAGATAAATAGCTTCCTTCTGACGCTTGGGAAGTGCATCAAGGGCAGCGTTTAATTGCTTCGCATTGAGAAGGGTACTTTCGGCTAGTAGCCACTGGCTTTCGGCGTTCTCGTACTGAACCCGGAGATGTGTTTCCTTAAGGGTTTCGCTACAGTCGGCCTGCAAATGTCGGATGATTTTGTAGCGCAGGGCATTGAGGAGATAGTACCTGACCGAATTGGCTGGGGCCAGTTTTTCGCGACTCTCCCACAATTCCACGAACAAATCCTGAATGCAATCTTGAACCAGGTTGCGATTAAGGGTAATTTTGTTCCCGTAAGAAATCAAGTGATGGATGTGGATGTGATAGAGGCACTCGAATGCCTCTCGCCCGCCCGCCCGGAAATCTCGCCAAAGACTGCGTTCATCGGGCAATACGGGGTTTGGCTCGACTAAATCTTTCAGATCCAAACTTTGTAAATTTTCCATAGCCAAAGAAATTGCTTACTTACTCATCGATTCTTTTGACCTCCACATAATCAGGCCCCATCTGAAGGCCCTGTATCTTCAGGTAGGTTTGTATATTTCCCGTTTCTGCCGGAAGCCTCACTTTGTCGAATTCAAATTCCTACCGCAACTCCGCCAGCGACAACATCCGCGATCGGCGCGTCAGCAAATGAATAATTCCCCAGGCAATGAGGTAGGTGAATCCGCAAATTGTGAAGATAATATTGTACCCCCCCGCCAGGTTTCCGGCGGCTTTGTAGGTATCCAGCAAACTGCCAATCAAAATCGGAAAAAGAATGCCACCGATGGCTCCCGCCATGCCGCCGATGCCCACGACGGAACTAACGGCCTGCTTGGGGAACATATCCGAAGGCAGCGTGAAGACGTTGGTGGCCCAGGCCTGGTGCAGGGCCACGGCGAAGCTGATGAGACCGACCGCCACCCACACGTTGTCGGCAAACTGAATGCCGATTACCGACAGTTCCAGAACGGCAAAGGCCAGCAGCACCGCCTTGCGGGCCTTAATGACGCGCCAGCCGCGCTCGATGAGCTTCGACGAAAACCAGCCGCCGCTGATGCTGCCCACCGTGGTAGCGGTGTAAATTATCATCAGTTCCAGGCTGAATTTTTTGAGATCCAGATCGAAAGTCGTGGCAAAGTACGAAGGCAGCCAGAAGAGAAAAAACCAGTAAATGGGGTCGATGAGTCCTTTGCCCGTGATGTAGGCCCAGGTTTGGGGAAAGGTGAAAAGCTTGGTCCAGCTCACTTTTGCTTTCTCGCCCACTCCTTTTTCCTCGGCTTCCTGACCGCCGATGATGTAATCGTATTCTTCGGTCGTCAAACGTTTTTGCTGAGCGGGAATATCGTAAAAAATCAGCCAAAAAATCAGCCAAATGAAGCCCAGCGCCCCCGTAATCCAGAAGACCTCATGCCAACCGTAGTGGCTTAAAATCCAGGGAACCAGGATGAGTGCCACTACCACGCCGACGCTTGTGCCGGCGTTGAAAAGGCCCGTCGCCAGAGCGCGTTCCTTATTTGGAAACCACTCGGCTACCGTCTTGACCGCCGCCGGGTAATTGCCCGCCTCGCCCAGCCCCAGCCCGACCCGCGCCAGTCCGAAGCCGAAAGCCGACCGGGCCACGGCGTGCAGCATCCCGGCGATGCTCCAAAATACGATCGTGATCGAGTAACCCAGTTTGGTTCCGACCTTATCGATGAACCAGCCGAACGAAACCAGACCCACGGCATAGGCCGCCGTGAAGGCCATGACGATGTGGGCAAAGTCTGTTTCCGTCCAACTGAACTCGGTTTCCAGGATGGGTTTCAGCAAGCCGATGATCTGACGGTCGAGGTAGTTGATGGTCGTAGCTGTGAAAAGCAGCACAACGACGAGCCAACGGTAGTTTTTGATTTTGCCCATTCAGGGAGGAGGGTTTTGTAAGATTTTTTTTATAAAAAAGTGCTAAGGTAAAGCAAACGCTACGTACGTCCGCCCCGCAGGCAGCCCCTGTCGGTTGCCCCCGGCGGCGATGGCGATGTACTGCCTGCCATCGACCATGTAGGTAATGGGCGTGGCAAACCCTCCTGCGGGCAACTGGTACTCCCAGACCACCTGGCCCGTTTTAGCGTTGTAAGCCCGCAACTTCGCGTCCTTGGTGGCGGCGATGAATAATAGTCCGCCCGCCGTGACAATGGGCCCACCGTGGTTTTCGGTGCCCATTTGTGGTATTCCTTTTTCTTCGAGTTCGGGATTTTGGCCGAGTGTTACCTGCCAGAGGTATTCGCCCGTGTTTAAGTCCACGGCGTTGAGCGTACCCCAGGGCGCTTTCAGGGCCGGGTAGCCGTCCGGGTCCAGAAACTGCGTGTTGCCATTATTGATGTAAGGCGGTTTGTACGGAAACAGGTTTCCATGCTCCGTTTTGGTATCGGCCAGGCTATGCACGTCGTCGGCGTTAGCCTTGGTTTCGGTTTTCAGCAGGAAATCCATAATTGCCATTCGCTCATTCGTTGAAATATGCCGAAACGATGGCATCCGCCCCCGCCCCGTTTCTAGAATCGCCGCGATCTCGGTTCGGGTCAGGCGCTGGCCAACGTCTTTCAGGTTGGGAAAGGCCTGAGCACCGGCAGACTCTGGATTGACTTTCGTGTCAATGGCGTGACATGACGCACAGTTGGTGTTGAAAAGCACCGCGCCCTTGCTGAGGGCGGTGCCGTCGGCCGCCTGGCGGGTGTCCCGCATCTTGAGCCACCAAAGCATGTTGTTGCCGTTGACGTACATGATGCCGTTGGGGTCGGCGGCGGCACCGCCCCATTCCGCCCCGCCGCCAAAGCCGTACATCAGCGTTCCTTCCAAGCTGGGCGGCAGGTTTTTAGGGCCGCTGCGGCTGTTTTTGAAACGATCCAGCACGTAGGCACCGACCTCAGAGGTGCGATCGGTCAGGTCGGTTTCGTTCAGCACCTGCCGGGCGAAGGGCGCAGGCTTGGTCGGCACGGGCTGCGTAGGCCAGGGCTGCTCGCCAGGCAGGGCGGGAACGTCGGGGACGGGTACTTCCTCCACCGGAAAAAGCGGCTCGCCCGTGTCACGGTTGAAGACAAAGATCAGCCCGTCTTTGGTCGCCTGGGCCACGGCGTCTACCATTTTCCCTTGATGTTTTACCGTAATCAGGTTGGGCGGACAGGGAATGTCGCGGTCCCAGAGGTCGTGGTGGACGGTCTGGAAATGCCACTTGCGCTTTCCCGTTTTAGCATCCAGCGCGATGACGCAGTTGGCAAACAGATTGCTGCCCTTACGCGCGCCGCCGTAAAAATCCACCGAGGGCGACCCCGTGCCCATGAACACCATGCCGCGCTTTTCGTCCACCACCAGGCCCGCCCAGCAGTTGGCCCCGCCGAGTTTTTTGTACGAATCTTTTTCCCAGGTTTCGTAGCCGTACTCGCCCGGCAGGGGTATGGTGCGGAACACCCACGCTAGTTGGCCCGTCCTGACGTCGAAGGCCCGGATGTAGCCGGGCAAAGCGTCACCGCCTTCGGAGGGTGCCGACCCCATGATAATCAGGTCTTTGTAGATAACCCCCGGCGTAGTGGAACGGATGCTATACTCGTTGATGTCGTAGTCCAGCATTTTTTCATCGTCCAGGCCCACGTGCATATCGACTTTTCCATTACTGCCAAAACTCTGGATCGGTTTTCCGGTCGAAGCATTCACGGCGTAAAGATTGGCCCCCACGGAATAGAGAATACGCTTGTCGCCGCCGCCTTCCCAATACACCACACCGCGCACCGGATGGTAGGTAGGCCTGGTATCGGGATCGGCTTGCGGGTCGAATTTCCATATTTCTTTCCCGGTGGTGGCGTTGGCGGCAAACAGTTTAAGACGAGGCGTGGTGCCGTACAGAATGCCGTCGATCACGATGGGCTGGCACTGCATGGCAAGTTCTCGACCGGAAGTCAGGGGCGGTTCCTGGCCCGTGTCGTAGGTCCAGGCCAGCTTTAAGCTCTTGACATTCTGCAAATTGATTTGGGAAAGTTCCGAGTAGCGGCTGCCCGACGGGTCGCCACCGTACGTGCGCCAGTCCACGTTTTTGGGCGGCTGGCTGGCATCCTGTCCGGCAAAATAAGCTGCCCCGCAAATCCAAAGGACGAGCAGCCCGACCGTGGGGTATTTCCAAAATTTCATGGGTTGCAAAAATTTCACTTGAGTTGTTTGACAAACGGGCTATTTCTCCGACTCCACCTCAAAGCTATAGCGGATATTCCAGCGGACCGTTTCACCGGGTTTGACGGATAGTTTGACGTAGGGTTCGGGGCAGGAAGTAGTGTTGCAGGCCCAAAATACCAGCTTTTCCAAAGGGAGGTCTCCCTCAATCCTGACGCCCGCGCCGGTTTTGCGGTTCTTGATGTGAATGCGGTAATCGTCTGCCGTGGAGCCGAAGCCCTGCACTCCGCTCGTGAAGATGTTTTCTTTTTCTTCCAGCTTGCGGCTGTAAACCAGTTGCTTATCCTTCATTTCGGCAATCGTCCCGAAACCCTTTCCTTCGGCGCTGGCTACGAAGGGAAACATCGTTTCAATGTTCGGCCCGGTCGGCTCGCCGTCGATGACGAAGAAATTGTGGTTGTAAGTGCTGGTTGTGATGGTCTTGTTTCCGGTATTTTTCAGACTGTGTTCCAGGACCAACTCAGGTTTTCCTTTGGTAAGCTTCACGGTTTTGTGGTATTCGTAGCCGTAGCCGTTCACGTCGGAGATTTTATGCGTAAATTCAACCCGGTTTTTTTTCCTTTTCACCGTCCACTTACCGGGATTTTTTATCTCGTAGTTTTTGGCAAAAGTGTAGGCTCCGTCGTCCGGTTTAACCAGTCCGCCCACGCCAATTTTCAAGAACTCTCCTCC
>JBBSSJ010000121.1:0-13422 GCA_038242095.1 Cytophagales bacterium
AGAACAATTTATATGACTTCTAAATAAACTTATAGGCAGTGGCTCCCGTTTCCTATTGTAAGAATTGTAACGTAAATTTGTTCCAGCAATTCAGATTGACTCCATGTATCGACAGTTCAAAGCCGTAAGTATCTCATATCGAACCGCTCCGCTGGCTATTAGGGGGCAAATTGCCCTCAACGAGACCGAAGCTAAGGCGTTAATGGTGACCCTCAAAGATTTCTTTGAGCTTTCCGAGCTACTGGTCGTTTCTACTTGTAACCGAACCGAAATTTATTACACTTCGCCGAAGGACCTCAACGCGGAGCTCGTCAAGTTATTGCTGATTCATAAAGGGCTGGCCGAGCCGGCTTCTTACCTGCCTTATTTTGAACATTATTCGGGTAAACAAGATGCTGTCCGGCACTTGTTCGAGGTGGCTACCGGGCTGCATTCCCAGGTTGTGGGCGATATGCAGATTCCCAATCAAATAAAGCAGGCCTATCAGTGGGCCGCCGACATGCACATGGCGGGGCCATTTCTGCACCGGCTTTTGCACACCATATTTTTTGCCAATAAGCGCGTAGCCCAGGAAACTAATTTCCGCGATGGGGCCGCCTCCGTATCCTATGCCGCCGTCGAACTGGTTGACACGCTCATGCTTGAACCCAAGATTCTGGTGGTCGGGCTGGGAGAAATTGGGACGGACGTGTGCAAAAACCTGGCGCAGCGCGAGGGCATCGACCTCACGGTGATGAACCGCACCCGAGCTAAAGCGGAAAAAATAGGAAGCACCGCCAATTTTCGGATCGCCGATTTTGACGATATGGAAACAGAACTTGCCCGCGCTGATGTGATCATCTCCTCGATCAAAACCGAGGAGCCGTTTTTTACTAAAAAAATGGTGGAAAAGCTGACCAGCCTTACCTACAAGTACTTTATCGACCTTGCCGTGCCGCGCAGCGTGGAGCCGGAAATCGAGCAGGTGGCCGGGGTAGTGCTTTACAATGTGGACACGATAAGGAATCGGGCCGACGCGGCATTGGCGCGTCGCCTGGAGGCAGTACCGGTTGTGCAGAATATCATTACCGAATCGGTAGTTGAGTTTAATGACTGGTCGAAGGAAATGATCGTTTCGCCGACGATCAACCGTCTGAAAAATGCGCTTGAACAAATACGGCAGGAAGAAATGGCCCGCTTCACTAAGTCGCTTTCCAAGACGGAAGCCGCCAAAGTGGACAAGATCACGGCCAGCATGATGCAAAAAATTATCAAGCTACCGGTACTTCAACTAAAAGCCGCCTGCAAGCGCGGCGAGGCCGAGACCCTCATCGACGTGCTGAACGATCTGTTTAATCTTGAAATTAAGGAAGAACAGGAGTGAAGGTTGTGTAATTATTTTTTATTCGTTTAATACGTTTATATTCAGCAATTTTCCCTCTTTGCCCCTTTCCCCTGTCGCCCTGAGGGAAGTCGAAAGGCTCCTTTAGAAGCCCAATTCCTGATAAGAAATTAGTAAGATCGCCAGTACGGCCAACCCCAACCCTAGCCGATTGAGCGGATTGAGTCGCTCCCGAAATAGTAACCAAGCAGCCGCGGCCGAAGCCATCGTAGTGAGAATGTTGTAAATCGGAAAGACAAAAGCGGCGCTGTTGCCAAAAGCCGCCAGTGCCTGCAACAGAAAATAGAATGACAGGAAATTGGGTACGCCCAGAATCATGCCGGCCGCAAAGCTCCGCCAGGAAACCCGCTCTCCCCGAAATAGTACCCTTCCCAAAATCAGCAAGGTACCAACGATTGAGGCCCCCACGCACGAAATGATTGTGAACAGGCCCGCTTCCTCGGGTCCGTAGTACTTCATGCTCAGGTAATTGATGAGCGTATTGTTGGTGCCCGATGCCAGGAAAGTGAGCACCGGCAGCAGCAGCGTAAGCCAATTAAGCGACCCAGCCGCACCGGCTTCCTCACTACTCGGAGCTTTTTGTCTCTGAATGGCCCCCAACGCCAGCGCCACTAGCGCCAACAACAGCCCCAGGTAGTTCCAAAGCGTGTAGTCCTTGTTGGCGTTTTTAAAAATAAAAAGTCCAAACAGTACCGGAATCACAAGCGACATATTAGCGGCCAGCGAGGTAGCCGTCACGCTGACTTTTTGGGTAGTTTGCCCGATCAGCACGAAAGCCGTCACGAACATAATGCCCAGCGCCAGCGTCAGCAGGGTAGGCGTGGAGGTCCAATCGACCTGGGTGATTCGTTTTGGATCGGGCGACAGTAGCAGTCCAGTAGCCACGCAAGCGTAATAGTTGAAGCCAATGGCGTGAAAGGAATGCACCCCGTAGCGCGGGAAAGACCGCATAATGAGGTACAAGGCGACCGTAAACATGACGGCCAGCAGGAAATATAGCATAGGGCGTTGAGAGCAAAGAAGCGGGTAAGTTTGAACACTTAGTAAGCGCTATACATTTAAGAGAATTATCGACGCAATAATACGTCTATCCTCCCTACCATTTCTGCTTTACACGGCAAGTTTCAAAAACAACGTTAGCCTGTATTCTGGGGCCTTGCGTCGCGTAGGGCGATGCTTTGGCACGACTACGCTAACTGGGAAGGGGGTCATGCGGGCATTAAATGAATTGTGCCAAACCGAGCCACGTTGCCGTAACATCCGGCACATCGGCGGTACGAGCATCGTTTTACTGGAAGTCGGTAAATAGATAATAAAAAAACGGCCGCAATTGAATGCGGCCGTTTTTTTAGGTAGTGGCTCCTGCGGGCTTTCGGACCGACTCGTCTTTTTGTAATTCCTGTTGGTTCTCGGTCAAATTTATTTCGCTGGGTAGCGGCTTGGCCTTTATGATGAGCCGTAATGATTGGTCGTACGTGATATAATTCCAAATCCAGTTGATAAAAACCATGATTCGATTCTTGACGCCCACGATTGAGAACAAATGCACGAACATCCAGGTCAGCCAGGCGAAAAAGCCCTGGAATTTCCAGAACGGCAGGTCCACTACCGCGAGGTTGCGACCTACGGTCGCCATGGTACCCAGATCCCTGTATTCAAATCCTTCAAAAGTCTTACCGTCGAGCTGGAGTTTTAAATTTTTTGCTAACCGATCAGCCTGCTGAATCGCCACTTGCGCCAATTGCGGATGGCCCTCGGGATTTTTCGGATCCCCCGTCATGATGGCCACATCGCCCAGGGCAAATACGTTTTGGTAGCCATCGACCTGATTAAACTGGTTGACCTTCAAACGCCCACCGCGCCCCAGCTTCTCGGGGCCAAAACCGTCCAAAGGACAGGCGCGAACACCCGCCGCCCAAACCAAATTAGTGGTATTGAGCTCCAAACCTTGTTCGGTTCTCACTGTCTTGCCGTCAAATTGCGTCACGCGCTGATTGGTCATCACGATCACGCCAAGTTTGTCGAGGTACTCGCGCGCCTTCACCGATGCCTCGTCCGACATGACGTCCAGTACATCGGCCCCGCCCTCAAGTAAGTAAATGTGCATGGCATCAAAGCTGAGGTCGGGATAATCTTTGGGCAGGATGAAATTCTTCATTTCGGCCAGCGTACCCGAAAGCTCCACACCCGTGGGCCCGCCGCCCACGACCACCACATTCATCAGCGCGTCGCGCTCCGCTACGGTATCGGCTGATACCGCATCCTCAAAATTCTGCAGCAGCCGGTTTCGTAGCGCCAGTGCTTCACCCACCGATTTCATGGGTATGGAGCGGCTTTCAATTTCCTTCATCCCATAGTAGTTGGTATCGGCCCCCGTGGCAATCACCAGCGCGTCAAACGTAATTACGCCCAGGCCCGTTTCGATGCTCTTGCCGTCCGGCATAAGCCGGTGAACATCCGTTACCCGGATGTGGACGTTTTTGCAGGACTGGAAGATTTTGCGAAGGGGAAAAGAAATCGAGCTAGGCTCCAAACCCGCCATCGCCACCTGATAAAACAGCGGCTGGAATTGGTGGTAGTTGTTCCTATCGAGCAGTACGATTTGCACATCGTCGCGTTTGGACAGTTTTTGCGCAATTTCAAGTCCGGCAAAACCGGCCCCGGCAATCACGACCCGCTTCTTACCGGTCTGGGGGATATTGGGTTGCATATTTTCTAATAAAGAATTAAAATTTTTGTGCCCGGCGGTGTGGCATGCCCTGACGATTGCAATACTATTTCTTGCTTGATCAAAATTCAATCAAACTACTCAGCCACACCGACTGGCCTATTTAACCTGCTGGCCTCCAGCACCCGCTCGTAATAGCGCTCGTACATCGGGACAATGTTCTTGATATCGAATTCTTTGGCTCGGGCCAAAGCGTTTTCCTTGAAGCGGGGCAAGTTATCGTCGTCCAGGATTGTCACGGCGTTCTTTACCATGTCGTCTACATCACCGAGCTCACTCAGGAACCCCGTCACGCCCGGAATGTTCAACTCGGGTAAGCCGCCCACGTTGGTCGTGATCAGCGGTACCTCGCACGCCAGCGCTTCGAGCGCCGCGAGGCCGAAACTCTCACTCTCCGAAGGCATCAGGAATAAGTCTGCCACGGAAAGCACTTCCTCAATGGCGTCGAGTTTGCCCAAGAAACGAACATCAGGATACAGATCAAGTTCCATGCAAAGTTTTTCAATGCGGGCTCGCTCAGGGCCATCGCCCACCAGAAGTAGTTTGCTGGGCACCAGCGGGCGGAGTTTGTGAAAAATAGCGATGACATCGTCGATGCGCTTTACCTTCCGAAAATTGGAGGTATGCACGATCAACTTTTCATCGTTAGGACATATCGCGCGTTTGAAATGATCCTTCTGCTGGCGCTTAAAACGATCTAAGTCGATGAAATTGGGAATTACTTCAATTTCCTTAGTCACCGCGAAATGCCGATACGTATCGTCCCGCAAAAAATCCGAAACCGCCGTGATGCCGTCAGATTGGTTGATGCTAAACGTAACGACGGGTTCATAAGAAGAATCCTTGCCCACCAGCGTGATGTCGGTACCGTGCAGCGTCGTGATGACCGGAATGTGGATGCCCTGCGTCGCCAGAATCTGCTTGGCGAGGTAAGCCGATGAAGCGTGCGGGATGGCGTAATGCACGTGCAACAGATCCAGCTTCATGTACTTGGCCACGTGTACCATTTCGCTCGATAGTGCCGACTCGTAGGGCGGGTATTGAAACAGCGGATAGGCCGGGATGTTTACCTCGTGGTAATAAAGATTTTCGTTGAAGAAATCGAGCCGCTGGGGTTGCGAGTAGGTGATGAAATGCACCTGATGGCCCACTTTGGTAAGGGCCTTGCCCAGCTCTGTGGCGATGACACCACTACCCCCAAAGGTGGGGTAACAAACGATACCGATTTTCATAATGGGATTATATGCGACACAGGCTAGAAAACCGAAGTCTGCTACCAATGCCGTGCCTGATGGTTTTGGGGTACTAACACCAATTCGCCCTCTTTTTATTCCAAAACCGCAGATAAAGATTTTGATAAGCCAGGCATTTTCAACGATCTGACCCAAATAGTGGCTATTTTTGATCCTTAAACTCGAGTAGTATCCGTGACCCGTTCCCGCAAATTTACCTTTAAAGATTACTTCCTGGGCATCGTGCGGCTGGTGCGGGCGGGTAATCTGGCCATCGTCGTCCTAACCCAGTACCTCACCCGGTTGCTGTTGGTGGGGCCGCGCGAGGAATGGCGGCAAATCCTGCTGGACCCCCGGATGCTGGTGCTCAGCCTGGCGACGGCCTGCATCGCGGCGGCGGGCTACATCATCAATGATTACTTCGACGTCAAGATCGATATCGTCAACAAGCCCGAGCGCGTCATCATCGGGCGCTACCTCAAGCGGCGCGTCGCCATGGGGACGCACCAACTTCTTAATGTTGCTGGCGTCGTTTTGGGACTGCTGGTGAGTAAATGGGTGTTTTTGATCAACGTGTTTTCGGTGACGCTGCTCTGGTTTTACTCCGAACGCTTCAAGCGCGCACCCTTCGTTGGTAACCTCGTCGTGTCATTACTGACGGCCCTGAGCCTGATCGTGGTATCGGTGCTCTATCCCCAAAACTGCCGTTTGGTGTGGATTTACGCACTATTTGCCTTTTTCATTACGCTCGTCCGTGAAATCATCAAGGACATGGAGGACCTGCGGGGCGACACCGCCCACGGTTGCCGCACTTTGCCCATCGTGTGGGGCGTGCGTCCTACCAAAATATTTGTATATTTTCTGGTGGCGGCCTTTATCACGAGTCTATACCTGATGGCCCACACATTAGAAAACGTCACACTGGGCTGGCTTTTTACCCTACTCCTAGCACCCATCGCATGGCTAGTTTACCGACTGGTTTTTTCGGACACGCGCCGCGAATTCGCCCGCCTCAGTCGCCTGTGCAAGATCATCATGCTGCTGGGATTGGGGACGATGCTGTGGGCGTGATGAGTAAGGAATTGTAAGTGATGAATGATAGAATAGGCTGGCGGCCCCGGCAAAATTGTGAGCAACTATGTCAAATGCGCCATTTACTAGCTCATGGTTGACAAAGCGTAGAGTATTGAGTAGGTTTGGGCAAAGTACTTTATTCTAAAAGCCACGATACTATCTACTGTCCGATGAAAAAACTATTTGCATTAGCCCTCCTGTTTTTTATTCTCCCCCCGCTTGCGCTCCGTGCTCAGGAATGCATGGGCGTTACGCTCAAAGAAGGGGGCGGCTTCGAAATGATAAGCCTCGATAAACGCGGTAAAGAAACGGGTCGCATTGTATATAAATTTAAGAAAGTCACCCAAGAGGGGCCTGATGTCGTGGTCGATATGGACTTTGAATCGTTCGACAAAAAGGATCAATCGCAGATGTCCAGTTCCGTGCAAATGCGCTGCAACGGTAACGAAATGAGGATGGATGCCAGCGCCATGATGGGCCAGGAACAGAGCAAGCAATACGAGGCTTTTGACATGCAACTTACTTCACAGGACATCATTTTTCCTGCCAATCTTTCGGTTGGTCAAACCCTGCCCGACGGTTCGCTCCACGGTGAGGGGGGCACCGGGCCGATGACTATGACCATGGATGCCAACTTCGTCAACCGCAAAGTGGTGGGTAAAGAAACCATAACCGTACCCGCCGGAACATTCGACGCATACAAGATTACCACCGATATGAACATGGCTGTCAAATCAGTAATCAAAATGAACCTCGACTTCAACACGGTGTCCTATCGCGCTGATAAGGTACTCTGGGACATCAAAACCGAAACATATCGTAAGGGAAAATTGATTGGTTCTACCGAACTGAGCAAGATATTCTAGGCAATACAAATACCCACACCAACGGGCCGAACGGCTCCGGCATGCTATCTTTGCCGGAGCCGCTTTTGGTTTGCGGCGCCTACCCATTTTCTTTTTGCATGAAACGTATTGCCATTTTTGCGTCAGGCTCGGGCTCCAACGCCGAGCAAATCAGCCACCATTTTGCCGACCGTACCGACTCGGAAGTCAGTCTGATCCTGACCAATAACCCCACAGCCGGGGTCATCGCCCGCGCCCGGCGGCTGCACATTCCGGTGGTGGTTTTTGATAAAAAGACTTTCGTCTATTCGGACCGAATTACTGAATTACTGCAGCGGCAGCAAATAGACCTGATCGTATTGGCGGGCTTTCTGATGCTGGTACCCGCCGCGCTGATTCGGGCTTTTCCGCGCCGGATCATCAACATTCATCCCGCCTTGCTGCCTAAGTATGGTGGGCCCGGCATGTACGGCGAGCACGTGCACGAAGCCGTAGCGGCGGCCGGAGAGGCTGAATCGGGCATCACGATTCATTTCGTGGACGAACGGTACGACGAAGGCGAAATTATCTACCAGGCCACCTGCGCATTGGAAAATACCGACACCGCGACCGACATCGCCCAGAAAGTGCTTCGGCTCGAACACGCGCATTTTCCCGGAGTGGTGGGCGAGGTGCTGAGTAGCTTGGTAGCGGCTGAATAACGTTGGCGCGCCTTTCACGTTAGCTACGCGCCATTCTTCCCGATGGTATGAAACTCTTGGGATTTTTTTTCGTTATATTCGTACCTGATTCCCAAACCGAGCGAGCCTACAATATCCATTGCCATATGAAAATCGTATTCAATATATTTCTTATCGTTTGTTTCCTGATTGCTTTTGTGCCCCCATTCCGCCGGTTTCTATTTCACCTGTTAGTGGGCAGGAAACTAATGAAGGAGCAGCGCAAGTATCAGGACAGCCAGCGACCTCCGCAACGCGAAGGCAGCATCCGGGTCGATAGGGACCCCAAAAAAGACGACAAGCCCTTTCGGGGCGGCGAATATGTCGACTACGAGGAGGTTAAGTAGTGAAAGTGCTTTTTTTACAAAATAAAAAATCCCGTTGGCGAGAAGCATTCAGCTTCGGCCAACGGGATTTCTGCTATCCGGCTATTTTAAGCCGATACATACCTTAATGTTCTTCGCCCTCGTAAATCCACATGGATTTGGTATCACCGGCGCGCTGAAAGCCAATTTTCTTATAGAATTCAACCGTATTACCGTCGGCGGTGAGTACCTGCATGTGGAAATCTTTGTACTTTTCCTGCATCTTTTCAACCAGCCGGTTGCCGATGCCCATGCCCTGGTATTCAGGATGGACCAGGAAATGCGGGTAGTACACGACCAGATACCCATCAGAGATAGCGTTGCCCAAGCCCACCAACTTGTCACCGTCCCAAGCCGTAAAGAGCGAATGGGAATTGAGCAGGCCTTTATACAATTTTGTGGGCTTCTCAGCCGCGCTCCAGCCGTTGGCCTCATATAGTGCCAAGACGTCTTCAATAGCTAAGTCACGGCGGTCAGAAATAGTAATATTCAAAGTTTCGATTTCAGGAATCATATAAGGGTTTTCGTTCTTTTTAGAAAAAATATTCTAAATAATAACTTAATCTCAATGCACTCAATAGTCGATCAATCAGATTGACATGAAAAATAATGCAAGATGAAATAATTGCGCTATTTGCTAAGGACTGGTCTTACCGACAATTTTAAATATAGTCAAGATTAGTATAATTCAAAGATAGCGAAAATAATTGAGTACGGCAAAATGACTGTTATTCAACTGCCTACTGCTCATCCACATACTTCTTAAAATTATCCAGGATCGCCTGCCAACCCGCTTTTTGAGTTTCTATGTCGTTATCCGTTTCGGGCTCGGGTTCGAACGTTTGCGTTACGGTCGTCTTGCCATCTTTTTCCGAAAATGCTACCGTTGCTTTGCGGTCGTCGGCCAAAATATATTCCAGTAGTTCCTGCTCCTTAATTTTATTGTATTTGCCCGAAAAATCAAAACCAAAGCTACCGTCTTTTGCTTCCATGCGGTACATGAATTCGCCGCCCTCTTTCAGATCGTTGTCGGCGCTGGGCGTAAACCAATCATCGCTGGCGTTGTTCCATTTCACGATGTCTTCGGGCGTAATCCAGGCTTTCCAGACTTTTTCAATTGGGGCGTCGATATTAGTTTCGATGATGATATTCCTTTGTGCATCTGCCATTTTTCAGTTGGGTAAGGTTGTGGTAAAATCTTTGGGGAAGAGAACTTTAAAAAGGTTGTGCCAACCCTGTACGTATCCAGCCCATACTATATTCCTATCAGGGGTACTTCTTGAATGGCCTCCCACAAAGTCCAGAAAATAAAGCATACCATGCCGCCGAAAGCAAGCCAGACGAGCCCTCTCTTGATATCAGCCGCAAGCCGCTTTGTAGCTAAGAATAATCCTAAAAGCATTAGGATTTGCAATCCGTGCAGGCCAAAGAAATGCGCTACCCGCAAGTCGCCGAAACCTGTACTCCAGTTGAGCAACGGCAGACCTGGTCCGCCGTCGGGCGCACCCACCGTGTGGCCCTGCTGCCCCGACATGTAGCCGCCAATGGCGCTCCCCAGCAGAAAAAGCACGAGTCCCAATCGAACGCCAAGCGTGTAGGGCGCGGGTAAATCTTTGAGATTCGCCTTGAAGTACCGGGTCGTAAAGAGAAAAACCCAAATGGTATTATAAATGATAAACACCCCCATGATCGTGAAGGCAATGCCGCCCCCTAACGACTCAAAATGAAAGTGCGACTTGACGCCACGGGCGGCCTGCACAGTGATGATAAGGTTTTCAACGACGATAGCCAGAGAAATTTGCCGGGAGAAATTACGGACAAAACTTCCCTGGGGTAAATCGCCCGTGAGCCAGGCAAATGTCAGCAGATAAACAGCAGACGAGCCATAGAATTTGAAAGGCTTGATCCAGCGGTCGATGCCCAAAATTTGGGTATCGTCGATTACTATCAGGATCAGACATACGGCCGCACCTACCAAGTGCGCCAAACCAAGGTAGTAGAGTAGCGGGTTGCGGGAACGAAGGGGAATAGATGATACTACCGACAAGAGGCTTTGTGATTCAAACGGTTAAAAGCATTTTTGACAGTTAAAGATAGCTCAATTGGTTGAACAAAAACCATCGCGGTTCCAGACAATTGCGCCGACTTTCCTCTGCACCAGGCAAAAAATCGAAAATCAGGGGAAAACCTTATCTTTGGGCGTAGAATCAAACGATCCTTGCATGAATATTCGTTACAAAGCCTTTTTTGTCTTTTTCATTGTATTTTATAATAATACTCACGCTCAAACCGATACCACGAGCCGTAGCGGCGGCACCCTAAACCAGATCACCGTCGCTGCTTCCCGCACCGCTGAGCGCGTTATGGAGACGCCCGTGACGATGGAACATATCGGCGCGCCGCAATTGCAACACACCGCTTCCATTGACCTTATTTCGGGCCTGGCCAGGTATAAAGGCATCGATGTGAGTCAGTCAAGTTGGCTGATTACCAGTTTTAGCACGCGGGGCTTCAACAGTAATAAGGCCGAGCGCGTAGTCCAACTCGCCGATTACGTGGACGTGACCTCGCCGACCGCCTCGCTGTACTACGGGAACTGGGTCGGTATTTCGGATCTTGATTTGGAAAGTGTGGACATCGTTCACGGGGCCAGCTCGGCGCTTTACGGCTCCAACGCCCTCAACGGGGCTATGTTGATGCACTCCAAAGACCCTTTCACGACATCCGGCCTGACGGCTTCGCTGCGCGGCGGTAACCGTCATCTGGTCGATTTTCAAGTGCGCTACGCCAAAACGATCGGCGATAAACTAGCCTTCAAAATCAATATCAACTATTTCTCCGCCGATGAGTTCATCGCGTCCAGTGACGCGGCCATCAAACGCGTCACCTCGGGCGGACTGGCCGGAGCCGATCCGGCCAACAACACCCAGGGCTCGCCGCTGGGTTGGAACGCTGTCAACCGCTACGGCGATGTAGGCAGCACCGTGACCAATATCGTCCTAACCGCCCAGAATGACAAAAATCCCTACCGTATTTACGCGCCGGGCTACGCCGAGCGGGATCTGCTGTGGGCCAAAGCACCCGGCGACCTGTTCACGGTTTGGGGCAACAGCTACAAGGCCGGTAACATCCGCATCAATCCTTCGGTGCAGTACAAAATTAGCGAACGCATCAAATTGACCTACGAATACCGCTATACGTTCAGCAACGGCATTTTTCAGAGCAGCAGCCGCTACGCCCAACGCGCCATGCAGTACGACCTCCATCGCGCCGAACTTGCGGGCAAAGGCTGGTTTGTGCGGGCCTACACGGTTTATGATTACGGGGGAAAAGCCTATGACTTGAGCGGCCTGGGCAATGGCATCATGGGCAGCGTGATGGCAGCCACTAAAACTGGCGGTGGAAATTATCCAACCTACGGCCAAAACTACTTCGCGCTTTGGAATCAGATTTTCGGTGCGGCGCGCACCAATGGCCTCCCTGGCAACAGTACGCTCGACGGCATTTACGCCGCCAATCCCGACGGCAACGCGCCACAACCTTACCAATTGGGCCAAGCCGTGGCGGGTGGACAAAGCATCGCTGAGGCTCAGGCCCTGGCGTCGCGTATAGCCCAGGGCGTGATGCTGCCCGTCGGTAGCAAGGCGTTCAACGATCTTCGCCAGCAGATCGTGAGCGGCGTGGGCAGCATCGAGGTCAACGGCGCGCGGACGGTGCGCGGCGCGGCCTTCGCTAACACCGCACGATTCTACGACCTGAGTACCCAGAAGGAATGGCAACTGGCCGCCAATACCAACTTAATCGCCGGGGCTAGCTTCCGCACGCATCGCCTGCGCTCGGCGGGGACATTGCTGGCCGACGGCGATAAGTCGCCCATCACGCCCGGTACCAACGATGTGCAGAAGCGCGACCGCATCGTTAATTACGAAGGCGGGGCGTACGGGCAAGTGCGCCAAAATCTGCTACGCGACCGCCTGCGGCTGGCCTTTGCCGGGCGGGTGGATAACTTCCGTAATTTCGGCATCCGCTTTTCACCCCGCGCGTCAGGGGTGCTGTCTTTGGGAGAAAACCGGGAACACAATTTTCGCCTGAGCTACGCGCAGGCTTACCGCCAACCCGCCCAACTCGACCAATACATTTATCTCGACTTCGGTTCGCTACTGGTGATGGGGAATATCAGCGGCGGCTTTCGGGGCCTGAATGCCGTGTCGACGCTGCCCAACGGCCAGCCGAACCCCAGTTTCTTGCAACCACAAACCATCAAGGGTCTTTCGCCCGAGCAAGTCAACACCTGGGAAATTGGCTACAAGGCGCAAGTTCTAAAAGGCCTATACGTGGACGCCAGCTACTACCGCTCGCGCTACCGCGATTTTATCGGTACCCTCCGTTTCTACGGTCGCGAAGACGGCCTGTCCACGACGGGCGCACCTTCCCCGGCCACGGGCGACTTCACCAAATCCGCCACCGACCGCACACGCGGTCGCCTGATTCAGGCGTGGGCCAACGCCGATCAGGCCGTAAACACCCAAGGCGTGGTGCTGGCTGCGGACTACTACACGCCGCAAAAACTGCATTTGTATAGCAACTACACCTGGTCGCACATTGCCGAAGGCGACACGGAAGGCTTGATTTTAGGCTTCAATACCCCGACCCATAAAGTCAATTTGGGTTTGGACGGAACGCGAAAGCAATTTACGTACAGCATCAATTACCGCTACCAAACAGGCTATACTTTCTTCATGCCTTTCGACGAAGGTATCATTTCTGCTTATGGTACTTTAGATGCGCAAGTTGGCTATAAGCTACCCGCGCTGAAAAGTTTGCTGCGGTTGGGCGCGACTAATATTACGGATGCTAATGCCGTGTCGGCCTATGGCTCGGCGGCGATTGGGCGGGTGGTATATGTAGGGTGGTTGGTGGGGATTTGATGATATTCATTTAGAGCATGTTTGGAAATTAAGTTTGGTGGATGGCACTAATTCGCTGTAACATGATCTGAATATTGGCCAGCAGGAGCCATCCGACCGAAGAGGATACTGTTTTCTCATAATCCTTGACGACCCGCCGGAAGAAATTAG
>JBBSSJ010000122.1:0-13313 GCA_038242095.1 Cytophagales bacterium
CGAGCAAGCCCGCGCGGCCAACCCTCACACGCCGATGCTGCGCAAGGACTTCATGATCGACGAATACCAGCTTTTTGAAGCCAAAGCCCTCGGTGCCGATGTAGTATTGCTGATTGCCGCCTGTCTTTCGCCCACGGAAGTTAAATTTCTTGCCAGGAAAGCCCATGACCTTGACTTGGAAGTACTGTTGGAAGTACACGATGCTGACGAACTCGACCGAAGCTTGTGCGACGAAGTCGATTTGGTGGGTGTGAACAATCGCAATCTGAAAACTTTTTCTACCTCTGTCGGTACTTCGCTGAAACTAGCGAGCAAGATCCCGAATCGTTTCGTTAAAATCTCGGAAAGCGGCCTGCGTGACGCCTCGACAATCGTGCGGCTTGTCGAGGCGGGTTACCGGGGTTTCCTTATAGGCGAGACTTTCATGAAAGAACCCAACCCGGCAGAAGCATTAGAAATGCTGCAAAAAGACCTTTTAGAAATAATTAACCAAAAGACCCTGATCGTATGAAGTTGAAAGTATGCGGAATGTGTGAATCCACCAATATTCAAGACCTTGTTGCTTTGAAGCCCGATTTTATCGGATTTATTTTTTACGAAAAATCCCCGCGCTACGTGGGAGCCGAATTCAGCGAGGATATCATGCGCCTCATTCCCCCTGAAATTAAGAAAGTCGGTGTTTTTGTCAACGACACGCCCGATCATATTATCAGTGCTGTCAAAAAATACGACTTACAGTATGTGCAATTGCACGGCAACGAAATGCCGGATTTTTGCCGAATTCTGCGATTGAAAGGGATCAACATCATCAAATCGTTCGCGGTCGACAACAGCTTTAACTTCGCGATGTTGAACAATTATAAACCTTTTTGCGATATGTTTTTGTTTGACACCAAAGGTCCGCTACTCGGCGGCAACGGGGTGGCTTTCGACTGGAACATTCTGCGCAGGTACGACAACGAGAAGCCTTTCCTGCTCAGCGGGGGTATTGGCAACGATAACATCGACCAACTGCTCGAACTGGCTCAGTCCGTCCGTGTGTACGGCATCGATGTCAACAGCAAATTCGAGACTGAGCCGGGCGTGAAGGATTTGGAAAAAATTGAAAAACTACTCGATAAAATCCGGGTAAGGAAAGAAGAAGAACTGGAAATCTGACATGGAAGTACTGGAAGAAAAAATATCGTATCAAGTCGACAAGAACGGCTACTACGGGCAATTCGGTGGTGCATTTGTTCCTGAAATGCTGCACCCCAACGTGGAGGAGCTCCGCAACAGCTACCTGGAAATCATGGCCCGGTCCGATTTTCAGGAAGAGTTTGACGACCTGCTGCGCAACTACGTAGGAAGGCCGACGCCGCTGTACCTAGCCAAGCGACTATCCGAAAAAGTGGGCACGACGGTCTATCTAAAGCGTGAAGACCTGTGCCATACCGGGGCGCATAAAGTCAACAATACCATCGGGCAGATTCTGCTGGCGCAACGGTTGGGCAAGAAACGCATTGTGGCCGAAACCGGCGCGGGGCAGCACGGCGTAGCCACGGCGACGGTCTGCGCGCTGAAAGGCATCGAATGCATCGTGTACATGGGGGCGCTCGACATTGAGCGCCAGGCCCCGAACGTCGCGCGCATGAAAATGCTGGGCGCCGAGGTAAGGCCTGCGACCTGCGGCTCTCAAACGTTGAAAGACGCCACCAACGAAGCCATGCGGCACTGGATCAATAATCCGACCGATACGCACTACATCATCGGATCGGTGGTGGGTCCGCATCCGTACCCCGACATGGTGACGCGCTTTCAGTCCGTTATTTCGGCGGAGATGAAGACGCAATTACTAGAGCAAACGGGCAACGCCAATCCTGATTTCGTGGTCGCGTGCGTCGGGGGTGGCAGTAACGCCGCCGGAGCATTTTACCATTACCTCGACGAACCTTCCGTGCAATTGATCGCCGTAGAAGCGGCAGGGCAGGGGGTAGACTCAGGCCATTCGGCGGCCACAACCGCCCTGGGAAAGCCGGGTGTATTGCACGGCAGCCGGACGATTCTGATGCAAACCGAAGACGGACAGGTAGTAGAGCCCTATTCGCTGTCGGCGGGTCTGGATTATCCCGGCATTGGTCCCGTTCACGCGCATTTGTTCGAGACGGGCCGGGCCAAATTCCTATCCGCCACGGATGACGAGGCACTAGCGGCCTCTTTTGAACTGGCCCGCATCGAAGGCATCATTCCCGCCCTCGAAACCTCCCACGCCCTGGCCGTCCTCGACCGCATCGGCGCGGGTAAAGACGATATTGTAGTCGTGAACCTATCCGGCCGCGGCGACAAAGACCTTAGCACCTATATGAAGTATCTGTAGTGGCTGTCATCGATCGGCTTCCAGCCTTTCTCATAATTCATATATCATAACTCATATCTAAAGAACATGGCTATACTCGCATTACCCGAAGTTTTCGACCTCCGGTTGAAATTGCAGGAATTGGAAACGAAGAAAGATTCACCCGAAGTCTCACTGTTTGAGCGCTGCGACCTGGAAGACGAAATTCTTGAAATCAAAGAGAAGCTCGGTCAATTCGATCGCCAGAAATTTGATCAGGGCGAGGAATGTATTAACTGCTCGGGTTGATCTTTTTAGGCGCACACAGTGAGGCGTTAACTCTGGTTTGCGTCTGCGACGCGAACCCACGTAATGCGCGTTTGTAACGCGCCCTCCAAGCATCATTTACCATCAAACAAAACCCTTCTCCAATGAAAAAATCCTTCCTATCCCTTACCACCGGCTTCCTTTTCCTGAGCGCGGTTGCTTTTACCTCCTGCCAAAACGCGGAATCGAAAAGTGATGCTGCCGCCTCAGAAGCTACGACCACTGAATCAATTAACGAACCTAATACCTCCAAAGAAATGCTGAGACACGTTGTTTTATTTAAATTCAAAGATGCTTCTACGCCTGAGCAAGTAAAAGAAGTTGAGGACGCTTTCCTGGCTTTGCCCTCAAAAATCAAAGAGATCAAGTCGCTGGAATGGGGACTTAACAATAGCCCCGAAGGCCTGAACCAAGGCTTTACGCACTGTTTCTTCGTAACCTTCGACAGCGAGGAAGACCGCGCCGTGTATCTGCCGCACCCCGATCACAAAGCTTTCGGTGCAACCCTTACCCCGCATTTGGATAAAGTATTGGTCATCGACTACTGGGCGAAATAATGAATCGGATCGAAGCACTCTTTGCGCGGCAACCGACGAACAATCTTAACGTCTACTTCACGGCGGGTTTTCCTCAGCTAGGGGATACGCGTCGGGTATTGCAGGCGTTGGAAGAAGCAGGAACTGATCTTGTCGAGATCGGCATGCCGTACTCCGATCCGGTGGCCGACGGCGAAACCATTCAGCAGAGTAACCAACAGGCCTTGGAAAATGGCATGACTGTGCGAGTACTTTTTGATCAACTTGACGGAATGCGGCAGGAAGGTATCACGGTTCCTGTACTACTGATGGGATACATCAACCCAGTGATGCAGTTTGGCATAGAGAAGTTCTGTCAACGCTGCGCTGAGGTGGGCGTGGATGGTCTCATTCTGCCCGATATGCCGATGGATGTTTACTTGAAGGAATACCGGGCCATTTTTGAAAAACACGGACTTCTGAACATCTTTTTGGTCACGCCCCAAACTTCCGAAGCGCGCATCCGACAGATCGATGAGGTGAGTTCCGGCTTTATCTACACCGTCTCCTCCGCCAGCGTGACGGGCTCCCAGACCGGCGTGAGCGATAATATGGAATCGTACTTCAATCGTATCAACGCCATGGAGCTGCGTAACCCGCGCTTGATCGGTTTTGGTATCAAAGACCACAGCACATTTCAAAAGGCCTGCCGCTACGCTAGTGGTGCCATTATCGGCAGTGCTTTTATCCGCATTTTGCAAGATAGTCAGGACCTTGCCGCCGACATTCACGATTTCATTGGTTCGGTAAAGGCCAATAATCCCTTAGAAATCGGCGTTTAACAATTACGCTACGTATCGAGTTGATGGCAGTGGGCGACAGAAACAAAGTTTTCTGCCGCTTCTGCTATTTTTCTTTTATATTGTAGCTAAACGCGTTGCGCACATCCCGCACGATAATTGCGGCGTTCCTAAACTGAAAAACTTTAACGTTAATAGGATATGGCAGCTTCCACTGCTTCGGCTGGCACCTTGCTTCTGAGAATTCAGGAATACCGCCAAAAATATTACCAAAATCGTCTGCTTAAAGGGGTCATTTTTTCGGCGGCTCTGCTGTTGAGCGTCTTCCTGGCTTTCAATGCGATCGAGTATTTCGGCCGGTTTAGTTCGGGCATTCGGGGTACCTTGTTTTTTGGCTTTTTGGCGGTGTTGCTCTTTTCGCTTTACCAGTGGGTCGTGCAGCCCCTTATTAACTTATACGGAATACGTCAGCCTTTGTCCAATGAAGCGGCGGCTTCTCAGATCGGTCAGTATTTCCCCGACATTGGTGACAAGCTGTTAAATACCCTGCAGCTTCAATCGCTCAGTGGTCAGCAGACGGACTTGATCGAGGCCAGCATCCGGCAGAAATCCAATCAGCTTCTCGTCGTGCGCTTCGCCGACGCCATTCGTTTTCAGGAAAACAAACAGTACCTTAAATATGCCGTCTACCCACTGGCGGCTATTGCCGTGATTTTGCTGTTCAAGCCCGGCTTTTTTACGTCCAGTTCTGACCGGATTATCCATTTCCAGAAGAACTACACCTACGCGCCCTTTACTTTTAAAATAGAGAACAAGGCCCTAAAAGCCTTCCGTAACGAGGATTTCGTACTCAACCTTACCCTGGAGGGAGAGGCGCTGCCTAAGGCCGTGTACATGATGCAGAACGGCACACGCTTCAAATTAGAGCAACAGGGCGACCGCGCCTTTGCCTATACCTTCAAAAACGTGCAGCGCGATGTGACTTTTTCCTTCGACGCGGCGGGTTTTGCCTCCGACAATTACAGTCTGAAAGTAATTGAGCGGCCTAGTTTGCTTGCCTTTGATGTTAACCTGCGCTACCCGGCTTACCTCAATAAACCGGCCGAGAGCCTGGCCAACGTAGGTAACCTAACGGTGCCCGAGGGAACAACGGTAGAGTGGAATTTTAATACCTCAGCCACCAAATCGCTGGGATTGAAATTCGATAATGACTCGCTGCTTTACAAGGCGCAGAACCGCGATGCCAAGCGGTATCAATACAGCAAATCTGTACGCCGCTCGACGCAATATCAGGTTATGTTGCAGAACGACGAGACGCCAAACTCCGAGAAAATTGGCTACTACATCAATGTCATTCCCGACAAGCATCCGGTACTTAATCTGGAGAATTTTCAGGACACGACGCTTTTTAACTACCTCGTGCTGGGCGGTTCGATCAGCGACGACTACGGGTTTTCACAACTCAAACTTTTTTACTCCGTGCGCCGGGACCAGCAGCCGGAGGATAAAAAGCCGGAGATGAAGAGTATCGCCATTCCTTTCAACAAAACGACCAACACCCAGAGTTTCTACTTTCAGTGGTACGTTGACAGCCTCAAGTTAGCACCCGGCGACAAGATCGAGTACTTCGCTCAGGTTTGGGACAACGATGGCGTAAATGGCCCTAAAAGCGCCCGCTCGCGAACGATCAATTTTGCGATACCCAGTAAGCAGAAATTGCAGGAGGAGGTAGATAAGTCGGCTAAACAGACCGAGAAAGAAATGCAGGACGCACTCAAGAAAGCGCAAAGCCTGGAACGCGATCTTGAGAATCTTGATAAAAAACTTAAGACCAATAAAGAACTCGATTTTCAGGAGCGTAAGCAGGTGGAGGATATTCTCAAAAAGCGGGAATCGTTGATGGAGGAAATCCGTTCGATTCAGGAACAGAATAAAGCCACGAATGAGAAAACCAATCAATTCAAACAACAAAACGAAGAGACTCAGAAAAAGCTCGATCAGTTGCAGAAGCTGATGGACGATCTGATGAACGACGAGACCAGCAAACTATACAAGGAGTTGGAAAAGCTGCTTGAGAAGAAAGACAGTGAGCGGATGAGCAAGATGCTCGAAAAGCTGCGTAACAAAGAGAACAACCTTGAAAAGGAATTGGAACGGACGCTGAACCTTTTCAAAAAGATGCAGATGGAGCAAAAAATGGAGGAGACCATTAAAGACCTGCAAGAATTGGCTGATAAGGAAGACCAGCTAGCCGATAAGTCTCAACAAAACGAAAAGAACAAAAATGACGAGGACAAAAAGGCCAAAAATGAAGATTTGAAAAAAGAGCAGGAGAAGATTCAGGAAGAATTTAAGGATACCAAAGAAGATCTCGACGAGATCGAGAAGATGGGGGAGGAGATTGAGGAGCAGCCCGAGACCCAGCAGGAACAGGAAAAGAGCGCCGATCAGCAGATGGAGCAAAGTAAAAAAGAACTCGATCAGCAGAAGAATTCTGATGCTTCCGAATCTCAGAAAAAAGCGGCCAAGTCGATGCGTGAAATGTCGTCAGCCATGTCGGCTTCGATGGAAAGCGCTGAAATGCAGCAGATGGAGGAGGACATCGACGCTTTACGCGATATTCTCGAAAATCTGATCACGCTTTCGTTCGATCAGGAAAAGCTGATGAAGGACTTTAAAGGCGTCAATCTACAAGACCCGCGCTTCGTAACGCTTGGCCAAGAACAACTCAAACTGCAGGACGACGCCAGGGTGGTTGAGGACAGCCTATACGCTTTGGCGAATCGTGTCGTGCAAATCCAGTCTTTCATTACCCGGGAATTGAACGACATGAAGTCCTACATGGATGAGAGCGTAACCAATATTAAGGATCGTCGTATCAATGTGGCTACGTCCAAACAGCAATTTGCCATGACTTCTATGAACAATTTGGCCCTGATGCTGAGCGATGTTTTCCGGCAAATGCAGCAGCAAATGGCGATGGCCATGGCGATGCCCGGCAGCGGAAAGGGTAAAGATAAAGGCAAGGGTAAATCGCCGGGGGCGGGCGAAATGCAACAGAAGTTGAACGAGCAAATCCAGAAAATGGGTCAAGGTCAGCATAGCGGGGAGGGCAAACAGGGTGGACAAGGCCAGCAAGGTGTGTCGGAACAACTGGCCCGTATGGCGGCCGAACAATCCATGATTCGTAAGATGATTCAGGAGTTACTGGAAGAGAGCAAAGGTACCAAAGCAGGGCAGCAATTCGGTGACCAATTGAAAGATCTGATTGAAAAGATGGATCAAAACGAAACCGATTTGGTTAATAAACGTGTTAATCCCGAATTGAAAAAACGCAATCAGGATATTGTGACGCGTCTACTGGAATCGGAGAAAGCGATGCGGGAGCAGGGCGAAGACGATAAGCGTAAGGGCGAGACGGCGACCGAAATTGTCCGTCGTCCGCCGCCCGCTTTTGAGCAATATATCAAGGCCAAAGAGAAGCAAACCGAACTTTTACGTTCGACGCCCCCTAATTTCTCTCCTTTCTATAAGAAGGAGGTCGATGCTTATTTTAGGAAGTATCAGTCAGACGAGTGACCTAGTTTGAACCAATAGCTAATAATTCGCTTGATTTTTAATCAATTAGGCGAATTATTTTGTTTAGAAATATCTTAAGATTATATATTTGTGTCCACGTGTCACCTCCTGGTCGGGTGCGCGTAGGAGTTACCAGTTACTACATTACATAATACACACTAAAATCACATCCATTTTGAAAACAATGATTCAATTTTTTGCGGAAGATGTAGAATATACGCTTCCCAATCCAACCAAGGCGAAGCGTTGGTTAAAGTTCGTTATCGAAAATGAGGGCTTCACGCTGAACCAATTAAATTACATTTTTTGTTCGGATGAGTACTTGTTGAACATGAACCGTGAGCATTTGCAGCACGATTACTACACAGACATCATTACGTTCGATACCAGTGATGAGGAAAAGCAGGTGGAAGGTGAAATTTACATCAGTACGGATCGGGTTAAAGAAAATGCTGAAACTGCCGAAGTAAAATTTGACGAGGAACTTCGCCGAGTCATTGTTCATGGTGTGCTACACTTGGTAGGATACAGCGACGAAGACGAGGTGTTAAAAGTTAAGATTCGAGACAAAGAAGATTTTTATCTGAAAAATTACAAGTATCAGTAAAAATTTCCACGTGGAACACTTTGTGGGTTTTCACAAAAAAATTCAAGTCTCGACAATTTTGTTGAGACTTTTTTAATTAGCGAAAAGATGTTTCCAGAATACGATGTGATTGTAGTAGGAGCGGGGCACGCCGGCTGTGAAGCCGCCGCTGCCGCCGCCAATATGGGATCGAAGGTTTTGCTCGTGACTATGAACATGCAGACCATTGCCCAAATGTCGTGCAATCCAGCCATGGGTGGCGTGGCCAAAGGACAGATTGTACGAGAAGTAGATGCGCTCGGTGGACAGTCAGGCAAGATCAGTGACCGGACGATGATTCAGTTCAGAATGCTAAACCGTTCTAAGGGCCCAGCTATGTGGAGCCCGCGCTGCCAAAGTGATCGCGAAATGTTTGCCAACGATTGGCGCCAAACGCTGGAGGACACGCCGAACGTAGATTTCTGGCAAGACATGGTTAGCGGACTTTTGATTAAAGATAAAAGGGTGATCGGAGTCAAAACCAGTTTGGGAATCGAAATCAAGGCCAAGTCCGTCGTGTTGACCAATGGTACTTTTCTCAATGGCTTAATTCACATAGGCGAGAAAAACTTTGGCGGCGGCAGAACCGGCGAACGCGCCGCTACAGGAATTACGGAGCAACTGGAAACGTTGGGCTTCGAGTCGGGCCGGATGAAAACCGGTACGCCGCCCCGCGTCGATGGACGCTCGCTCAATTACAAATTAATGGAAGAGCAGCCGGGCGACGAAGAACCGGGTAAATTTTCCTACGCGGACACGCCGCGACTGGCCAGGCAAAGAAGTTGCTGGATTACCTACACCAATCAGGAAGTACACGATGTGCTAAAAACGGGCTTCGATAAATCCCCCATGTTTTCGGGACGCATTAAAGGGTTAGGGCCACGCTATTGTCCTTCAGTAGAGGATAAAATCAACCGTTTTGCCGATAAAGATCGTCACCAGATTTTCGTAGAGCCCGAAGGCTGGAACACCGTGGAGGTTTACGTCAATGGTTTCTCGACTTCTTTACCGGAAGATATCCAATTTAAGGCGCTCCGGAAGATTGTAGGTTTCGAAAATGTCAAAATGTTTCGTCCTGGCTACGCGATCGAGTACGATTATTTCCCACCGACGCAATTAAAGTTGACGCTGGAAACGCATCTTACTGAAAATCTTTACTTCGCCGGACAGATCAACGGAACCACCGGCTACGAAGAAGCCGCTTGCCAGGGATTGATGGCCGGTATGAATGCGCACCTGAAAATCAACGAACAAAAGCCATTTGTGCTGAAAAGATCGGAGGCGTACATCGGCGTTTTGATCGACGACCTCATCAACAAAGGGACCGAAGAACCTTACCGCATGTTCACTTCGCGGGCCGAATACCGCACATTGCTCCGACAGGATAACGCCGATATTCGCCTGACCGAAAAGAGCCACGCCGTAGGATTGGCTGACGCGCAACGCTTAGAAAACGTGCAAAGGAAAATCGCACAAACCGACGAGCTAATTCAGGAATTGATGCAAGTGAAGGTACTACCGGAAGATGTAAATCCTCAGTTGGAAGCCTACCATACCTCCCAAATTCGGGAAAAGACGACCCTTTACCAGCTCCTTAAAAGACCACAACTAACGATAAAAGAGATCCGGGAAATGAATCCGCGCATCTCGGAATGGATGAATAAATTCACGGATGATGCCATTGAGCAAACCGAAATTCACGTCAAATACGACAGCTATATTGAGAAGGAAAGGCTGATGGTAGAGAAGATGAGTAAGATGGAAGACCTGGGCATCGTAACCAATTTTAACTACGACGGCGTGCAGGCGCTCTCGTTTGAAGGACGCGAAAAGCTTAAAAAAGCCCGCCCCCAAACCATTGGACAAGCCTCGCGAATCAGCGGCGTAAGTCCTTCGGATATTTCAGTTTTGATGATTCACCTAGGTAGATAATCCATGACCGTCGAAACATTACAACATTGTCCGATATGTGAAGGGACACAACGGTCGCCCTACCTTCAGGTAAAAGAC
Organism: Cytophagales bacterium; assembly: GCA_038242095.1. GTDB lineage: Bacteria > Bacteroidota > Bacteroidia > Cytophagales > Spirosomataceae > Persicitalea. The sequence goes on from JBBSSJ010000122.1 coordinate 10,171, forward strand.
CACACCGTTTCTCAGGCAGATTTTAATATAGTTTCTTGCGGCAAGTGCGGGTTTCTTTACACTAATCCGCGTCCCCCGGCTGATGCCATCGGAGCGTATTACGAATCCAGCAACTACATCTCACACCACGATGAAGCAAAGGATTTAATGAGTACGCTCTACAATAAAGTACGCGACTTTACCACGAAGCAGAAGCTTAAACTACTTGAACGAGCCGTGGGTCAAAAGGGTCAATTATTGGATGTAGGCAGTGGCGCGGGTTATTTTCTTTCCCAAGCCAAAGCAGCAGGTTGGCAAGTGACCGGTACAGAACCGGATGTACAAGCCCGAACCGTGGGCCGCGGTAGGGTAGGGGGGAACATCTATGAAACCATTGAGGATTCGTTTTTTACCGATAAAAAATACGACGCCATCACGATGTGGCACGTCCTCGAACATGTACATCGCCTGAACGAAACCATGGCATGGCTACACGCGCATCTCAACGCTACGGGTAAGTTGTTCATCGCCGTTCCTAACCCGGAGTCAGCAGATGCCAAAGCTTTTAAAAAGGACTGGGCGGCCTACGATGTGCCGCGTCACCTCTACCACTTTACCAAAAAAGCCATGCGGCAGCTGGCCGAAAAACATGGCTTCGAAGTACAAGATATTCTGCCCATGTGGTTCGACGCCTATTACGTTGGCATGCTGAGCACTCGCTACGAGCAGGGAAAAACGGATATGCTGAAAAGCGTTTGGCAAGGTTCGATTTCCAATTGGCAAGGCTGGAAGGACACGTCCGGAGATCCCAATACGTCCAGTCTTATCTATGTGCTTGGCAAAGCCTGACCAAAGCATCATCATACAAAACCCTCAGTACCGCACGTTGGTATTGGGGGTTTTTCTTTGACCTTATTCTTATTACCACTTGCCATCGAGCACACTTCAAATCACCTCAATTCATGAAAAAATATTTGCTGTTCATCGTTGCCCTCATCACCCTAACCCGTTGCGCCCAGCAGGTAGCGCCCACGGGTGGCGAGAAAGACATCATTGCACCCACGTTGCTGCAAAGTAGCCCGACTACTAAAACCCGTAATTTCAAGGGCAAGCAAATCGTGCTGAACTTTGATGAATATGTGATCGTCGACAACATTCAGCAGAAGCTGATCATCACGCCCGAAACGGAAAACCCCTACACGGCTAAGCCCAAGGGTACGGCAATCATTCTCGAGTTTAAAAATAATTTTGCGGATAGCACCACCTTCACGCTCAACTTTGGCGATGGCATCAAAGACTTCGCGGAGCGCAATCCCGCCCAAAATCTCAAACTTGTTTTCAGTACCGGACCCACCATCGACTCAGGAAGGGTGTACGGCCGGGTGACTGACCTCCGCTCCAACAAACCCATCTTCGATGCCCTGGTCGGGTTGTACCAATTGCGCGACACGCTCAATCCTGATAAACAAAAACCGTATTACTTCTCGCGCACCGATAGCAGCGGCACCTTCGCCATCGAAAACGTGCAGATTGATGACTACAGGCTCATCGCCACCGACGACAAAAACCGCAATCAACTGTACAATACTAAAGACGAACGAATTGCCTTCCTCGACTCGGCCATCAGGGTAGGAGCAGACTCTACTACTAACTATAACCTCCAACTCTACGTCTCGGATGTGACGCCGCCACGGGTACAGCGGACTTCGCCCAAAGTAAACGACTACACGCTGGTCTTCAATAAGGGCATCGATAGCGTGAGTGTCCGTTTTCCGGGTAAGGATTCGCTGTCTTACTACCTTGAAAATCCGACCCAGCTTAAATTCTTTAAAGGGAATAGCGCCACCGATACCACGTTGGCCATTATCACGGCCATCGATTCCATCGGGCAGAAAGTGGAGCAGGAACAGAAAATCTCCTTCTTGGCGCAGCGCGGCAAAGAGAAGCAATTGGAACCACTAACGCTCCGCACGTCGCCCGATCGGGGACAACCGTTGGCGCGCAATTTCCGGTATACCTGGTACTTCAACAAACCCATCGCCCGGCTGGATACCACGCTGATCACGCTACAAAATGATAGTCTGAACAAACAACCACTCACCGAATTCAAGCGGCAGTGGAATCGCTACCGTACCCAACTATCGATCGAGGGTAGGGTAGTGGCGCGCGATTCTATCAAGTGGATTATTGGCAAGGGGGCCATCATCAGCGTGGAAGGTGACTCGCTGCCCGCCGTGGCGCTGAGATATCCGACCTTGAAAGAAGAAGATTATGGGGTACTCCGGGGCAGGATCACGGCCGACTCCAATACGCACTTCATCGTAGAACTGGTCAACGAGGAATTTAAAGTGGTGCGGCAAGCGTTCACGCCGCGCTTCTCCTTTACAGAGGTGCCACCGGGCAAGTACCAGCTGCGCGTGATCGTGGACCGCAATAATAACCGCCGCTGGGACTCCGGCATCTACCGGGAGGGGCGGCAACCCGAGCGCATCCTGTATTTCCCCGATCAACTGACCGTCAAAGCCAACTTCGAGTTTGATGACAACAATTTCACCATACCCCCTAGAAGCGCTGATTAGTTTTGGCCAAAATCACGTTTTATGTGCATAACCCTGTGGAAAACATACCTAGTGTGTTGATAATAGCCCGATTAGTGTGGGAAAGCCTGTGGAAAACATTGGGTTTATGTGGAAAACAGGGCAGTCAAAAACCTGAAGTGGAGAACCTACCACCTAATCCCGAGTTAACAGACTGTTGATCCACTCCAGCACTTGTGCATAACGGCTTCGGAGTTATCCCTCCACAGTTCACAGTGATTTGTGGAAAAAGAAAAGGTTGTTTGAGAGACAGACAGTTGATTGTGGACAAGCCGAAGAAGTAGGTGGATAAATGACTAACTTGTACACAAAGGCGGCCGGTACTGAAGTGGATAGAGCGTGGATAACAATCTTGTCCACATATCCACAGGCCTAATTTAACTTCAATAATAAAAATTTAATATTTATATAATAAATGAAGGGGGCTTTTAAGTGGATAACGTTGTGTCTGCTGCTGACTGTCGCGTACCAGGTGCGGGCGCAGTCGGATGAGCAGCTGGCCGAGGAGTATTTCAAAAAGGAAGATTGCGAGAAGGCGGTCACCTACTACGAACGGGTTTTGAAAAA
>JBBSSJ010000123.1:0-13189 GCA_038242095.1 Cytophagales bacterium
CTGATTTGATTCAATCGGTTGAAGTCATTACCTCGCCCTCGGCCAAGTACGACGCCGAAGGCTCGGGCGGGATTATCAATATCATTACCAAAAAATCCTCGATCAAAGGACTAACGCTGAGTTTGGATACCGGCGTTGGTTTGCGGGGCTCCAACCTGGGCTTGAACGGCAGCCTGCGCACCGGTAAACTGGGCATCACGCTGGGCGGACACGGCCGGGCTTTCTACAACAAAGCGCTGGTGACGATAGACCAAAACACGATGCGGAATGGCGACGCCATCCTGACCAAACAAAGCGCCGATGCCTTCGACAACGGTTTATTTGGCCGCTACAACATTGGTTTCGACTACGATTTGGGCCAGAAGCAGTACCTGGCGGCGGGCGTCAACTTCGGTACCCGCAACTTTTCGCGCAACCAGGACTACACCACCCGGTTGTTCACCAACGACGCGCTTACCTCGACCAACTACCGTAACGTCGATACCCGCGACCTGTCCAACTCGGTGGACATGAATCTCGATTATGTGCGCATTTTCAAGCCCGGACAAGAATGGTCGATCTCGACGCTGTACAGCGTCAGCAATCTGACTAACAATTTCTTCGCCGATTTGCTAAATACCTCGCAAGAACTGACCGGACGCCAGAAAAACCTCAACAACAACACCAACAAGGAAATCACGGTGCAGACCGACTACGTGCAGCCCATCGGCAAGAAGCAGCAGATCGAGTTTGGGGCCAAGGGGATTTTTCGGGAAGTGAACAGCGCCTTCAACTACCAAATCGCCGGGCCGACGGGTGCCTTCGCGACCGATTTGCGTAGTCCCGCCGGATTGCTGGACTACAACCAAAATATCGCGGCGGGCTATTTATCCTACACTTTCTCGACGGCCAACAAGTACACTTTCAAGCTTGGGTCGCGCTACGAGCACACGATGATCGATGCGAATAATCAGGATAGCGAAATCAAGATTCCCACTTACGCCAATTTGGTGCCGAGCATCAATATTTCCAAGAGTATTGGCAAGACTTCGACCTTGAAACTGGCCTACAACAAGCGCATTCAGCGGCCGGGCCTGCAGCAGTTGAACCCTAATTACAACGCCGCCAATACTCAGAACATCACCATCGGTAATCCGACTTTGCGACCCGAACTGACCGACAATGTAGAACTGATGCTGAGTACTTCGTTCAAGAAGACCTATTTAAATGTATCGCTCTTTGGCCGAACGACCAGCAATTCCATCACCCGCATCACGACGCCATCCGATTCCATTATCGGGGCGGTCATCACGACCTACCAGAACATCGGCCACGAGCGCACCTACGGCGCCAATGTCTTCGGCAACGTGTACCTGACTCCCAAGTGGACGCTGAACGGCGGCGTGGACCTGTACTACAATTACCTGGAAGGACAGCAGACGGGCCTAATGGGTACGTCGGAGTTCGTGAGCAATTCAGGTTTTGTAATTGGCGGTCGGTTGCAGTCGCAAATCCAACTGGCCAACGGCTGGGGCATTCAGGCCTTTGGCGGTTTCCGGGGTAACCGGGTCCAGTTGCAGGGTTCGCAAAGCGGTATGGGGATGTATTCGCTGGGTGTGCGAAAAGAATTCGCCAACAAGAAGGGCACGATCGGCCTGGGAGCTGACAACTTCTTCGGCGGGATGAAAATGAAAAGCACGCTCACTTCGCCGACCTTCAATCAATACAGCGTCAACAACATTTACAACCAAAACATCAAGCTGACATTCAGCTACAAGATTGGCAAAATGTCGCTGGTAGAAACTAAAAAACGCACGCGCGGCGTGAAAAACGACGACGTCATGGGCGGAGGCGAGAGTAATTAGGTTTTGGGTTATCAATTTTCAATGTAAACGAAATCGGGTTTAAAAAGTGAGAATATCCCACTTTTTAAACCCGATTCTATTTGTTAGGCAGTTGATTTGCAGTATCTATCTCCCTTTCTCCTGTCACTTCACATTTCCATGCATTTTCGTATAGTGCTCCTTCAATAAATCTTCCGAAAAGTCGTCCGTCAAATCACGCACGACGGTGTGGATGTGATTGGCGTCGTTTTGGGTGTTGTCGAATTCAATCAAAATGGTTGGGCCATGGATGCGGTAGTAATGACCCTTGCCCGGGCCCATTTCCAGTTGCATGTCGCCCATCCAGGCAAAATACAGGTTGTCCATGCCGGCCTTCTTTAATTCTGCCATCTGCTGGTTTTTGAGCGTCAGGTGGTAGCGGTCGAGGTAGAGCGCGATAAGGTTTTCAAAGATTTGTTTCTGAGGGGCCGTCATATCTTTCATGGCGACACCTTCAAAATTACCCTTTTTCAAGCCCGTTACCTGACGCTGGTTGACCGAGAAAATTTCGTAGGGCGACTTTTCACCTAAAATAACCCGCTGCTTTTGTCCCGCGTCCAACGCGTTCAAAAGAGTGTATCCCATGTCCTCTTCTTCGCCCAGTACCCGCTTGCCCTTTTGCGGCACGTCGATCAGCACATGGCCGGGATTACTGCCCAGGAAACTCGGCGTAAACGAAATATGGTCGCCCACCGTAGTGTAGTGAATCGACACGTGGTGGCCCTCCATGCGCCAGCCCCACGGATCTTTGGCCGAGGGGTCTCCGTAAATTAATATGGCATAATTCTCCGGGTCACGGCGGGTATCGTTGGGTGGCCGACTTTCCATGACGCGCAACACGTTTTCCAGGTCCATGATGTCCCTAATTTTTTTATAGCCTTTGTCGGTCATTACGACTTCCACCATGTGCATGGCAGCTTGGCGCTGGGGCTCGCTCATGCGCTTAATGTTCAGGCCCAGCCGCTCGCGCGGGATGAAGTGCCAGTTGTAGCGGAGCGTATCTTCCAGCGGGTGCATGACTTCGGCCTTCTGCGTGGCATCCAGTGTTTTTACGAAATCGTTGACCGCCCGCGTCATCTTGGGGTTGAGCTGGTCCTTGGCCGCTTTAGCATCGCTGCTACCGGTCATCGAAGATTTGCTGGTTGAGCCGCAAGCGGCGCAAAAGGCAACGATGAGCGTGTAAAGTATGAATCGCATACGAAATTTTGCTTTTGGGTGAAAATGTAAATTCGACTAACCAAAGAAAGCCCGTGTTGAATTATACTATTTTTACTTCGATTTCAATTTTGTCAAAATCTCCGCCAGCGATTTTTGGGCAAAATCGGAACATACAAGCGCGCCGCTTATCGCCGCCCGTTCTTGCAACAGCTCGTCCCAATGCGCGGTGCCTTCCCAGAATACTTCCTTCATTTGTCGCATGGATTCCGGGTCGTAGGCCGTCAGCCGCCGGGCCATCACATTCACGTGCTGGTCGAGTTCTTCGGTTGTTTCCAGCACGTCGTCGTAAAGGCCTCTTTGCCAGGCCCAAATCGCTGCCTTGAATTCCGTGGCGTTGACGGCCAAGTGGCCTGTCGCCGCCAGGCCAATCTTGCGCCGCAGGGCGGGCTCGATCACGAAGGGGCCAATACCCACCGTTAGTTCGCTGAGTTTAATGGCGGCGTGGTGTGTAGCCAAGGCGTAGTCTGCCGCTGCGATTAGACCCACGCTACCGCCGACGGCCTTTCCCTGTACCCGTGCGATGATGAATTTAGGGCAAAGCCGCATAGCGTTGATGACGTTGGCAAAGCCCAGAAAAAACGCTTTGCCCTCGGCCTCGGTCGTGATGGCGGCCAGTTCGGTAAGCGAAGCTCCGGCGCAAAAAGCCCGATCTCCGCCCGAGCGAAGTACTACGACCGATGCGTCCGTCGCCTCGCCGGCTGCGCGGATAGCGACCGCCAGGTCTTCCAGCAAATTGGAAGGCAAGGCATTTCCTGCCGGATGAAAAAATTCAACGGTTGCGGCACCGTTTTCAGTAGTTGTTTTAACGTATCCTGCCATGTTTGGTAGGGGCGAACCTGCGTGTTCGCCCTATTTGCGTCAGCCCTAGGGTAGAAATTTGGTATATGGGTAATAAGGGCGAATCCATGGATTCGCCCTTACAATCAAAATTAATTGCCGAACAGTTTCGCCCAAAAACCCTTCGCCTTGGTGTTGACGGCTTGCATGGCTTCGGCGGCGTCCTCTCTGATGTCTTCGAATTCTTCCATGGCCTTGGCGGCGATTTTGGCGGCTTTCTCTTTGGCTTCGGCCACTTTTTCACGGGCGGCCTCTTCCAGCTCTTCCAATTCTTCGGCGGCTTTGGCGGCGATTTCCCGGGCTTTCACTTTGGCTTCGGCCAACTTTTCGTTGGCGTCTTCCCTGAAATCGTCCATGTCTTCGTTCACCCAGGCGGATATTGACTCGATTTGCTCCCGAGCCTCGGCTGTTTTTATCAGCGCCTTTTCGCGCAATTCGCTCACCTCTTCGGCGGCGTGATCGGCCACGGATGCAATCTTGTTTTTGGCGTCGAGCGCCATTTCGGCCGACATGCCGCGTACTTCGCCGAACCTCTCAGCGACCCGACCCCGGATGGATTCGACCTCGTTTTTAGCTTCGGCCATCTTCTCGGTTGCCCGTGCTTCCAGGTGGCTCACCTCAGCGGCAGGACCGGACTTGGCGGATTGGTCGATGCCCCGGACGGTCAGATCGTCCGCCGGATTGGTGGCGCGGGCGGCGATGGCTTCGGCTTTCTCGTCGAGCTGCGCAACGGACTGCGCCGTTTGGCCGCCTAACTGGTTAGGATTGTCGGCGGCAGCATCGGGTAAGAAACCCGTAGATTCGTGGGCTTCCTTCTGACCGGCTTCGGCCAATTCCCGGGCAATGGCTTCCTTTTCAGCCAGGGATTTGGCCGCTTCTTCGGCCGAGGGGTTAGGGTATTGTTCCATAGAGCGATTTCGATTGGGTTGATAGAAGCGAAATGTACTAACAAGCCGGGAAGCGTGCAAACAGGGTGGGCGTCGATCAATTGAGGCAATAGGTGCCCAAAGCAGCGCCGATGGAAGTCGATGTAAAACTGGCACTTGTTTTTTATCTTCGTGCAAAACCATACCACATACAATCTTGTCTTCCTCTACACAATGAAAAAAATCGCCTTAGCTACCACGTTTTACGCCCTTGTCACATTGGGATGGCTGATAATTGGTTGTGAAACCAGAAACGACAGCAAGCAAGAGTACGCCGAAGAACAGGCCGACGCCATCGACGAGGCCGACCAAGCGGTGAATGAGCTGCAAAACACTACCGACACCAGTGAACTTGCTGACGTACGCGACGATCTTAGGGAAGAGTTAAAAAAACTGGAAGCTGCCAAGAAGGATTACTTGGTGCAAATACAAAATCGTCAGAAAACGCTCAATGAGAAGATTAGCGAACTTGATCCTAAAGTAACCGATCCCAAACAGCCTAACCGCGAGAAATGGGTCGAGCGCCGTACCAAGTACGTTCGGGAGCGCGACCAATTGCAGGCCAGTCTGATGGAATTGCAAAAGCCTATGACCAACGACCGCTGGATCACCGCCGAGAGTGAAATAAAGGAGCTCATCAGTGCCATCGACCGCGATTTGCAAGACTAAGTCAGCCGCCGCATCATCATGCTTTTTACTAATTCGTAAAAGGGCCGAGGCAGCATTGTGCGCCAGTTGTCGATGTGGAGCGTACCGCCAAAATTGAGGTAGTAGTCGAGTCGGAAACGTTGCCATTCGCGTTCGATATGTTCACGGAAGGCCACGGCCGCTATCCAGCCGTCCTCGACGTCGTCGAACCACTCGGCGTAGTAGTCGTCCTCAGCCCCGTGAAAATCCAGCACGTTCTCGCCAATCATTATAAACTGATTAATGCCTTCGGCTACGAATTCATCCACCACGCGACGCTTGAAGTACATGATGTCGTTGTGCAGCGTGTCGTTCCACTCGCCGAAGAGCTCGATGATAACGAACTTCTGGTCGTAATCGGCAAAGAGTACTTTCACATAGAGCGTTTCAGAACCGATTTCGTCCCAATATGGGTGAATGTAGTAGCCGTAAATATCGTGTTCGTAATATTCAAGATTGGGTTGCCGTCCGTAAAATGGTGACTGCTCGTCCCGGTTAGCGACGTAATATTTTTCCCAGTTATAAAAGGGTTCAATGTCTTGCATTATTGGCTGTGGGCGTCTTCCGGCGTTTCGGTCAGCTATGGGTTTTCCTTATTTGAGAATCTAAAAACTTACTTTTCCCGCTAACGAAAAAAGCCGGGCGGACAATTCCGCTCGGCTTTGATTTTTTTCTTTTAATAAGGAAAGTTGACGTGCAACTTTTTGATTGATAGAGAGATCCTACGAAAAAAGAAATAACATAAGTGGCCGACTGCCGATTGCTGACAACCCCAACCTACAACTCCCGAATCCACACATTCCTGAACGCCGTGGGGTTGCCATGGTCTTGCAGCATGATCGGGCCACGACCGTGGGGAAGTACCGTGGGGCGACCGATGTAGTCGGTGTGGCCCTGAATGGCGGTGTGGTTTTGGATCAGGACGCCGTTGTGCATCACCGTAATGTAGGGCGGAATCAGCATTATGCCGTCTTTGTTGAAGCGCGGCGCGGTGTAGGCCACATCGTAGGTTTGCCACTCGCCGGGATGCTTGGCGGCGTTGACCAACGGCATGGTTTGTTTGTAAATCGAGCCCGCTTGCCCGTTGGAATACGTCCGGTTCTCGTAGCTGTCGAGTACCTGTAACTCGTACACGCCCTGCATGAACACGCCGCTGTTGCCGCGCCCCTGTCCGTCGCCCTTTACCTCAGCGGGCGAGCGCCACTCGATGTGAAGCTGGAAATCGCCGAAGTCCTGCCTGGTTTGGATGCCGCCTTTTCCGGCGGAGGTCACAATGGCGCCGTCAGCGACCGCCCAGGGTGCTTCGCCGCCTTTCACCGATTCCCACTGGTCGAGGTTGCGGCCATCGAACAGTACGAGCGCATCCGACGGTGCGGTGAAGCCCGATACGGCTGTAGACGGCGCGCCAGGCGTCACAAGTCGGGGCACCGGCGACCATATTTCGCTGGATTCGGGCGTCATTTTTTTGGGTTGAAGCTGGGCTTGAGCCGCGAAAGTAGTGGCTAGTAAAAAGCAGGAAAGGGGTATTTTTTTCATCGGAATGCGGGGTGATTTAAATTAAATAGGATTCTTGTAAGGCAACAACATGGCCGCAAAAGTGGTTAATAGGAAGATTCTAATCAATTTTAGCACCGTTTTTCGGAATAGACCTTGTAAATTTCGGATTCTTAAAAGTTTTTCATCAACCAATCAACCTTACATGTTCAAAAGTCAAAGAACTTTACTTATTAAATGCCTGACCTGGGGACTGGTGCTGGGCTGGGCAAGCCAGGCTGAGGCGCAGCAGAAGCTCCCGCTCAACGACTTATCGGCCTTTACCAATAAGGCGGGTAATTGGAGCATCGTCGGTGACGCCACGGTCGACATCACCCAACCCAATGTCCTGAACACAACGCCCGGTAAAGGCGTGCTGGCCTGCATTCACAAACAAGGCACCTACGGTCCTGACTACGAGCTGCTGACCAAGCTGCAGCACGGCGACCTCGACATCGAGATGGATTACATGCTGGCTAAGGGTTCCAACTCCGGCGTGTACCTGCAAGGCAATTATGAAGTTCAGCTTTTTGATAGCTGGGGCAACAAAAACCCGAAATACAGCGACAATGGCGGTATCTACCACCGCTGGAATACCAGCCAGCCCAAGGGACAGGAAGGCTACGAGGGCTACGCACCCCGCGTCAATGCCTCCAAAGCGCCCGGCCTGTGGCAGCACATCGCCATCTCCTATCAGGCCCCCCGCTTCGACAAAGACGGCAAGAAAATTGCCAATGCGGTTTTCCTGAAAATTACGCTGAATGGTACCACAATCCACGAAAACGTGGAGGTGAGCGGCCCAACGCGCGGGGCGTTATCGGAAACTGACGTGCCGATGGGCCCGTTGCGGATTCAGGGCGACCACGGTTCGCTGGCGATCAAGAATATCGTGATCAGTAATTTTGACAAGAAGCCAGCGGCGATCTCCAATGTCAAGTACAATACGTACTACGGCCAGTTTGAGAATGATGTAGCACTTTCGTCGTTGAAGGCCGACGAGTCGGGTTCAGCTGAATCGCTCAGTTGGGACGTGTCGAAGAAAGACAACAACTACATCAACCATTATACCGCCACGATAAATGCGCCCACCCAGGGCGAATATACTTTTCGTTTGCTGGCTGCGGGCAATAGCTACCTTAAAATCGACGGCCGCGACCTGATGGCCATCGAGCGGCATAACTCCGATGACCCACGCACCGCCACGATTAACCTCAACGCGGGCGACCATAAAATGGAACTGTACGTCAATAAGCGCGATGGCTGGATGAAGAACGCAATGGCCTTAATGGTTTCGGGACCCGGATTCCGTGAAGTACCATTCCAGAGTGCCAACTCGATGCTGGGCGGCGGCGGAAGTGATCCAATCCTGGTCGATGCCGACGATAACACCGTGCTCCGTAGTTTCATGGATATTCAGCCCAGCAACGGCAAGCGGCAGCGGGTGGTGCACGCCATATCGGTGGGTAGCCCGACGGGGTTGCATTACACCTACGACCTGGAAAAAGGCGCGATCTTTCAAGTGTGGCGCGGCGGTTTCTTGGACGCTACCCCAATGTGGGAAGACCGGGGTGATGGCTCCTCGCGGCCGCGTGGCACCGTGACGCTGCTCGGTGATGTTCCGCTTCTCGCCAAAACGTCCGGTACCTGGCCGACGGATACGACCGGCAGCCGCTACCGTCCCAAAGGTTACGAACTCGACGCCGACGACGTGCCGACCTTCATGTACGAGGCTTTTGGTACTACTGTCTCCGATAAAACTTCCATTGTAGACGGCAAGTACTTTTCGCGGGAGATCAAAACGGGCCAGCCCGTTAGCGGCCTGATGGCGCGCCTCGCCGAGGGCAAATCCATCGAGAAAATCTCGGATGGCCTTTACGCCGTCGATGACAAGGATTATTACGTTCAACTGCCCGCGGGCAGCGCTACGCCCGAAATCAAGAAAGCCAACGGCGGCGCGTCGCTGATGATGCCCATGGAAAAAGGGGATTTGAAATACTCGATACTTTTTTAAAGCATTCCAAATTACTTATGAAGCAATTCTTAAAATCAACTTTGATTCTGCTAGCGAGCTGTTCATTCGCCTTTGCACAGGAATCACCCACCGAAGAGGATTACTACAAAATCCTGACCCCGCCCATTCCTGAGGGAATCATCCTGGAAGTGGGCGGACTCACCACTTTACCTAACGGTTCGCTGGGTATGTCGACCCGCCGTGGCGAGGTCTGGATCATGGACAACCCCACGAGCAAATCACCTTATTTTCATAAGTTCGCGTCTGGTTTGCACGAGATTCTGGGCCTGGCCTGGAAAGACGGTGCACTCTACTGCGCCCAACGCGGCGAGCTAACCAAGCTGGTCGACAAGGACGGAGACGGTAAGGCCGATCTCTACGAAACGGTTTATTCCTGGCCTGTATCGGGACACTACCACGAGTACTCGTTCGGACCTAAAATTGCGCCCGACGGCAGCTTCTTTGTGAGTGGTAACGTAGCTTTTGGCGACGAAGAATGGTGGCGGGGCGAGAGCCGCGTACCGGGCCGTGGCTGGATATTCCGCATCACGCCCGACGGCAAGTTCGAGCCCTACGCCACGGGCGTCCGCTCACCCGCCGGTCTCAGCATGTTGAACGGCGAGCTATTCTACACTGACAACCAGGGTGAATGGATGGGAACCGGTGGTATCTGGAAGGTCGACAAAGGTGATTTTATGGGCCACCCGGCCGGACTGAAATGGGCGGGCATGCCCAATTCTCCCGTCAAGCTGACCGAAAAGCAATTCTTCTCCGTGATGGACAACCGTCAGGTGAAGGACAAAAACGGCCGTCAGATCAAGCCTGAGAACATAGCCGACGAAAAAGATCCTAAGTTCTTGTACATGCTAAAAGAGAAGTACCCCGAATCGGTGAAGCTGCCCGCCGTTTGGTTGCCCTACGGCATACAGGGTATTTCCACCTCCGAAATTGTCGTGGACGACACCCGGGGAAAATTCGGTCCCTTTGCCGGGCAGATGTTCGTGGGCGATCAGGGACAAAGCAAGATCATGCGCGTCATGCTGGAAAAAGTGAACGGCGAGTACCAGGGCGCTGCGATCGATTTTCGCAGCAACTTCCAGTCGGGTGTGTTGCGGATGACGTACGCCAAAGACGGCTCGATGTTCGTGGGCGAAACCAACCGCGGCTGGGGTTCGGCGGGTGACGCCAACCAGGGTTTGCAGCGCGTGGTCTGGAATGGCAAGATGCCCTTTGAGATGTATTCTGTGAAAGCCATGCCCGATGGTTTCGAAGTGAACTTCACGATGCCCGTCGATCGCAAATCAGCCGAAAATCTGAATTCTTACGATCTGAGTACCTTCATCTACAAGTATCAGGCCGTGTACGGCAGTCCGCCTACCAACACCGAGAAGGCCAAAATCTTGGGCGTGAAGGTTTCGGAAGATGGGCGCACGGTGCGCATCGTGACTGACGGACTCCGCCGCTACTACCTGCACCACCTGAATTTAGCGGGCATTCGCGCGGCGGATAACTACTACTCACTGGTGCACCCTTCTGCTTACTACACAATGAATAACATTCCCGAAGGTGCCAAAATGAAGCTTGCCGACCTGACTACTACCCGTTCCGGCGGTCAGCAGGCTTCGGCCAGCAATAAGTCGACGATGGACCTGGTATCGCCCGATGGCAAAAACCAACCGGGGGCAACCGTTGCCGCTACGACGGTCGCCAAAGCAACTGGTGAGGCGCCCACTTACGAAGAAATCAAGCCCTTGTTGCAGCGTAACACCTGCCTGGCCTGCCATGCCGCCGACAAGCGGGTCGTGGGTCCGGCCTATAAGGATGTCGCCAAGCGCAAGTACTCCGATGAAAAGATCGTGGACCTGATCTACAATCCTAAGCCCGAGAACTGGCCCGACTACACTACGCCGATGGCCGCGATGCCGCAGGTACCCAAGGACGAGGCGCTGAAAATCGCGAGTTGGATTAATTCTTTGAATAAGTAAGACCAACAGTTTTATCACGGAAAAGCCTCTCCATTTATTTCGGAGAGGCTTTCTGTTTTAACGCAGACAGCGTTGCGTTACTCGCTCCGCAACGCCCTCACCGGATTCATTAACGCTGCCTTTACCGCCTGGAAACTGACTGTCAGCATCGTAATGGCCAATGCCCCCGCACCCGCCACCGCGAAAATCCACCAGCTTAGTTCCGTGCGATAATCGTATTTCTGCAACCAGCCGTTCATGAAATACCAGGCCAATGGCGTGGCGATCAGTAATGAGATTAGTACCAGAAAAACAAAATCCTTGGACAGCAGCCGCCACAAGCTGGCGACACTTGCACCCAGCACCTTGCGTACACCGATTTCCTTGGTGCGCTGTTCAGCGATGTAAGAAGCCAGACCGAACAGGCCCAAACAGCTTATCAAAATTGCCAAGCCCGTGAAGACGCCCGCCAACTTACCAACGCACTCTTCTGAGGCGAATTTGCTGGCATATTCCTCGTCCACAAACTGGTACTCGAAAGGCAGGTCGGGGAAGTTTTTCTTGTAAATGCTTTCAATGGCGGCGATGGACTGACTGGCGCTCTGGGTGGGATTGAGCCGAAGGTTGTAATAGCTGGCGTTGTCGCCCTGGTCGAAGACATACATCGACGCCTTCACGGGTTCATAGGGCGACTGCATAATCATATCATCGATGACACCGATGACGGTGAGCGGTGGATTGGGAGCTTGCTCGTCTTCCTCTTCACGGATAATGGTGCCGACAGGATTTTTGAGGCCCATGTATTGCACGGCAGTTTTATTCAAAATCACGGCGTTAGAATCACTGGCGAATTCCCGTGAGAAGTCACGTCCGGCGATGATTTTCAGGCCCAGCGACTTGACGTAGTCGGGCGAGACTGCCGTCCATGCCAAATCCTCCTGAAAGCCTTCGGTTTTCCCTTCCCACAGAAAACCTGAGCGGTTGGAATAGACCTCCGTCGTTGGGCTGCTGGCCGAGGACATCTCGACCACCGCACCCGAATTCAGGAATTCGTAGCGCAGGAAATTATACTTTCCCACGAAATCGTACTGCGTCAGCGGGATTTGAATCAAACCCTGGCGGTCGTAGCCGATGGGGCGGTTCTTGGAATGCTGGATTTGCCGGAACACGATCATAGTACCAATAATCAGTGCCACCGACACCGTGAACTGTAATACGACCAGAACTTTGCGCGGCAGCGCGGCGTAACGACCCACCCGGAAGGTGCCTTTCAACACTTTGACGGGCTGAAAGGAGGAAAGATACAGAGCAGGATAGCTGCCGGAAAGCAGGGCGGTAAAGGCGATAAATAATATGGACGCGCCCCAGAAATAGCCGTTGGTCCAAAGGAATTCTATTTTCTTGTCGGCCAGGGTGTTAAAAGAAGACAAAGCGATCAACACCAAAATCATCGCCACGGCAAACGCCAGCCCCACCACCATGAACGACTCGCTCAAAAACTGGCTGATAAGTTGCGATCGCACCGACCCCACCGACTTGCGGATCCCCACTTCTTTGGCGCGTTTCTCAGAGCGGGCGGTGCTGAGGTTCATGAAATTGATGCAGGCCAGCAACAGCACGAAGACCCCAATGATGCCGAACAGCCAGACAGTCTCGATGCGTCCCCCCGTCTGCACGCCGTTCTCGAAGTTAGACCGCAGGTGCCAGTCGTTCATGGGTTGCAGAAATATTGCTGGCTTAAACGGGATAAAGTCCTTGGGGGCGTCTTTCAGTTTGACATCCCTTATCTTAGACGATACCTGCGCCATTGTGGTGTTGTCCGCGATTTGGGCGAACATCTGAAAAGAGTTGTTCCCCCACTGATCCACCGAATTTTTGATCCAGTCCGTATTGGTCACGTAATGCTTCCAGGGAGCGATGTAGGTCGTGGCGCTGAACTCATTGTTGGGCGGCAGGTCGGCGTACACGCCCGTCACTTTCAGGTTGTACTTATTATTGAATTTAACGATTTTACCAAGAGCTTCTTCGTTACCAAAAAGTGCCTGGGCTGTGGAAGCCGCCAGCAAAATGGAATTAGGATCTTTCAAGCCATTTTTTTGCCCCAAAATCATCTCCAACCCCAGCATGTCGGGAGCCGATTGCTGCATGAAA
>JBBSSJ010000124.1:0-13113 GCA_038242095.1 Cytophagales bacterium
ATTGGTGCTTTCGGGAATGTTTAGGTTCAGCGTATCATAATAGGCCGGAAAATCCTCGTAAGCCGCCAGTAATGTCCCCACCGAAATGCCCGAGTTGACGATGTACTTATTGTAATCGCCCGCATCATACCAGCCGCCCGGCGCGGAAAGTACCGTCCCGGCTGGTCGCTGTGGGCTGACGGCCGAAGCGTGCACCAGCACTGCCGTGTCGGGGTGCCCGCCACGCCGCGTCCACTTCCCGGCGTACTTTTCCGGCAATGGCGTGGACATCCGCTGAAAGTAATAGCCTTTGATCGCCGCTTTGGAGGCCGCATCGTGTACATAGTTTTTTATTTCAAAAGGATAGGAAACACCTAACCCCGGTACGTTTAGCCGGTACTTGCCCGGCTCTTTAAAATCCGAAAAGTCCGCGATACGGGTGGTTTTGTCGGAGAAGGGCGACTGGCGTATTTCGCTGAGCCGACCTTCAAAAACCATTTTCTTATCGGTTGCCGATTGCAAAGTAAAAGTACCGGCCGCCACGCCGTACACTGCCGCCGTTTTGGGCGCCTCGGGGTAGTAGCCGACCTGATTCAGGCGAATGGCTTCGGGCGGAGTTTGCGCCTGCGTGCAGGAGAAAAAGAGCAGGCATGAGAGAAGGAGAAGTGAGCGGTACATGAGTTGGGGGTTAGGATAAAAACAAAGGAGAGGCGGCTGGCTCTACAAATTCCACGTCCGCTATGCCCCCTCCCGCAAGGCTAGGGCCAGCCGGATCATGCCGTACTCGATACGCTCGCCCAGGTGTTCGAAAATTGGGGCCACGGGGTCGCCGGACTTGTAGTTCAGCTCGTCGGCGGCGGCCAGGATTTCGTCGTAGTGGCGGTCGGAGATGAGCGAGCGGAGCTTGATGTCGTGGCCTTCGTCGCGAAGCTTGACGAGGTGCGACACGACAGTCGAGGACGACAGGCCGCGCTGCTGCGCCATATCATCGATGGTGAAGCCCTGTTGGTAAAGCTCGTGGGTGACGAGGTAGGTCATACCCTTCACCACGCGGGTACCGGGTTTGGTATTTTTCTTGGCAAACTTCACGATCTCGGTCACGAAGGCTTCACCGTAGCGGCGGTATTTCTCATCGCCCACGCCCGATACATCCAGCATCTGCGCCTCCGAGACGGGACGCTTCTGCGCCATTTCCGAGATCGTTTTGTCCGAGAAAATAACGTAAGGCGGCACGTTGAGCGCGTCGGCCATTTGCTTGCGTAACAGGCGCAATTGCTCGAACAACGCATCGCGAATAATCTCCTGCTTGGGCTTTTCCTTGGGCATGAGCGCCTCCTCGCGGGCCTTGCGCTCGGATAGCGGGATGAATTTAACGAGCTCAATTTTCTTGCCTTCCTTCAAAATCTGCCAGCTATTCGCGTTAAGCTTAAAGGCGTGGCCCTCGTCGTAGGCGATGTCCATCACGCCGGAGTTGAGCATTTGGCTCAAGTATTCCGACCACTCGTCGCCCCGCAGGTCTCGCCCCACGCCGAAGGTCGGTAACCGGTCGTAGCCGCGATCGAGCAGCGCGCGGTTGCGGCTGCCGCGCAGGATATCCATCAGCATGCCCATCGCCACGCGCTCGCCGCTGCGGGCAATGCCCGAAAGCGCCTTTTGGGCCAGCAATGTCCCGTCGAAGCGGGTGCGGGGATTTTGGCAGACGTCGCAGTTGCCGCAGTCTTGCTCCACGGCTTCGTTGAAGTAGCTAAGCAGAATGCGGCGACGGCATAGGTCCGCCTCAGCGTACTGCTTCATGCGGTCGAGTTTGGCCCGCAGTAGCTCCTTTTGCTCGGTGGATTGGTCGGAATTATTGATCATATCCTGCCGCATGACGATGTCTTGATAGCCGTAGAAAAGTACCGTGTCGGCGGGTGAGCCGTCGCGGCCCGAGCGCCCTATTTCTTGATAAAAGCTCTCAACGTTGGGCGGCAGGTTGTAGTGAATCACCCAGCGGACGTTCGACTTATCGATGCCCATGCCGAAGGCGATGGTCGCCACGATAATCTGGATGTCATCGTTCAAAAACTGCTCTTGCACCTTGGAACGCTGGGCGGCGGGAAGTCCGGCGTGGTAGAAGTCGGCGCGAAAATCGCGGTTTTGGAGCGAGGCCGCGACGGTTTCGGTTGTTTTGCGGCTCAAGCAGTAAATGATGCCTGCCTGATTGGGGTGTTTTTTCAGGAATTGCTCGATCTGCGGCAGGCGCTTGCGCGAGGGCAGCACCGACAGGCTGAGATTAGGGCGGTCGAAACTGGCAATGAACGTCTGCGCCGATTCTGCTACGCCTAGCTGCCCCAAAATATCGCGGCGCGTGACGCGGTCGGCGGTGGCGGTGAGGGCGACGACGGGCACGCCGGGAAAATGGCTTTTGAGGGTAGACAACTGCCGATACTCGGGCCGGAAATCGTGACCCCAGGACGAGATGCAGTGCGCCTCATCCACGGCAAAAAGCTTGACGTTCCAATTTTTGAAATGCTCCATCGTATTGCCCGAGAATAATCGCTCGGGAGCCACGTAAAGCAGCTTCAATTCACCTAATTTAGCCTTCCAGAAAACAGAGTCCTGTTCGCTGCTACTCAGGCTCGAATTGAGGTAAGCCGCTTCAATGCCGTTGGCACGGAGCGCTTCCACCTGGTCTTTCATCAGGGCAATCAGCGGCGAGATCACGACCGTCAGTCCGTCCTGCACCATCGCGGGTACCTGGTAACACACCGACTTGCCGCCGCCCGTGGGCATCAGCACCAGGCAATCTTCACCTCGTAGCACGGTATCGATAATTTCGGCTTGCTGCGGCCGGAAGGTGTCGTAACCAAAATATTGTTTGAGAACTTGGTCTTTATTTAGGGGCATTTAGGTTGTTGGGTTTTCAGGCCTTAGGTAGATCGTTTGAAAACCTAGTCCCTAACACCTTCTTCAAAATCACTTGCTTTGTCTTTACCAAAACTACGCAAATACCGGTTAAATTCCCATCTTTGGGCGGACTAGACGTTATCCTGACTTTGACTACGATTTACTTGCTCCTGGGTTCTAATTTGGGCGACCGTATGGCGCTGATGCACACGGCTATGTTGCAGATTGCGGCGCGGGTGGGGGAGGTGACGCGGGCTTCGAATTTGTACGAAACGGCCCCCTGGGGCGGTATCGAGCAACCCGTTTTTCTTAATCAGGTGCTGGAAGTGCGCACCGAGCTGGCCCCGGAAGAAGTATTGCGGATCATCCTGGAAATAGAGCACGAGGCGGGCCGGGTGCGTTACGAACGCTGGGGCGCGCGACAACTAGACGTCGATATTTTATACTTTGGCGCGGCCGTCATGGATACGCCCCGGCTCACAATACCGCACCCGAGGCTGCACGAGCGGCGCTTTACTCTAGTGCCTTTGGCCCAAATCGCCCCCGAATTCCGGCATCCGATTTTTGTAAAAACCAACGCTGAACTGTTGGAAACCTGTGGAGATAAAGAGAAGGTTGTAAAAGTAATAGGTACTGAGTAGTGAGTTTTGGGGTATAATCGTGAGCTTAGTACCCAGTACCAAATTAATATTAACTTATTCAAAATTGAAAACAACACGCTGGGGCATTCTGGCTCCGGGGCATATTGCCCAAAAATTTGCCGAGGACCTGGCGCGCGTCGATGGAGCCAAGCTCATGGCCGTTGCCTCGCGCGACCTCGATCGCGCAAAGGAGTTCGCTGATAAATTCGACGCGCCCTACGCCTACGGCAGCTACGCTGAGCTGGCCGGTTGCCCCGAACTTGATGTAGTGTATATTGCCTCGCCGCACGTGGGCCATCACGACCACACGCTGCTGTGCCTCAAAGCGGGTCTGGCTGTTTTGTGCGAAAAACCCTTTGGCATGAATCTGGGGCAGGTCGAGGAAATGATCGCGCAGGCGCAGAGCAAAAAGCTGTTTCTGATGGAGGCGATGTGGAGCCGATTTATGCCCACGACGCTGAAAACCAAGGAGCTCATCGACAAAGGCGCGATCGGTAAAGTACTGGGCGTGCGGTCCGATTTTGGTTTTAAAGCCATCCAAGATCCCCGTAAGCGACTATTCAATAAGGAGTTGGGTGGTGGTGCGCTGTTGGACATCGGGATTTATCCGCTCTTCTGGTCGTATTTTATCCTGGGTATGCCCAAAACGGTTAAGGCCTCGGCGCTATTCAGCGATACGGGCGTCGATGTGTCGACGGGCATGGTACTTACCTACGAGGCCGACGCTTTTGGTCTCCTGGATTGCACGCTGCTGGCACGCACCGACTGCGAAGCGATCGTGTACGGCGAGTTAGGCTGCATCCGGGTACACAGCCGCTGGCATAATAGTCAGGTCCTGACGCTGGAAATGATCGATACCGAGCCGGAACGCTTCGAGTTCGAGCGCGAAGCGCACGGCTATAACTACGAAATCGAATCAGTCAACCACGCCCTCAGCGCGGGCCTGACCGAAAATCCCGACTGGTCGCTCAACAACAGCAAAAACCTGATGAAGCTGCTGGACAAAGTGCGCGAAGAAATCGGACTGTGTTACGAGGAATTTGATAAATAGGGGTCTTTAATATGGACCGTCTTCGACCATCACGCTTTTCATCCTTTCGACAACTCCGTCGCGCGTTTCTCAGCGGCCAGGATACCCGTTGTGAGCGCGTCGGCGAGCTTACCGGTTTCGAATTCCCGTAAGGCGGCTTCGGTGGTGCCGCCTTTGGAGGCCACGGCCTTGATGAGTTCGTCGAGCGAGCGGTCGGCGTTGTTGATGAGGTGGTAGCTGCCCAGCATGGTTTGCTTCACGAGCAGCGTGGCCACCGATTCGTCGAAGCCCATTTTTCGGCCCGCTTCAATCATGGTTTTCACCAAATAGAAAAAATACGCCGGGCCGCTGCCGCTTAGCGCCGTTACGGCGTCGAGTTGGCTTTCATCCTCCAGAAAAACGGATCGACCCGTGGCATTAATCAGGTTTTCGACCTTGCGCAGTTGCCCCCGCTCCACTTCGGGTGCGGCCGCGTAGGCCGTGATGCCCATGCCCAGCATGGCGGGCGTGTTGGGCATAGCCCGCACCACCGGCCGGTGCCCGAGCGATTCCTGGAGGGTCTGCATCGAGATTCCCGCCATAATCGAAAGCACGGTTTGTTGCGGCTGCAGTACCTTACGCAGCGATTCGGCCACGAGCAGATAATCCTGCGGCTTGACCGACAGAATCACTAAATCGTAAATCCCTATTTCGGGGCTGATGACGCCCGTTAGCACGCCGGGCTGGAAGCTGTGCAGCATCTCCTTGCGCTCGGCGCTTTTTTCGACTAATAGAAAATCCTCTTTTTTAACAAGATCGAATTTCAAGAAGGCGCGGGCAAAGGCCATACCCATATTACCGCAGCCAATAATGGCAATTTTCATGTGTGGGAGGTTAGTTTAGAATACTACGCTCGCGTTACCTCTACAACCCCCAAATAATTAAAGGGCGTGATGGCGCGTAACTCGGTGCGAATAGCTTCGGATACGTCGAGGGTTTCGATGAAGCGCGCCATCGTGTCGCGGGTAACGCGGTCGTTGGTGCGGGTAAGCTCTTTCAGGGCCTCGTAGGGCTTGGGGTATCCCTCGCGGCGGAGAATAGTCTGAATGGCTTCCGATACCACGACCCAGTTGTCTTCCAGGTTGGCGCGGAGGGCCTGTTCGTTGAGTTCCAACTTGCCCAGGCCTTTGAGCAGCGAATGAAGTGCGATGACCTGGTGCGCAATCGGCACACCAATATTGCGCAACACGGTAGAATCGGTGAGGTCGCGCTGGAGGCGCGAGATGGGCAGCTTGGCCGAAAAATGCTCGAAAAGCGCGTTGGCCATGCCCAGGTTGCCTTCTGAATTTTCAAAGTCGATGGGATTGACCTTGTGCGGCATGGCCGACGAACCAATTTCTCCGGCTTTGATCTTCTGTTTGAAGAAGTGCATCGAAATGTAGGACCACAGATCGCGGTTGAGGTCGATCAAAATGGTATTGAGGCGTTTCAAACCATCGAAAGTAGCGGCCAGGTTGTCGTAATGCTCGATCTGCGTGGTGTGTCGGCTGCGCTTGAGGCCGAGGCCGTCTACGAAATGATGCGCAAATTCCATCCAGTCGACCTCGGGATAAGCCACGTGGTGGGCGTTGAAGTTGCCCGTCGCGCCGCCGAATTTTGCCGAGTAGGGTACCTGGTCCAAGAGCGTGAATTGCTGTTCGAGCCTTTCCACAAATACCAGCAATTCCTTCCCGACCCGGGTAGGCGAGGCCGCCTGCCCGTGCGTGTAGGCCAGCATGGGTACGTTGCGCCACTCGATGGTCATGCGCTTGAGCACGAAGAGTACCTGCCGAAACAGCGGCTTCACCTGCCGCTCAAGCGCGTCTTTGAGCGAGAGCGGAATGGCCGTGTTATTTATATCCTGCGAGGTAAGGCCAAAGTGGATGAACTCGGCGTACTTGTTCAATTCTAATGCCTCGAATTTTTCTTTGAGAAAATATTCCACGGCTTTCACGTCGTGGTTGGTTACTTTCTCGATTTCCTTAATGTGCAGCGCGTCGGCTTCCGTGAATTCCTTATAAATGTTTCTTAGCTCGGAGTAAAGTGCCTTGTCGATTTCGCGCAATTGGGGCAGTGGCAGATCGCACAAAGCAATGAAATACTCCACTTCTACCATTACGCGGTAATAAATGAGCGCGTATTCCGAAAAGTAGGAGGAAAGTTCGGTGACTTGCTTATGGTAGCGGCCGTCAATGGGTGAAATCGCCGTTAATGGATTCAGATTCATCTTGGGGGTTATTTATTTTTAAAGCGCAAAGGTAAGACAATTAGCCCTGCCAGCGGCTAAAATCAAGGATTAGAAGCCTCATCGTTGGCAGGTTGATAAGTAAGAATGCGCTATTCCGATGCTTATTAGGAATATTCTAAAATTTTGAGTCTCGGTATTTTCAATTTTTCAACTTTCCATCGCACGGGCGGCCCCGTTTCAACTAAAAAATGACTTTCTCCCCTTTCCTCGGTGAATTAATGGGCACACTGGTCCTCATGCTGCTCGGCGATGGCGTCGTGGCCAACGTAGTACTGAAAGAAACCAAAGGCCACGGCGGCGGCTGGATTGTAATCGCGACGGGATGGGGCATGGCGGTACTGATGGGTATTTTCACGGCCCAGCTTTTCGGTAGTCCGGGCGCCCACATCAATCCCGCCGTGACCCTGGCTAACGCCGTGCTTTCGGGGGATTATTCCAACGTCGTGAGCTTCATTACGGCCCAGATGATCGGCGCCTTTTTAGGCGCCGTGCTGGTCTGGATTCATTATATGCCGCACTGGGCGGCCACGCCCGACCCCGCCGACAAACTCGCCTGCTTCGCTACGGGCCCCGCCATCCGGGCTACCGGACCCAATCTGACGAGTGAAGTGCTGGCGACGGTTTTTCTGATCGTAGGCCTCAACGGTATTGGGGGGATAGTAGATATTCCCGCGGGCTTAGGTCCTTATCTGGTGGGGATGCTGGTGTGGAGTATCGGATTATCACTCGGTGGTCCAACGGGTTACGCCGTCAATCCGGCCCGCGACCTGGGTCCCCGGGTGGCGCACGCGGTGCTGCCCATCGCGGGCAAAGGCTCTTCGGATTGGGCCTATGGCTGGATTCCCGTGGTTGGCCCGTTTATCGGCGCGGCGTTAGCGGCGGTGTTTTTAGGGTTATTTGCTTAATGAAACAGCAAGTGCTCTCGGAGCAAATCCCTTGCTTACTTCCTCAAATGCTCATCCGTAAGAACGTTCTTCCCGCTTCGGCTGGGCGAATTTCTCGGCGTTGTAGTTTACCGAGTTTCCCCGCGCAATAGACAAAGACTCCCACGAACTACCGTGTAGCATTTTTCCGATAAACATGATCTGGCCAACGTGGCTGGCGTAATGCGTCAACTGCCGATTGATGGCCTCGGTTACCGTGTGGCCCTGGTTACGGATGTAGATTGTTTTTTCTAAATCTGCCTCCGTAAGCGGATGCAAAGCGGCAAGCAGACACGCCCAGCCCGCTTCCCATTGGGCAAGCATATCCTCCCGATTCCCGATGTCATTCTCAAATTCCCCTTCGCGGTCTCGCCAGTCTTTCTCGCCGTCGGTTGTCAGGAAATCAGTCCAGCGTGAAAGCATGTTGCCCCACATATGCTTGACGATGTTGGCGATGCTATTACTTTCGAGGTTGGCTTTCCAAAAAAGCTGCTCATCCGAAAGCTGAGCAAAAGTTTTGTCGCCCAGCAGTTTGTAAGATTCGAATTGCTTGACGATGCTGGGAAGGTAGGTGTTCATGGCAGGTTTGGGTTGAGATGATAGTATAATCAATAAAACGTTGCACACTACCTACTTCCCGCCAACCACAACCTCCGTCATGCTATCCAGCGCCAAGTGTCTCTGGGCCAGTTCCATGATGTCCTCCGCGGTGGTGGCATGGATTTGCTCGACGTAGCGATTGTAGAAATCGGCGGGCAAGTCGTCGGTGATAAGAATTTTATGGCGATCGGCGACGTCGAAGGCCGTGTTGAGCGAGCCGGCAAATTCCCCAGCCATGAAGTTTTTGACCGTTTGCAATTCCTCGGCCGGAACGGGCACGTTCTGCAAAATCCCAATTTCCTTCCTGATCTCGTCCAGCGTTTGCTGGGTAAATTCTTTCTTGACATCGGTCCCAACCACGAAATAGCCATCGTGTTTGAAGGCGTAAGCGCCGGCCGAAATCCCGTACGTCAGTCCCTTTTCTTCCCGAATATTTTTCATAAGGCGTGAGCCAAAGTACCCGCCCAAAATCTCGCTCACCACCAGCATCTTGTAATAATCAGGATGATGGCGGGTAAAGAGCCGCTTGCCCAACCGGATAGACGACTGAATGCTCTCGGGCCGCTCGATCAGCGCACTGCGTTGCGGCTCGATGGCCGGATACCGGTCGGGCGTATTCGCTTCGGCCAAAGGGCCGGTTTTTCCCAATAAACCATTGATCGCCTCGACTTCCTCACGCCCTACTTTGCCCGCCAGCATGATGCGGTAACGAGTGTTTTGGATGTTGTTTTGGTACTGCGCCACGGCCTCACTCCGGGCCAGGGCGCTAATGCTCGCCTCGGTGCGGCTGCGGCCGTAGGGGTGCGTGCCGCCATAAAGCTCCTGCCGAAACTGCGCCGTGGCGCGGAAGGCGTTTTTCTCCCAGTTGACGCGGTGATTTTGCAGGGTAATGTTGCGCAGGTCGTCCCATTCACTTTGGGGAAAAGTAGCTTCCGAAATTATTTCCTGCAACAGCGGCAACACGTCGGGCAGAAAGCGCGAAAGACAGTACACCACGATGCTCGACTTATCGAAAGAATTGCTGAACTCCGTAAATGCCCCCACGCGGTCGAAAGCTTCGCTGATTTCGGCCGACGAGTGAATGGCGGTCCCCTCAGCTACCATTTTTAAGCCAAAATAGGCTGCATCGGGCGTTGTTTCGGACCATACGCCCGCGTCAAAAATACATTCCAGCCGCAGCACGGGCTGGTCGCCGATATTGACGATGTGCAGCAAAATGCCGTTGTCGAGCGTCGTCGTCTCGACGGCGGGTAACTCGATACGGTTGATAATTTTGTAAGGCGGGGCAATGGTACGGTCTAGAATCATGGATCGGGGCTAAAAAAAGAATGACATCCCCGGAGCGGAGACGTCATTCGGTAAAAATAATGGATTGATTTTTATCTAGTTATCAAGTTCGTCCAAATCTACGGTCTTGGATTTGCCTTTCAGGTTAGCAGCAACAGTGATCCGAAGGGTTTGGGCCAGCGGGCTGCCCTGTCGCACGGGGAGCAAATAGGCAAAGTCGACGGCATAACGCTCCTGGAAGCGCGCACCAAAACCGACGGTGAAGTACTTGCGGTCGCCTTTCATTTTGCTCTCGGTGAAATACCCAAAGCGAGCCGCGAAAATATCGTTGTACCAATACTCGACGCCCGTCGAGATCATGATTTCTTTCAATTCTTCGCTAAACCCATCCGGCGCATCACCGAAGGAACCAAAAATGCCGCTCAACGCGCTCAAATTACGCGGATCACGGCCCCGTGTTACGACTTGCTGTCCGGCACTGTTTGTCGTGTACACGGGGGGCGTCGGTACCAGCAGTTTATTGGCGTCGAGCACAAAGTTGAAGCGGTTGCGGCCATCGGCGGTATAGGAAATGCCGGTACCCAGCTTGAAGTTGGTGGGGATGAAAAACTTGTCGTCGCTACCGTAGGAAATCTTACCGCCAATATTAGAAATATTCAGTCCCCACGACCAGGTGAGGTTGCTGCCGACTTCCTCATTTTTAAATTCTTTCTTGTAGTAAGCGCTCACGTCGGCGGCGGCCGTAGAAGCGGGTTTCACCGATACATTGTTAACCAGACCGTTGCCCGCCAGGTTGGAACTGATGTATTTTGCCGTGACGCCGATTGAGAAATTCTCACCCAACTGCCGGGCATAGGTTACACCCCCCATGAATTCACGGGAAGGAAAAGTGCCGGTCAATGCACCCTGATCGTTCCTAAATTCGATGGTACCTAGGTCGAAATATTGAATCGAAGCGGCGATAACCTGCCCTTTGGCTATTTTTTTGTATCCCGTCAGATAGGTGAAATACATATCGTCGGTCAGGTTGCGGAGCCAGGGCGTGTAAGAGAGCGACACGCCGTAGTCGTCTTTCACGTAAGGCAGTTTGGCGGCGTTCCAATAGGTGGCGTTGGCATCGGGGCTAAGGGCCGCGCCCGCATCGCCCAGCGCCGCCGAACGGGCATCGGGGGCAAAATTGAGGAACGACATTGAAGTAGTGATGCTCCGGTTGGTGGTGTCGGTCCCTAGGACAGTGACGCTCGGTTTACCCTGGCCATAGACCGAAATAATACCGCCCGAAAGAAGCAAGGTGGATACTGCACTAACGAAAAAACGATTCATATTTTTGGGGTTTGTCTGGATAAAGCTATGGCAATTTCCTGGGTAGAGGGATTCAAATTTACGACGAAAGTATTGAATTTATCAAAAACATATCGCGGAACGGCAGTTTTTAGGGCCTGTGCAGTAGCCTTCCGGTGTGTCGATCGGTCGTTTGATCCTTCGTAGAACGTATTTCCACCTCGTATAGGTATAGGACGTTTTCCAAAGGGGCAAAAGGGCTGTTGAGTCCCAAAACCATCGTTTCTGATAGCGTCGACTCACTGGTATAGTACGTTTTCTGGAAAGTTTGGACCAACTGCCCGGCCATATTTACGACTTTAAAGGTCAATACTACGTCTTCGCCCGCCCGATTATGGTTGATTTTAAACGAGATACGATCTTGAAAAGGATTGGGAAAAAATATCGCCTCCCCAATCGTGACACCCGCCGCCGCACCTACCGTAAATCGCAACGTATGTTCGGAAGCGTTAGTATAGGTGTCCCAGATTTTGATTCTCAATCGGTATTCCCCCGGCGGCAAGTTTTCCAGTGGAAAGTGGATGATGCCGCGTCGGAAGTCATCAGGCCGGGCGTGGTAGTAATCATTCAGCACGTAGGTTAGGCTGTCGTTAAGCGTGGCCGTCAGGTTCTGGCCCAGGCCGTTGGCGGTAATGTCGATGCCACTTTCATCGAAGGTCTCGACCCACAAAATGGTGTTCGGCGGGACCGTCTGCCCGTCCTGGAAAGTACTATCGCCCAGATATACGCGCAATTGTGGTGGCGTACGGTCAGCGACCGATGCCGCCGCGCCGCCCACCGCTACGGCGAGTTGTCCGGCGGCGTCGGCCAGGCTGTCGCGGCGAAGTGCGTACACGCTCACGCGGCCCGCGCCCGGCCGGTAGTCGATGTTGCGCGGCACCACAAACTCAATCTTAAACTGCCCCCGCTTTACCGACACCTGCCCCTCGTACAATTTATTGCGTAACTCGCGGTACTCGGCTGCCGTACCGCCCGTACCATTGGTGCGGAAAGCCGCGGGCTTGTCGTATACGGTCACCGAAGCTAGGCCGTCAAAGGTTTCGTCGGCGACAGTACTACCCGTATGCCGGACTTCGCCCGTGAGCGCTACTTTTTTAAGCGCGCTAAGGGTGTCGGGCGGGGTGGTCCAGGCGATGTCGTATGCCGCGCGAGCCAGCCGCATGGACGGGTCGCCGAGTAAGGCGAAGTTGCGGTTGAGACTGCCGCTCAGACTATTGTTTTTGGTAAATTTCATCAAATCGCCCAGCCGCGCGCTGCCCCCGGCGGTGAGGGCTTGGTAAAAAGCCGTATTGAGCGAAAAGTTGGTACTCGAAAAAACGGGCCGCGTCGTGGTGAGCGCTCCGATGGCCGCGCCGCGCGGACTAAGTACCATCAGCTCCGCGCCCGACACCAGCGCCGGGTCGTCGTAGCGGCCAAACTCACAGGTAGCCGTCAGCAATAGTGGCATATTGTCATAGCCGCGCGCCGCCTGCATGTCTGCTAAGGTCAGGATTTGCTCCTCGGCCCAGCCCAGAATTCCGCCGTGACCCGTGTAGTTGAGGATGAGCGTGCCGTCGTCAATGCGTTGTCGAATGGCGGCGTTCAGCGCCGGTACTTTAGCCCCTTCGGGCGCAGCCACGCGCGGAAAGGCGTCAACAAACAGCCGCCGGGCCAGAAACTGGCCTTCGACCTGCCGGGCCAGCAAGTCGGCGTGCTGCTGGTGAATGTTACCCTCGCCATCGTCGGCCACGAAGCTGATGCGGTTGCGCCACGCGCCGAGCGTGCGCGGCGCGCTACCGTAGTGGATGAGCTTATCCACCACCACACGCGCCTCCCCGGCCGACTTGACGGGCAACCGACCGATGCCGATGTCGAGCGGGTAGTCGCCCGCTGTATTTTCGGGCCATTCCCCTTCATATTCCTGTAAAAAACCGAAATAATCGTCGGACGAATAGGTAAAGACCGGATGCAGCGACTCGCGGCTTTCGTAAACGGGCACCCACCGCCGCTGCTGCGCGGCTGACTGCGCACCGCCCCGATTTTTATAATCGTACGTGGCATCGCCGAACAGCAGCAAGTATTTTAGTTTTTGGGGATCTTGCAGGAAAAGCCGCCGGACCAGGTCCCGAATGGCCGTGGGATCCGACTGACCGGAGGCGAATTCGTTGAAAATCTGATCGG
>JBBSSJ010000125.1:0-13078 GCA_038242095.1 Cytophagales bacterium
CTGCTTTTTATTCAAAACAACTATGGTGCGCTCTATTGGCCCATTGTGGTCAACCAGCATATTACGGTTTATATCTGGGCGTTTGTATCACTGTGGTTCGTGAGCCGTTCGTCGGCCTTCGATTATGTAGCGGCGCTGTTTTTTGCGATCATCGCGCTCTACTCCGACGTGACAGGCGCGATCATTCTGGTGGCGGGCGGCGGTGTTTTGCTCTTAAAAAAGCAATACAAGCGACTGATTATCTGGGCAGCCGTTACGGGCACTTTATGTTTTTTTTATTTTTATAAACTCACCGTTCCCGAATTCCGGCCTTCGATAGGCGACAACCTCAGTCACTACGATTCACTGCTGAGCATGGTCGTGCTCATGCCGGGCTTTTTTGCTGATGTCATGATTTCGC
This sequence comes from Cytophagales bacterium, assembly GCA_038242095.1. Taxonomy (GTDB): domain Bacteria; phylum Bacteroidota; class Bacteroidia; order Cytophagales; family Spirosomataceae; genus Persicitalea. Next base: position 401 of record JBBSSJ010000125.1, read on the forward strand.
TACCCTACCAAATCCGGCTGGGCATTGCGGCTGTGTTCGGACTGATGAGCCTGGCGCTGGTGTTTTATTGCTTTTTTGAACTCTTGCGCAAGTACCAGACGCTCAACCGCTACAAACCCGAAAGCAGTGTGTTGTGGCTCTGGGGCTGCCTGTTCTTTCTGGCGGCCACCTTCGGAATGCTGGCGTTGGGCCGTGCCGCCGAGGGCATCCCGACCATCATGATCAATCGGTACCGGCATTTGTTCACCTTCTGGCTGATTTTCAATTTCCTGCTCCTCATCCAATACACCAGCGTGTTCAAAGGTGGCTGGCGCCCATGGCAGTACTGGACTTTGATCGTGGCGGCAATGGGCTACTTTTTTTTGCATTACTTCGAGAATCAGGCCAACTCCGACTATTACCGCAAAGAGCTGCTGACCGACGCTTACGAGTGGAAAAATAACCGCGCGATTCCGACCACGGGTATCTACCTTTCGCTGCGCGAGTCGGTCGACAACTCCTACATCAATGCCCTGAAAGCGGGTGTCTACCATTTTCCGCATTTTCCTTTTGGCAACCTGTCCAAGGCCCCCGTACAAGGGACCATCGCGGTCGATATCATCGATAACGAGGGTACTTACCAGGTATACATTCCAGAATTCGAGCGGGGTTTTGGCAAAAACGATGGGGCCTATTTGATCCTTGAATCACCCCAAAATACCCACATCCTGCCTACTAAAAATACCCATTACGCTCTGCGGTGGAGTTTGCTGAAAGGCAAGTACTACGCGCCTGGGGCTACGTCGGGCGCCATGATGAAGCAGTACCTCACCGCGCCCCGCTACAACGTCAAAATCGGCGTCATCCGGGGCGGCAAGCAGTACATTATGAATACCGGGAAGGTGCTGATTCCCAACCCATCTTAACGATTTATCAGTTTAATTTCAGTTTTAATAATTCTAAAATCATCATGGCAAAGTTAAATTTCGGCGGCGTTGAAGAAGAAGTAGTAACCCGCGAAGAATTCCCCCTCGAAAAAGCGCGCGAAACCCTCGCCGACGACACCATCGCCGTCATCGGTTACGGGGTGCAGGGCCCCGGCCAAAGCCTCAATATGCGCGACAACGGCTTCAACGTCATCGTGGGCCAGCGCAAGGGGGGCAAGTCATGGGACAAAGCCGTGGCCGATGGCTGGGTGCCCGGCGAAACGCTGTTCGAGATCGAGGAAGCGCTTGAAAAGGGTACCATCATCTGCTATCTGCTGTCGGACGCTGCCCAAATCGAGCTTTGGCCCACCGTTAAAAAAGCTTTGAAGCCTGGCAAATCGCTGTACTTCTCGCACGGATTCGGTATTACCTATAAAGATAAAACCGGCATTATTCCCCCCGCCGATGTGGACGTATTCCTTGTGGCCCCCAAAGGCTCAGGTACTTCCCTGCGCCGGATGTTCGTGGAAGGCAAAGGCTTGAACTCCTCTTTTGCGGTCTTCCAGGACGCTACGGGTGAAGCCCGCACCAAGTGCATCGCGATGGGCATCGGCGTAGGCTCGGGTTATTTGTTCGAAACCGATTTCTACCGCGAGGTAACCTCCGACCTCACCGGGGAGCGCGGTACGCTGATGGGTGCGATCCAGGGAATCTTTGCCGCTCAGTACGAAGTACTCCGCGCCAACGGTCACTCGCCTTCTGAAGCTTTTAACGAAACGGTAGAGGAACTCACCCAATCGCTGATGCCGCTCGTGGCCGAAAACGGCATGGACTGGATGTACGCTAACTGCTCCACTACCGCCCAGCGTGGTGCGCTCGACTGGTGGAAGCCTTTCCGCGACGCGACCAAGCCCGTTTTTGAGAAGCTGTACAACTCAGTAAAATCTGGTGAGCAGGCCGAAATCTCCATCACCCGCAACTCCAAAGCCGACTACCGCGAAAAACTGGAAGTAGAACTCGCCGAGCTCCGCGACTCCGAAATGTGGCGCGCCGGCAGCACCGTGCGTGGTCTGCGGCCGGAGCGGGGATAATATTAATTCTATGCTCATAAATTAAAAACCTGCAAGAGCGCTTCTTGCAGGTTTTTGTTTTTAACAATAAATGAAATCCGTAATTTCGCAAAAGCGTTTTTACCTGATTTTTATGAAGGACACTTCCAACGATACCACACTTCAACTCCCTACGCTCGATGCGATTTTCCTGGCCGCCGAGCGGTTGCGGAATGTAGCGACCCATACGCCGTTGATGCATAATATGCACTTGTCTGAGCAGTTCGGGGCCAACGTGTACCTTAAGCGGGAAGATTTGCAGATCGTGCGCTCGTACAAGATTCGGGGGGCGTACAACAAAATGGCGAGTCTCTCACCGGAAGTACTGGCCAAGGGCGTCGTGTGCGCCAGCGCGGGCAACCACGCGCAGGGCGTCGCTTACGCCTGCCGCAAAATGGGCGTTAGGGGCGTCATTTTCATGCCCACGACTACACCCGCCCAGAAGATAAAGCAGGTCGGGATGTTCGGAAAAGAGTGGGTAAAGATCGAACTCATTGGCGACACCTACGATGATGCTTACCATGCCGCCGTGCAATACCAGGCTACCCACGAGGCCACGTTCGTGCATCCATTCGACGACGTGCTGGTGATGGAAGGCCAGGGAACGGTGGGTTTAGAAATATTCAAAGACGCCGATTTCAAGATCGACTACCTGCTGATGGCGATCGGCGGCGGCGGCCTGGCTTCGGGTGTTTCAACGGTTTTTAAGCAGCTTTCACCCAAAACCAAACTCATCGGCGTGGAGCCGCTCGGCTCGCCCACCATGCAGCGCGCCATCGAGGAAGGCCACGTCCTGACGCTCGATACGATCGACAAGTTCGTAGACGGGGCCGCCGTGCGCCGCGCCGGGGATACGACTTTCCAGATTTGCCGGGAGAATCTGGATCAGATTATTCTGGTGCCGGAGGGGAAAGTATGCTCCACAATCCTGCAACTCTACAACGAGGAGGCCATCGTCGCCGAGCCCGCCGGGGCGCTGACCGTAGCGGCGCTGGATTTTATCCGGGAAGAAATAAAGGGCAAAAATGTGGTCGCACTCATCGGCGGCGGCAACAACGACATCACCCGCACCGAGGAAATAAAAGAGCGTTCGCTGCTCTACGAAGGCCTCAAACATTACTTCATCATCCGTTTTCCGCAAAGGTCGGGCGCGTTCCGCGAGTTTGTGGATGTCATCGGCTCCGACGTTGACATCACGCGCTTCGAGTACACCAAAAAAACCAACCGCGAACAGGGTCCCGCCCTCATTGGCCTTGAATTGAAAAACCGCGCTGATTTCGCGCCTTTGATTCAGCGCATGGAGGAGGGCCGCATCGCTTACGAGTATATCAACGATAAGCGGGACTTGTTTCAGTTTTTGGTTTGAAAGTACGACACAAAAATTCTCTTTTTTCCCTTTGCTCCGCGTCCCTTCCGACATCAGTACCCAGGAATTCGAGTCCCTGAAAATTCAGGACATGACTTTCGTGGCCTACCGCAACGAAGTGTATCCTTCGCGATACGAGGTTTTTTTTGAAGAACACGCGGTGATTGTGGTACTGGAAGGCGAAAAGAAATTTAGTAGCACAAGCCAGGAGATACACGTCGAAAAGGGCGATATTCTGTTCGTGCAACGTGGGTTTTACCTCATGTCGGAATCGATTCATGAGGCGTACAAGAGTCTGGTTTTCTTTTTTGACGAAAAATTACTGAAAGAATTCGTGGGGTTACACAGCGAGTTATTCGAAGGCAACGCTACTTCCGAAGCGCCGCCGCTATTAGCCCCAATTTTGCATCTGCATTCGTCAACTAACTTCTCAAAATTCATCGAGTCAGTTCTGCCCTATTTTCGCTCTCGGAGTACTTTGAAGACTCAATTTCTGCGGCTCAAATTTCAGGAGCTACTGCTGCATTTGCTGGAAATCGACGGTTCAGGTAAATTGCAAGCCATCCTGTTTAGTATTCATCAGGGACAAAAGGCTGATTTACAGTTTTTGATGAATAGCTACGCGCTCAAACCACTCACGCTGCACGAACTCGCCCGGCTGTCGGGCCGCAGTCTGTCGGCCTTCAAGCGCGATTTTCAGGAGGAGTTCAGTACCTCGCCCGCCTACTGGATCAAGCAACAGCGGCTGGAACACGCTGGTTTTCTGCTGCGTACTACCGGAATGAACGTGTCGGAGATCAGTGAGAAGATCGGATATGAGAGTGTATCGCACTTTATCAAAAGCTATAAAGAGAAATACGGATTTACGCCAAACGAAAAGCTTTGAGCCAAAATCGCTAATTTTTGGGCGTTTTGCGTTATGCGAAGTTTTTAGATTTGCCGCAAATTTGCGTAGTAGTTTCTGCTGAGTCTAGTAAAGGCATAAAAAATATAAATTTGAAGTAAGTGATATTATGAGATGGATTATTATAAGCTCAATCACGCATCAAAGTGCTCTAAGGTCTGTTTCCGTCGAAATTGCGAATGGTAAAAAAAAGATAAATTAAAGATAAATTGATTTATGAGTAAGCAAACCCTATTCGACAAAGTCTGGGACGCCCACGTCGTCCGCCACATCGACGATGGCCCCGATGTGTTCTTCATCGACCGCCATTTTATTCACGAAGTGACCAGCCCGGTGGCCTTTAATGGCCTCGAAAGCCGGGGCGCAGAGGTACTTTTCCCGGAGCGTACCTTCGCCACCGCCGACCACAATACGCCTACCATCAATCAGCATTTGCCCGTAGCAGATCCGCTTTCGGCCAATCAGTTGCAAGCGTTAGCGGATAATACGGCTAAGCACGGCATTTCTTTTTGGGGCCTGGGTCACGCAAAGAATGGCATCGTCCACATCATCGGACCCGAAAACGGTATCACGCAGCCGGGCATGACCATCGTTTGTGGGGATTCGCACACTTCTACGCACGGCGCTTTTGGCGCCATTGCGTTCGGCATTGGCACCTCAGAGGTCGAGATGGTACTGGCTACGCAGTGTATTATGCAGCCCAAAGCCAAGAAAATGCGGATTACGGTCAACGGCAAGCTCGGCAAGGGCGTGTTGTCCAAAGATGCAGTGCTGTACATCATTTCGCAGATTTCGGCCAGCGGCGCCACGGGCTATTTCGTGGAGTACGCCGGGGAAGTATTCGAAGACATGAGCATGGAAGGCCGCATGACGGTATGTAACATGAGCATCGAGATGGGCGCGCGCGGCGGCATGATCGCCCCCGACGAGAAGACATTTGTCTACCTGAAAGGCCGCGAGCAATCGCCCAAAGGGGAAGCCTGGGACAAAGCTGTCGTCTACTGGAAAACGCTTAAAACCGACGCCGACGCGGAATTCGACGTGGAATATACTTTCGATGCCGCCGATATTGAGCCCCAAATTACCTACGGTACCAATCCCGGCATGGGCGCGGGCATTTCGCGGCTCATTCCTACGGCTGAACAAACCCAAGGTGGCGCGGCGACCTACGCCAAGTCACTGGATTACATGGGCTTCGCTGAAAAAGACAGCATGCTGGGTAAACCTATCGACTTCGTGTTCCTGGGTAGTTGCACCAATGGCCGCATCGAGGACTTTCGGGCGTTTGCGTCCATCGTGAAGGGACGCCATAAAGCCGAGGGCGTCACGGCCTGGCTGGTGCCCGGTTCACACGTGGTAGAATCACAAATCAAGGAAGAGGGACTGCTAGATGTACTCACGGAAGCAGGCTTCGAGTTGCGGCAACCGGGTTGTTCAGCCTGTTTGGCGATGAATGAAGATAAGGTACCCGCCGGAAAATACGCGGTCAGTACTTCCAATCGGAATTTTGAAGGTAGGCAAGGACCGGGAGCGAGGACGTTGTTGGCGAGTCCGTTCGTAGCAGCGGCGGCGGCGGTAACGGGCGTAGTGTCTGATCCTCGTCAGTTTCTTTGAAAACCTTTTTTAGCGGTAAAAATCAAACCCATGGCTTACGATAAATTTGAAAAAGTAACATCCTCCGCCGTTCCGATGCCCATCGAGAACGTGGACACCGACCAGATTATCCCCGCTCGCTTCCTGAAAGCGACCGAGCGTAAGGGATTTGGCGACAACTTATTCCGTGACTGGCGCTACAATAAAGACGATAGCCCCAAGCCGGATTTTGTGCTGAACAACCCGATCTACCACGGCAAAATCCTCGTCGGTGGTAAGAACTTCGGTAGCGGTTCCAGCCGCGAGCACGCCGCCTGGGCCCTATACGACTACGGTTTTCGTTGCGTGGTGTCGAGCTTTTTTGCCGATATCTTTAAGAATAACGCCATTAACGTCGGGCTGCTGCCCGTGACCGTAACGGCGGAATTTTTGGACAAAATTTTCCAGGCGGTCGAGCAAGATCCCGAAGCGCAACTCGAAGTGAGTCTGCCCGACCAAACTATTACCATCACAGCTACGGGTGAGCAGGAGTTATTCGATATTAACGGCTATAAGAAGCACAACCTACTGAACGGCTATGACGACATCGACTACCTTCACGCCATGAAGCAGGAAATCGGTGCGTTCGCGGAGCAGAGTATGTATTAGTGGATTTTGGACGTTGGACCGGGGCCGCCCGTGCGGCTGGATATTGGATGTTTGAATTAAGAAAATCTAATATCTAACGTCAAACATCCAACGTCGGCTGAAAGCCCAAAGATGAGATCAATCGAAATAATGGACACGACCCTGCGCGACGGGGAACAGACGAGCGGCGTGTCGTTTTCCGCCGCCGAAAAGCTGACCATCGCGCAGTTATTGTTGCAAGAAGTAAAAGTAGACCGCCTGGAAGTGGCCTCCGCCCGCGTGTCGGACGGGGAGTTTCAGGCCGTCAAGAAAATTACCGACTGGGCCACGCAGCACGGTTTTCTGGATAAAATCGAGGTACTGACCTTTGTGGACGGTGAGGCATCTATCCAATGGATGCAGAAAGCCGGAGCAAAAGTGATGAATCTGCTGACCAAAGGTTCGCTGAATCACCTCACGCACCAGCTCAAAAAAACGCCGACCCAGCACTTTTCGGATATTCGGCAAGTCGTGGAACGGGCGCGGGAAGAGGGTATTGCGGTCAACGTGTACCTGGAAGACTGGAGCAACGGGATGCGTAATTCGCGTGACTACGTCCTCGAAGCGCTTGATTTTTTGGCGACCCAGGCCGTCGCGCGCATCATGCTGCCCGATACGCTGGGCGTGTTGACGCCGGGCGAGTCCTACGAATTTGTAAAGTCTATCGTGGACCGTTACCCCGACCAGCACTTCGATTTTCATGCTCACAACGACTACGATTTAGGCGTTTCTAACGCGCTGGAAGGCGTACGAGCGGGAGCGCACGGCCTGCACCTGACGGTCAATGGGATGGGAGAGCGGGCGGGTAACGCGCCTTTGGCGAGTACCATTGCGGTGCTGAACGACTTCATGCCGGAAGTTAAAACTTCGGTAAATGAAAAGGCATTGTACCCGGTAAGTAAGCTGGTTGAAACCTTTTCGGGCGTTCGGATTTCTGCTAATAAGCCTTTGGTAGGCGAAAACGTTTTTACCCAAACGGCGGGTATTCACGCCGATGGCGACAAGAAAAATAACCTTTATTTCAGCAAGTTGATGCCGGAGCGCTTCGGCCGGCAGCGGCTCTACGCCTTGGGCAAAACTTCGGGCAAGGCCAATATCGAGAACAACCTCCATGACCTGGGCATTACGCTTAGCGACGAGGATTTAAAGAAAGTTACCCAGCGCATCATCGAGCTAGGCGACCGCAAGGAAGTAGTCACGCCGGAAGATTTGCCCTACATCATTTCCGACGTACTCGACAGCGATGCGATCGCGGAAAAAGTGTCGGTACTGAATTATGTGCTGACGCATTCCAAGAGTCTGAAACCTTCGGCCACTTTATCGGTGCGGATCGGGGAAGCGACTTTCGAAGAAAGCGCCCAAGGCGATGGGCAGTACGACGCTTTTATGAATGCTTTAAAGAAAATTTACGCACGTTTGGATACCGAGCTACCGCTTTTGACGGACTACGCCGTGCGCATTCCGCCGGGCGGTAAAACGGATGCGCTTTGCGAGACGATTATTACGTGGAAGATTGGGGAGCGAGACGTGAAAACGCGCGGGCTGGATTCGGATCAGACGGTGTCGGCGATTCAGGCGACGCAGAAGATGTTGAATTTGTTGTAAGACTGAGGTCCAAAGCGACAAAGCGACAGAGGTTCAAAGTACTATTGTATTTGAAGGTATGGCAGAAGTCAACACTTTTCGCGATTTACAGATTTGGCAAAAATCTATGGCTATGGTAACGTCTATCTATCAGACAACAGCCAGTTTTCCAAAATCAGAACAGTTTTCCCTTACCTCCCAAATTCGCCGTTCGGCTGTTTCCGTGCCCAGTAATATCGCTGAAGGTTTTGGTCGACGAAGCCTTGGAGATTACCTTCGCTTTTTGCAAATCGCATTTGGTTCGCTCTTCGAGTTGCAAACGCAAATTGAAATAGCAGCGAATTTAAATTATCTACAAAAAACTGAATTTGACCAGCTATATAACCAAAGTCGGGAAATTGATAGAATGATGTCAAGTCTAATTCAAAAATTGAAACTTAAACAATAAATCTGCAACCAAATTACCTAGCCTCGAACGATAAACTTTGTCGCTTTGTCGCTCTGAACCTTTGCACCTTTAAAAAAATGAAAAAACATATCCTAATAGTCCCCGGCGATGGAATCGGCCAGGAAGTTACCGCCGTTGGTAAGAAAGTATTGGAGCGCATCGCCGAGAAATTCAACCACGACTTCACTTACGACGAAGCGTTGATCGGCCATGCGGCCATCGAAGCGACGGGTAATCCGCTGCCCGACGAAACGCTGGAAAAGATGCGAGCGTCCGACGCTGTGCTGTTCGGCGCGGTGGGGCACCCAAAGTACGACAACGATCCGAGTGCGAAAGTGCGGCCCGAACAGGGGCTTCTCAAAATGCGCAAGGAACTGGGTTTGTACGCCAACTTAAGACCCATCAAGCTGTTCGAGGAATTGCTTTCCGCCTCTTCCATCAAGCCCGAAATCCTGAAAGGCTCCGATATTCTGTTCTTCCGTGAGCTGACGGGCGATATTTATTTTGGTGAAAAAGGTCGCAAGGACGACGGCAACACGGCCTACGATATCGCGCAATATAGCGTGTACGAAGTGGAGCGCATCGCTCGCAAAGCATTCGACGCTGCCATGACGCGCGGCAAGAAACTCATGTCGGTTGATAAAGCCAACGTACTCGAAACCAGCCGACTGTGGCGGGAAGTCGTGCAACGCGTGGCCAAGGAATACCCCGAAGTGACGGTGGAGCACCAATTTGTGGATTCGGCGGCGATGTTGCTCATCAAAGATCCGCGTCGCTTCGATGTCGTCGTGACGGCCAATCTCTTCGGCGATATCCTCACCGATGAGGCCTCACAAATCGCGGGTTCGATGGGCATGCTGGCCTCCGCTTCTATTGGCGATGGTACCGGCGTGTACGAACCCATCCACGGCTCGGCTCACGACATCACAGGTATGGGCGTGGCCAATCCGATGGCTTCGGTGCTATCGGCGGCATTGCTGCTGGACATTTCTTTTGGCCTGAAAGAAGAATCTGACGCGATCATCAACGCCGTCGACCAGGTTTTAAAATCCGGCATCCGAACCCGCGACATCGCCGACGCCAACACGCCAAAGGGTAAAATCCTGGGGACGGAAGCCACAGGAGAGGCATTACTGAGGTATTTATAAAAACGATTTGTAGAATTCAAAACTTCCGCCTACTTTGCGGAAGAAAATCACGCGAAGCGAATTTTCGCTGTGATTAGATTTATGACCAATTCAGCTACTTCTCAACTTATCAACCTACTACTAATCGCTTTCTAGCGAATGGGGAAGGTTTGGTTCGATATTCCAAAAGCCCTTTCTCCTCCGAGAAAGGGCTTTTATTTGCCCATAAAGTGTTAATTTCGTAGTTCAACTAAGTTTACAAAAACCCTAATTCACATGAGTCAGCGAGTTTATATTTTCGACACCACCCTGCGCGACGGCGAGCAAGTACCGGGTTGCCAACTGACCACGGAAGAGAAAGTCGTGGTGGCGAAACAACTCGAACTACTGGGCGTGGACGTAATCGAGGCGGGTTTTCCGTTATCCAGTCCGGGTGATTTTCAGTCGGTAGTTGAGATATCCAAAGCCGTTCGTGAGCCGACGATTTGCGCGCTAAGTCGCGCCGTGCGGGGCGACATCGACGTAGCGGCTGATGCTTTGAAGTTTGCGCAACGGGGTAGGATTCACACCGGCATTGGCTCTTCCGATATTCATATTCAACATAAATTCAACACGACACGCGAGAAAATCATTGAGCGCGCCATCGACGCCACCAAGTACGCCCGTAATCTGATCGACGATGTGGAATTTTACTGCGAAGACGCGGGCCGCGCTGATCCGATTTTTCTGGCCAAGCTCGTGGAAGCCGTTATTGGAGCCGGGGCCACGGTGGTCAATATTCCCGACACTACGGGTTACTGCCTGCCCGAAGAATACGGCGAGAAAATCCGGTACATTTTTGAGAATGTCAAGAACGTGCATAAAGCTACGATTTCGATTCATTGCCACAACGATCTCGGATTGGCGACAGCCAACTCTTTGGCCGGTATCCGCGAAGGCGCCCGGCAGGTGGAAGTGACCATGAACGGCATCGGCGAGCGCGCGGGTAATACGTCGCTGGAAGAGGTGGTGATGGCCATGAAAGTCCACAAAGAGCTCGGTTTTACGACGGGAATAGACGCTACGAAAATTTACCCGACGAGCCAACTCGTATCCAAAATGATGCGGATGCCCGTACAGGCCAATAAGGCCATTGTGGGCCGCAACGCCTTCGCCCACTCCTCAGGCATTCACCAGGACGGCTTTTTGAAAAACGCCAACACCTACGAAATCATGAATCCTCACGACGTAGGCGTGGACAAATCGGACATCCTTCTTACCGCCCGTAGCGGCCGCCACGCGCTGAAGCACCGCATGGAATTGCTGGGTTTCATATACGAGCAGGAAGCCCTCAACGAAGTATATGACCGATTCCTGGAAGTAGCCGACGTAAAAAAAGAAGTGAACGATAAAGATTTAGTGGAACTCGCCAAAGCTATGACCACCGCCTGAACAAAACAATTCGGTTGAAAAATTAGTATATAAATTATGGCTAATCTAGATCTTATCGCGGCGCTACGGCGCACTGCGAACAAACTGCAAAGTGGCGCTCCCTACCAGTGGGGACACATGGGGAGCTGCAATTGCGGCAATCTGGCGCAGGAAATCACGACGCTCACCAAGGCTGAAATTCACAAACACGCCCTGGCCGTCGGGCGCGGCGAGTGGCAGGAGCAGCTTATTGATTATTGCCCTACGAGCGGCTTGCCAATGGACTTGCTCATCACCGATATGATCAATGCCGGGCTGACCACCAACGATCTGCATCATTTGGAAAGACTAACTGACCGCCGGATTCTGGAACAGCTTCCCAAAGAAAAGCGACATCTCCGCCATAATTTCCGCGACGACGTAGTACTCTACCTCAACACCTGGGCCGATTTGGCAGAAAACCAACTCCTGGAAAAAATTACTTTACCGAATTTGGAAGAGATGCAAGAAGAAATATTCGCATAAGCTTTTTCGTTATTTCTAATTGCAAAAAAATTCCCTCGACGCATTAGTATCGAGAGGATTTTTTGCAAGAGAGATTCCTCAATTATCTTGATATTAGATCTTTATTAGTAAATAATTCATCGCTTGTTAGTAGCTCAGTTATCATTCATCATTCCTCACTTATCATTCCTTAAAATCCATCTTCCTTAATTTCCTTCTCCGTAATTGGCCCATACTTCTTCACCTGTTCGCGAATTTCGTCAGCTTTGCCTACTAATACAAATTGTAGCTTGTTCTCCGGGAAGTACTTGGCGATGATGTCGTTGGCTTGCGCTACCGTCATACCGTCCACTTTGGTTTGGAAAGTATTGATGTAGTTTTCATCAAAACCGTAAGTAAACATATCCGTCAACAGTCCCGCCAATGCCCCCGCCGACTCATAGTTGGGAGGAAAATCGCCTTTCACGTAAGCTTTAGCGGAGGACAAAATTTCCTCGTTGAGGCCCGTGCGGTGCAAACTGTCGAGGACGTGCAACGCCAGGTCGATGGCGGGAACCGTGGTCGAATTTTTGGTAAAAGTACTGATAGAAAACGTCCCGCCTTGCTTGTAACGGCCGAATCGACTGCTCGCGCCGTAGGTTAGGCCGGAGTTGACGCGCAAGGCATCATTCAGCCAGGACGTAAATCGCCCGCCTAAAATCGTGTTCACCACTAGCAGCGGCACGTAGTCGGGATTATCGTAGGCAACGCCCTTGCCCCCGATGAGGAAAGTGGTTTCGCGGGCGTCGGGCTTGTTGACCAGCAGCACGCGGCTGTTCGGAAAATCAATTTTAGGCGCTGAAACTTTGGCGGTGGTTGATTTTTCCGTCTTCCAATCACCGAATAGCGTCGTGATGCGTTTCTTCATGTCGGCGGATTTGAAATCGCCCACGATAGCGATCGCGGCACGGTCGGTCGTGTAGTTTTTCTTGTAAAATTCTTCAGCTCCGGCCGGACTGATTTTTTCGATAGTAGAATTGTTACCCCCGGTGGGCGTGGCGTAGGGATGCTTATCAAAAACCA
>JBBSSJ010000126.1:0-13065 GCA_038242095.1 Cytophagales bacterium
CGCCCTCTGGCTCACCGAAGCCCAACTCGGTCAGCGCGTCGCCCCTTTCATTACCCAAAATCTGGCCGTCGTTTTAAACGAAAAAGACATCTTCCCCACTATGCATCAAGCTTACGACAGCATTGCCGACGCCGATTATGGCTTTGGTCTGTTCCTGGCCGGCCCCTCCAAAACCGCCGATATTGAGCAATCGCTGGTACTCGGCGCCCACGGATCGCGGACGATGATCGTGTTTCTTATGAGTTAGTTTTCATGGTGAACGGTTAACGGTTAACTGGAATGCCCCGTAGCGGTCAACGGACTTTCGACTCGAATACATAATCATTTGCAAAGCTAAATTCGCGCCCCCCTCACTGCAACGGGGCGCCACGGTTTTACCCTTAACCATTCAACCTTTCCCCTTTTTTCTATGCCGCCCGAAGTTCCTGTAATTCCCGTTGAAGTTCGCGAATATGAGCGGGAGCCGGTGCCCGCCTCCGCCTGGAAAGGCTGGAAGAGTTTTCTGGGCATGTACGCCGGGGAACACGCCGCTGGCACCGAATTCATGATTGGCCCGCTGTTTCTGACGGCGGGTGTCAGCGCGTTCGATTTATTGGTCGGTCTGTTTTTGGGCAATCTGCTGGCGGTGCTTTGCTGGCGGTACCTCACTGCGGCCGTCGCCACCGATGTACGCCTAACGTTGTACTATCAACTCGAAAAAATTTGCGGTCGTCGCTTGGTGACAGCTTACAATCTAGCCAATGGCGTGCTTTTCTGCTTCTTGGCGGGAGCCATGATCACCGTCTCGGCCACGGCGGTGGGCATTCCGTTCGACATGGAAATGCCGAAGCTAACAGACACCACGCCCAACGGCGCGACCTGGATAATCGTCGTGTTGGCGATTGGGGCGGTCATTTCGGTGATCGCCGCGCGGGGTTACGATACCGTTTCCAAGTTCGCTAACATCGCCTCGCCCTGGATGGTACTCATCTTCCTGGCCTGCGGCGTGGTGGCTTTGAAGGGATTGGGCGTCGCTTCTTTTGCCGATTTCTGGAATATTTTCGGCGAAGGCCGCGAGCCCTTTCCCGGTCAGATCAAGTATACCTTCTGGCACGTAGTCATGTGGTCGTGGTTTTGCAACGCCGCCATGCACATCGGCATGTCGGACTTGTCGGTGTTTCGCTACGCCAAAAAAGCCAGTTCGGGCTGGACTACGGCGGCGGGTATGTACGTAGGGCATTATCTGGCCTGGATTTGCGCCTGCCTGCTCTACGCGTTGTACATTCGCTCGGGTGACGCTCAGGTCATGCTGGCGGCGGGAGAAGCCCCGCCCGTAGCCCCCGGCCCGATGGCCTATCAGGCCGTCGGCATTGCCGGACTCATTTGCGTAGTCGTGGCGGGCTGGACGACCGCCAACCCAACCATCTACCGAGCTGGATTGGCGTTTCAGGCCATCGCGCCCAAACTTTCCACGGCGCGGGTGACGATGATCGCGGGCGCAGTGGCTACGGTGGCCGGACTGTTTCCAGCCTTTGCCATGCAGTTATTGGGCTTCGTGGCTTTGTACGGCTTCATCCTGGCACCCATCGGGGCCATTATCGTTTTCGACCACTATTTTGCCGGGAGAGCGGGGATTATTCAAAACTACGCCGAAAAATCGGGCATCAACTTTAACGTGTCCGTGCTGTTGGCTTGGCTGATCAGCATGGCCGTGTTTTATTCTATTTCCGCTTTTGGGGGCGTTTTTCTGTCTTTCCTAACGCTGCCCGCCTGGCTTGCTTGTGGCGCTTTGTATTTGATATTCAGTAAGTTTTTACAGAAAAAAATATGAGCATTGTCAAAATAATTTCCTATTTGTCCATATTGGCAGTGCTGCTGGCGCCAATTCTTTTCTTCACCGACGTACTGACGGAAAACCAGATGAACATGGCGCTGCTGGGCGGGACGATCGTTTGGTTTGGGACGGCATCTACCTGGATTAATAAGGAGACAGGAAGTTAAACGAGACAGGAAGCAGGAAACTTCTGCCCACTGTGGGACTTTGGGTCTGGCGGCCATCCAATTGACCGACGAGGTTACCGATGTCCAATATGTGAATGATACATCGTCGGGCATCACGGAAAACCTTGGGGCGCGGATTTCTGGGCGTCCGGAGTAAGAGATTTTATTGGTAATTGGCACGATTTTTTTTAGAAAAATTGAAATGGCGTAACGTTCTGATTGTTCGCCGTTTCCCACTTCCCTTTAATTTTAACAATATTTCCCCTAATCTTTTTGGCAAGTTTCTCCTGAGCTATTCCGGGAGAGACTGGGTTTCTGTTTGTATAATTCCCTATTACTGACCAATAGTCGTGGCGTTATTATAGCCGGGGATCGAAGAGAGGCTTGTCATATTTCTTACGCATTTCTCTAATTTTCACACTTTTAGTCCTTTAAAACGAATTGATTATGAAAAAAAATGGACAAAATCTGGTAATGGCCCGCCCGGCAAAGCGTGCGCGGTCAAAAGGGGCCACGTTTCCCCTGTTGCTGTTTATAACCACTCTGCTGCTTACTGGGTGCACCGACCATCTGTTTCCTGATAATGAAACCGCTTATCCCGGCATCCAGTTGCCCGACGGATTCAAGATTGAAAAGGTGGCGGATGGGCTGAAGCTGCCATCGAGCTTGACCTGGGACGACCAGGGCAATATGTATGTGCTGGAAGCGGGAGGGGGCCTGTTGCCCGAAAAGCGTGCGCCACTCCGCATTGTACAAATCAAGGACGGAACCGCCACGGAAGTGGTGAACCTGACCGACAAGGGAATCAATCCCTCCGTGGTGGGAATCACCTGGTACGACGGGGCCTTCTACATCACGCACCGGGCCGACGACTTAACCGGGGCGGTGTCCCGCGTGACGAAGGACGGACAGGTTCAGTTGCTTTTCAAGGGCATCGTGGACAGTCAGGCCGAGCACCAGATCAATGACATCAGGATGGGTCCCGACGGCCGGATGTACGTAGCCGTGGGGCCAGCGGGCAACGCCGGCGTCGTCGATCTGTCTATCGCACCCTGGATAATGAAAAGCCCCAATGTCCACACTACGCCTTGCCAGGACATCGTACTCACAGGCATGAATTTCAAGTCGCCCGATTTCAGGACCCCCGATCCCGACGACATGGTGCTTACGGGTGCATTTCTGCCTTTCAGCACACCTTCCACCCCCGGTCAGGTCATCAAGGGCGCCAAGTTGTGCGGTGGAGCCATTCTTTCCTTTGATCCCAAGAATGCCATGGGCACCATACAAACCCACGCCTGGGGCTTCCGAAACCTGATCGGCATCGCCTGGGACAAGAAGACCGGGGCCATGTACGGTGCTGAAAACGGCTACGACGTGCGGGGGTCCAGGCCAGTCAACGACCAAGCAGATGTGACCCTACGCATCAATAAAGGTATGTGGTACGGCATACCCGACTATTCGGCTGAACGCAAGCCCCTCACCAACCCCGCCTATGAAACGCCCGACTCCCTACAGGCGCTGGTGGTAGTCAATGGAGTACCCCAAGGCAAGAATCTGGGTTTTGTGATCGACCACCAGGCCAGCGGCCTGACGGCCCCCGATCCTTCGGTGGTACTCGGCAAGCACGAGATCAACTCCTCGCCCAGCATGCTGGACGTGGCACCCGACTCCTGGGGAAGTATGGCAGGAAAACTTTTTGTGGCCGAATGGGGCGACCTGGCCCCCCCCACGAACCCGCTACGGCGCAAAATCCCCGCCGGTAGCCAGGTGGTGATGGTCAATCCCGCCAACGGGCAGGTAGAGCCTTTCGTCCGCAATACCCGACCCGGACCAGCTTCCCAGCAGGGCATCGCGGGGGCTGGAATCGAGCGTCCGTTCGGCCTCCGCTTCGGACCCGATGGTGCCATGTACATCGTCGATTACGGCGTGGTGACCATAGACATGAGCCAGAAGCCTCCCTACGCCTACCAGCCAGGTACCGGCGTTGTCTGGAAAGTGACAAAAAAATAATCCAGCGCTGCTGCCTGTGAGCGGCGGCAGTAGAGAAGACTCCCCGTCCAGAATATGGACGGGGAGTCTTTTTGATATTCAAATTCGTGGTGAGTGAAATACTATACTCCGTAGGCTGTGGCGTATGGACGCATCCATGCGCGTGTATTTATAGGTCAGAAAGATTTGTCCGGTGGCCGTAGGCTGAAACTCCAAATCTGATCGGTGGCTCAGTATCGCTCTCGGACACGAATGTACCAGAATTCCGAATAGGTTTCTCCGAACAATGGCCACCGGCGGGTCTTCCAGGTTTGCAGTGTACAAGCGAGGCGCTATCTTACGAATAATCCCCGTCCGCTCCCACCGAGATAATTGCTTGGATATAGCCGTATCAGATGAGCCGTAGAGTACTTCTTGTTGAGAAGATAGTAAAATATTTTCTATGGAAACAACAATTACTCATGATCATGATGCTCACCAAATTGCAGAGGGCTTTTCATGATGCCCCGCTCCGAGGTGCGGATGAAGTTCACGATTTCGTCGCGCTCGTCGGAGGGCGGTAGTTCGAGTTCGATTTGGTTGAGGGCGTCGGAGTTGTTGAGACCTTTCATGTAGATGTAGCGGTAAACGGTCTGAATTTCGGCGATTTGCTGATTGGAGTAGCCGCGCCGCCGCAGTCCCACTGAATTGATGCCCGCGTAGGAAATGGGTTCGCGGGCGGCTTTGGTGAAGGGTGGTACATCCTTACGCACCAGCGAGCCGCCGGAGACGAAGGCGTGGGGGCCAATCTTGACAAACTGGTGCACAGCGCTGATGGCGCTCACAATGGCCCAGTCGCCGACGTGGACGTGACCTGCCATCTGCACATTGTTGCCAATGATACAGTTGTTGCCAATAATGCAATCGTGGGCGATGTGAGCGTAGGCCATGATGAGACAATCGCTGCCGACCTCCGTTTTCCGGTGCTCCTCGGTACCTCGGCTTATGGTGGCGTACTCCCGGATGGTGGTGTTGTCGCCCACGAAGGTGAGCGTGTACTCGTTGTTGTATTTCAAATCCTGCGGAATGGCCGAAACGACCGCGCCAGGATAGATGCGGCAATTTTTGCCGATGCGCGCGCCTTCGTTAATCACCGCGTGGGAGGCCACCCAAGTACCTTCACCGATCTCCACGTCCTTGTGGATCATGGCAAACGGCTCGACGACCACGTTGCGGGCGATTTTGGATTCGGAGTGAATGTAGGCTAGGGGCTGTATCATTTTTTCTTGACCAGGCTGGCGATCATGTCGGCTTCACAGACGAGTTGTCCGCTCACGTAGCCGCGTCCGCTCATTTTGACGATGCCCCGCTTCATCGGGGAGGTGAATTCACACTTAAAAATAACGGTGTCGCCGGGTACCACATTGCGGCGGAAGCGGCAGTTATCGATGCCGATCAGGTAGGGCCAGTAATTTTCGGGATCAGGTACGGTGCTCAGCACCAGAATGCCGCCCGTTTGGGCCATCGCTTCCAGCTGCATCACGCCGGGCATGACGGGGTTGCCGGGAAAGTGTCCGAGGAAAAACTGCTCGTTCATCGTCACGTTCTTAGTACCCACCACGCTTTTCTCGTCTAGGGCGATGATCTTATCAATCATCTGGAACGGATACCGGTGCGGCAACAAGTTGGCGATCTGGTTAATGTCCAGAACCGGCGGCTTGTTAGGGTCGTACTGCGGCACGCCGTCTTTAGCGGCTTTCATCAGCTTCTTGATCTTTTTAGCCAAAGCCACATTGGCCGCGTGGCCGGGCCTTGCCGCCAGAATCTGCGCTTTGAGCGGACGACCGACGAGCGCCAGATCGCCCACCAAATCCAGCAGCTTGTGACGGGCCATTTCGTTGGGAAAATGCAGGTCGACGTTGTTCAAAATGCCCTTCGATTCGTCCACGCTTACCTTAGGCTTGTCGAGTAATGTGGCCAGATGGTCCAGTTCGCCCTCCTTCACCTGCCGGTCTACGATAACGATGGCATTGGTAAGGTCGCCCCCTTTGATCAAATTTTGGTTATAAAGCGCTTCTAGTTCGTGCAGAAAGCAGAACGTGCGGCAAGACGCGATCTCTTCCTTAAAGAGCGTCATGTCGTTCAGCGAGGCGTGCTGGCTGTTGATGACCTTGGAATTGTAGTCCACCATCACCGTCAGCCGGTAGTCGGTCAGCGGCATGGCCGCCATCTCGATATCTTTCTCGGCGTTGACGTAATGCACGTACTCGGGTACCTCGAAATAGTTGCGGTAGGCATTCTGCTCTTCCAGCCCCGCATCTTCCAGGGCATTGATAAACTTAATTGAACTGCCATCCATGATCGGAGGCTCGGGGCCGTCGAGCTGGATCAGCACGTTGTCGATCTGCAAGCCGACCAGGGCAGCCAGCGTATGTTCGACGGTATTGATTCGGGCGCCGTTTTGCTCGATGGTCGTACCGCGTGAAAGATCCACGACATTATCGACATCGGCATCCACGATGGGCTGACCGGGCAGGTCCACGCGCTGAAACTTGTAGCCGTGGTTGGCGGGGGCGGGCAGGAAAGTCATGGTCGCTACCACGCCGGTATGCAGCCCCACGCCCGAAACCGACGCCGCTTTTTTTATGGTTTGTTGTTTTTCGTTCATGTTCTATAGGAAGAAGCTCTTGGCTGTAAGCTTTATGCTGTAGGCTCTTTTGCGAGATAGATTTGTCACGTTTTATAAAGTTGTCAAATCTTCATCGGTTTCATTCGCCTTCTCTTTTTCCAAATCCTGAATTCGTTTTTCTATTTTGGGCAAATTGCGTACGAAGGCCTGGGCGCGCAAATGAGCGCTCAGTTCATAGGCAGGTGAGCCGCTCAACGAGAGTCCTTCTTTCTTAATGTTTTTTCCGACTCCCGACTGCGCTCCGACTTTGGTACCGTTGGCCAACGTAAGGTGACCCGCGATACCCACCTGACCCGCGATGATGCAGTTTTCGCCAATTTTACTGGAACCGGAGATTCCTGACTGGGCGGCAATAACGGTGTTGCTACCCACCTCGACATTGTGGGCGATTTGCACGAGATTATCGATCTTGACACCCGCCCGGATGATGGTCGAACCCATCGTGGCGCAGTCAATCGTGGTGTTGGAACCAATACGCACGTGGTCTTCAATGACTACGTTTCCCAACTGCGGAATAGTTTTGTAAGTACCGTCGGGTTGGGGCGCGAAGCCAAAGCCGTCCCCGCCGATGACGCTATTGGCAAAAACCGTGCATTGATTCCCGATCACGGTATTATCATAAATGCGCACACCGGGGTGAATTATCGTGTCGTCGCCGATCGTCACCCGGTCACCGATGTAAGCTTGAGGATATATCTTTACACGCGCCCCAATCGTGCAGTTTTTACCAACGTACGAGAAAGCACCCCGATAGCCGTCCGCCCCTACCAGGCTGCCTTCGCCCAAAAAGCTGGGCTGTTCGACTCCGATACGGGTTTGTTGCGTGAATTTCTGGTATTCTTCCAGCAGTTTGGTAAATGCCAAATAAGCCTCCTCGACGTAAATCAGATTGGTCGAAACGTCCTTTTTGGGTTCAAATCCCTGGTTCACCAGCACAGCCGTCGACTGGGTGGTATACAGATGAGGTTCGTATTTTGGATTGGCAAGAAAAGAGATACATCCGGGCGCTCCTTCTTCGATTTTGGCAGCAGAGCAGATTACGGCCGAGGCATCGCCCACCACCGTTCCGCGTAATAACTGGGCGATCTGCCCGACAGTAAATTCCATAGTATTTTAAAAAGACCCGGACTAGTACCTTAACGGGGCATCTCCTGCCAATTTTTGCTCGATAACGCAGCAAAAACCCTATTTCCAGCGGTACATTTACGCGGGCAAAGATACAGTTTTAGCCCAACTTACGTAATACTTGCGGACAATCTTGCTGAGGGCCTGAATCGTGGGTAATTCCGATGCCTCGGTGATGTCCAGTACGCGGCCATCCTTCATTTTAATGCGAATCTGGTCTTCGCCCGCCACGTAAGCCGAGTTGGTGGTTTGCCCCTGTACCATAAAATACGAAGCCTCGGCGTCGTCCAGGCCCTGTGTCCTCAGATTTTCGTGCAGTTTGGCCAGCAGCGACTCGGTTGGCGGCGCATCAAGCAACTGAATCTTGAAAAGACGGCGGTTCAGCAGCCGCTGGCAGAGCGTCGACAGCACCGGGTCGCTTTCCCGAGCCCAGGCCTTGATGGCCCCCCACACGTCGTAGTCGTCAAGTCGCACGAAGGTTTGCAACAGTTCTGGCTGTTTCTGAAAATCTGCCAGTGTGGAACGGTAGCGCAGGAAAAAGCCCAGATCGGGCGAGGCGTACAGATCCGCTCCCTGCTCCGTCAGGTCACGGGCTCGGCGGATGGTCTGCGTGAGCATGGCTTCGGCACAAAGGGACGTTTTGTGCAAGTACACCTGCCAGTACATCAGGCGGCGGGCATTCAGGAAGTTCTCGATGCTGAGCAACCCCTTTTCTTCCACCACCAGTTCATCCTTATAGACATCCAGCATTTTGATGAGCCGGCTCGCGCCAATGGTACCTTCTGCCACGCCCGTGTAGAAGCAGTCGCGGTTGAGATAGTCCATACGGTCCATGTCGAGTTGACTGGAAATAAGCTGATGGAAAAACGGGCGCGGGTAGGTACCTTCGAACATTTGAATGGCCAAATCCAGCCGCCCATCGAACTGTCGGTTCAGGTCTTTCATCAGCAGCAGCGAAAGTTCCTCGTGCGGGATGCCCCTCATCAGGGTCTTTTCCAAGACGTGCGAGAACGGTCCGTGGCCGATGTCGTGCAAAAGAATCGCGATTTGCGCCGCCTCGCACTCCGGGTCCCAAATCAGGTGGCCCTTTTCCTGCAAAGTCTTCAACGCTAGACACATCAGGTGCATCGCACCCAGCGCGTGGTGAAAGCGCGTGTGCAGTGCTCCCGGATACACCAAATCCGCCATGCCCAACTGCCGAATTCGCCGAAGCCGCTGAAAGTAAGGATGCTCCACCAAATCGAACAGCAATTCCGACGGAATGGTGATAAAGCCGTAAACGGGGTCGTTGAGTATTTTACGCTTATTCAAAATCTTGTTTAATCGTGTAGGGATGTAATCGTTGAACTGTCGAAAGTACTGATAGTTAAAACAACAGGCTAACCGATTTTACTACAAATAAACATATCCAAAAATACAATTACACGATTACCCAGTTAAACAATTATCTAACACGCTTGGTGTTAAGAATCGGAACTACTATTTTTGCCTTTCAAACTCGTCAAGAGTTGGGCCTATAGCTCATTCGGTTAGAGCAACTGACTCATAATCAGTAGGTGCCTGGTTCGATTCCAGGTGGGCCCACGTTGATAACTAAGCACTTAGCGTTAATTCGTTAGGTGCTTAATTTATTTTTAGCCAACAGACAAGCCAACATATTGTCCACAACCTGTTCACATGGGCTCATATAGTTAGAAAGTCAACCAAAGTAATAGGGCTCTGCTTAAATATACATCTGCTGCGTATTCAAGCAGAGTCCTAACTAACTCAGCCAGATAGCCACTGGCAGACCGTTCGATGATGATCATTTGCAAATCAAAAACCAAACGGCTACTATCATTACAATAGTAGCCGTTTGGTTTTTCAAGATTCTGTAAACTAGATATTGAAAAGCAGGCTTTATAACGATTGGTATATCAAAGCAAGTTTTCCATAGTCGTCACTTAATATCTCTGAGGCTGAGCCGTTTTCACAAACATAAAGACACGGTGGTTTACAAAATGCTTCATAAAATCTTTTTGCATCTTTATCATTAAGTCCTTGGATGTCATAATGACACTCATCACCTGTTGTGCTTTGAGACGGTTTGAGTTCTACGGATAAACCTTTCTCCTTAAAATAATCTATCAGTTGATCAGCATCTATTTTCCAAAAGGCAATAGGGTTTCCTACGGTGCTGTTATAAAATTGTATGATGTGGGCACATGGCCCCAAAGGTGTGACACCTGTTGCGCACTCTGAGTCGAAAACTGAGATCCCTCCGTGAAAATTTTTAAATACATCACTGGTAAATCTTCGCTTGGTTTCACTGTATTTTTTAAAATGAATGGTTCTGATGAGGGACATATAAACTCTCCTAATCGTAACTTAATATAATATTGATCAATTTCTTCGAGGGGTATGTGCTCTTCTTCCAATATTGTTTCGTATTCAAAACCCTTGCCTTTTTCAATAGTAAGAGATAATGAAAGATCATTTCTAATGCAGATGTCTAAAAACATGTCGCCTTGTCCATAAATAAGCGTAATACCCCCTTCTGATGTTGGATGAACTTCAGGCCACAAGCCAGATAATCCAATTGAATCACCGATCTGCTTGGCACTTTGCAATACATTAGAAGCTATTGATTCACCTTCTCCATAATCCCAGCCAGGTTCCAGAGTGGCAAGACTGTCAATGGATGTTTGAAATTTTCCATAGTCTAACCCTCTTTCCCCGAAGCTCTTTAATATATTACCGCTAAATCCACTTAACCAAGTATAGAGGTTAATCAATGAGGATTTGACCTCAAAACCTTTGCCTGTCTGATTTTCTATCGATAAATCAGCAGAAAGAACGTTATATCCTATCATTGTTGCGTTTTGCTCTTAATCAAATCTGTTGTCATTATGCTTTGCCCTGTATCACTTTCAAGCTGTTCTATCATATTCTTTAACCCGATAGAAAGGCTTTTTGCGGCTGTGAAGGAGAGATTCAGTATGGAAATAGGATGTCCATTCTGTTGCAATAGTATGAAACTGTCAGAAACTGTTTGACCAATAATGTAACCGTTAGCATAAATTTTAGGTACAGCCGGAGATGCCATCGCCGTTTGCACCTGTTCATTCAATTGCGTTTCTTGGTTATTGTGTATGTTTTTTTCTTCAGACATGATCTTGCTTTCCATTTTTCTCAATAAGAACAAATATAAGACCAGATTTACTTCTTATTCTAGTTATTTTATATAAACGGTAGCTTGTGTCCGCTGGGAAACTTTTTCGAAAAATGGTGTGATTAAATTTTTGCCTTGACTTTCAATAGATTAACTTAAAAAATATCTTATCTCGGCCCAATCCTGCCCGGCGCCCGTATCGGGTCGCTTTCCTTCATTTCGCGGAGGTGGCTTTCGATTGTAATGAGGTACCCCGTATTACGGGCAATCTCGGTTTGTATTATGGTTTGCTGGCGAACGTGGGTGAGTGCGTCGAGGTGAATCAGCTTTATCTGTCATTTGGAAGCCTCGATTATGGCCATTAAAACCTCATCCGAGAGTTTGCTGTAATCGATTGTATCGGATTTGTTTGCTTCCAGCGGTTGCCCGTTGGTCGTGTGATCCTGCTTAATGGGTGCATTATATCCCATTACCTTCACTATGCTGTCCAGCGCCCGCAACTTATCCCAGACCTTGATTTTCTTGATCACGCCACTGGGTACCTTCTTTCCATCAACGTGAGTAAACTGCTCATGCACTTCTATGGAGGCCAGACATGCCGCCTGCTCATCGCTTAGCTCGGTGATGGCCTTCACACTGCCATCGGGATTAAAGAAACCCCTGAGGTCTGAAAAGCCGGGATAGGCGTACTCTTGTAGCACTCTTTCTTTGGAGATCAGAAATTTGTTTTCGAGCTGCTGATTGAGTCTGAATTTCCGTTCGGCAATGTACTCTTGCACCTTAGTAATACTTAGTAATTGAGACCCTTGCTCGTTGGCTGTTTTGGCGCTGTATCCGGCCCGTATGGCCGCTTGCGTCGCGTTGAGGTCGATCAGGTATTCGTCTGCGAACCTTTTTTGCTTATCGGTCAATTTGACTGTATTTTCTTTCTCTGTATTCATATCTAGTAGAAGTAAGGTTTTGCTCTATAACTAATGGGATGAGGGAAAGGAGAGGCCCAAAAGTGACTACATAGTAATCACCCTATTTAAAGAGCGTCAGCAGTTGAGAGAATGGTTTGCGCTCCGAAATGCCTCTTTTCATTTTCAGGTACCAGAGGTTGTAATTGTCGAGGCAGTGTTCCGTTTCGATGTGCCGGATTTCCCGGTTTGCTTCCAAGTGGAGTTTGGTGTCTTCGTCAATTTGGCTTTCGTTGATCAGTACCCTATTACCTTCCTCATCCGTCCTGGTGTAGTGCGTCTCCAAGCCTGAGAAAAATGATTTGAACGCCTTATGCTCGTTCTTTTTTCGCTGCGAATGGGTTTCAGCGAAAAACAGCAGTTCCCGGTATTGCACGATGGTTTCGGGAAGGGCATGGATGGAATAGGGAGTAGTCAGGGTATATTCCAGATCCTCATACGGATCAAAGACCTCACCCCCTTCCTCTAAAAACTTGGTGTGCTGGTCTATGTACTTATCAAGGTCGCCCCGCTCGAAGTCGGTCAGCATTTCGTGTAATTTATTGAGCACTGAAACGAGGTTGGTCGCCTGGGCGTTAATCTTGGCGGCATCCCAATACAGGTTTGCCAGATCGTGGGGCATATCCTCGCCCGGCGTATTGAAGAGGGAGGTATGAAAAAGCCTTTCGTGAAGCAGTGCCGATACGGCAACATCGCGGATTTGTTTGAGTCGGATCATAATTGAAAGATGGTTTAAGGTTTGTGAGCCCTGGCTTTTTACCTGGGCATCAGGTTTTCGTACAAGTCATCGGCTGGGGTGGGGTAGAGTTCCGAGGCTTGAATCTGATTTGCCTGCATCATTTTGAGCATGTCCCGCCGGGTGGAGGGGGCGTAGATTACTACGGATCCTTTCTGGTCCAGCAATCCGTACGCAAACCAATTTCTTACGTAATGTATAGGCCAGTCTAAGCGGCCTTTGATGGCCAGCATAGCCTGACGGTCATTGGCGGTAATGGCCCTTTGAATGACAGCCCGGTGCAGCGGGTCATTAGTCAGAATTTCGACATAGACAGTGGATTGGCTCATTTCGTGTTTGTAGTTAGAATGTGATCGATCAGAGTATTTAGTTGGTCTTCGCTCATGCCTTCAAGCTTAGCGGTTAGATCGCCATGGACCTCCACGCTTTGTAATTTGGGTAGCGAGTAGCTGAGGAG